>NZ_KV831740.1:0-39382 GCF_001837205.1 Streptococcus sp. HMSC064D12
GTTTTTATTGTGCACTTATATTGTATATTCAAGATGCAATAATGAAAAAAAGACACCCTAAGGTGTCTTCGTATTATGAAGGCGGTAGACGGATTTGAACCGACGATCAAGCTTTTGCAGAGCCGTGCCTTACCACTTGGCTATACCGCCATAACAAATACCATTCTATCGAAAAAAAAAAGATTCGTCAAGTCTCTTTCATCAAATTGACTGGTTGATTATTCAAACTGCCTATTTACAAGAAACATAAAGAGGTTGAAAGACATTCAACCTCTTCATATTAATTATAACTGTTGTAGATTGATTACTAACATGTTAGTGTTGATTATTGTCTAATCAAGTAATCAAAGGCTCCAATAGCAGCTGTAGCACCAGACCCCATGGAGATAATGATTTGCTTGTAGGCGCTATCTGTACAGTCACCTGCAGCAAAAATACCAGGGATATTTGTTGAACCAAATTTATCAACGATAATTTCTTGGCGCTCATTGAGTTCAATGCCACTATCTTTGAGCCAAGCAGTACTTGGTACAAGACCAATTTGAACAAAGACACCTTCAAGATCAAGATGTTTTTCTGCGTTTGTATCACGCTCAACGTAATTCAAACCAGTTACATGATCTTGACCAACAATTTCTTTGGTTGCAACGTTCTTAAGAATGGTTAGATTATCAGTTTTAGCAGCTCGTTCTTGTAAGACTTGATCTGCCTTTAATTCAGGTAAGAACTCTAAGACCGTAACATGTTTAGTAATGCCTGCTAAATCTAAAGCCGCTTCCAAACCTGAGTTACCACCACCGATAACTGCAACATTCTTTCCTTCAAATAGAGGACCATCACAGTGTGGGCAGTAAGTAACCCCTTTATTGCGGAATTCTTCCTCGCCAGGAACGTTGATATTACGCCATTTGGCTCCGAGAGCTAGGATAGCAGTTTTGGATTTTAAAACGGCACCGTTAGCCAGTGTCACTTCAATAAGTTCTTTCTTTTCGATGCCAGTAGCTAATTGACTTTTGATGATATCAACATCATAAGATTTCGTATGCTCCTCAACTTGGGCCATTAACTTAGGACCTTCTGTATATAGCGTACCAATCATGTTCTCAATGCCGACTGTCTCGATAACTTGTCCACCAAAGGTTTCTGCTAAAAGACCAGTTTTTAAACCTTTACGGGCAGCATAAATGGCCGCACTGTTTCCAGCAGGACCACCACCAATAACCAAAACATCATAGACACCTTTATCAGCGAAAGCATCAGCATCAAGTGGTCCGTCCAATTTTTCAACAAGCTGTTCAATGGTTGCACGACCAGATGTAAATTCTTCTTGGTCTTTGTAAACCGTAGGAACAGACATGATACCTTTGGCTTTGACCTCATCCTGATACATACCACCTTCAATCATGGTGTGAGTGATATTTGGGTTCAAAACAGCCATTATATTAAAGGCTTGAACAACGTCTGGACAATTGTGACAAGTTAATGAAACATAAGTCTCTAAGTCGATGGGTTTATCAATCTTCTTGATACGTTCGATAGTGTCCTCATCAACTTTTGGTGGACGACCAGAAACTTGCAAGAGAGCTAAAATGAAAGATGTGAATTCGTGGCCCATTGGTAAGCCTGAGAAAATAACACGACTTTTTTGCCCTTTTTGTGCAATACCAAAACTAGGTTGACGTTTTAAATGTGTTGATTCAAGACTAATGCGGTCAGACATAGCGGCAATCTCGTCAAGAAATTCCTTCACTTTTCGAGAATTATCATCATCCCCTAAATCTGTTTGTAATACAATATCAGATTCTAGTAAATTTAAATATTGTGCTAATTGCGTCTTGATTTCTTTATCTAAGACCATGGATACCCCCTGGTTGTTAAATTTTACCTACAAGATCTAAGCTAGGAGTAAGTGTTTCAGCTCCTTCTTTCCATTTGGCTGGACAAACTTCACCTGGATGTTGACGAATATATTGAGCAGCACGAACTTTATCAATAAGAGTGCTTGCATCACGTCCAATACCATCAGCGTTAATTTCCATCATTTGGATAACGCCATCTGGATCAATGATAAATGTACCACGTTGTGCGAGGCCATCTTCTCCAAGAACATCAAAGCCTTGTGAGATGTGGTGTGAAGGATCTCCAATCATAGGGTAAGTAATAGTTCCAACAACATCTGAGTCATCATGCCAAGCTTTGTGAACAAAGTGAGTGTCAGTAGAGACCGAGTAAACCTCTACACCAAGAGATTTAAGAGCTTCATATTGTTCTTGAAGGTCACCGAGTTCAGTTGGGCAGACAAATGAAAAATCTGCAGGGTAGAAGCAGAAAACAGCCCATTTTCCTTTAACATCTTCATCTGTAACAGTAATGAATTCCCCGTTGTGGTAAGCTTGTGCTGAAAATTCAATAATTTCTTTTCCGACTAATGACAAAATAATGTCCTCCTCTATTTTTGATAGCCTAATTATAAACAAAATACTTATCAACCTCAAAGAAAACGATTGCAATTTTAATGCGGGTAATTTTTTTCTAATGGTTAGCCTGATTTTAGAGCTTGTCAAATGTCACTTTTTTTGATAAACTACTATAGTTGCGTAAAGTGACAAATACTCATTCTAAGCCGATTGTGGTCTTGTTGCCGCAGGGTGGGACTGCAAGTCTAAAGCTTAGAAGAGGAAAAAACAATTTTTAAGGAGAAATACTCATGGCAGTAATTTCAATGAAACAACTTCTTGAGGCTGGTGTTCACTTCGGTCACCAAACTCGTCGCTGGAATCCTAAGATGGCTAAGTACATCTTCACAGAACGTAACGGAATCCACGTTATCGACTTGCAACAAACTGTAAAAATGGCTGATACAGCTTACGAATTTGTTCGTGAAGCAGCAGCTAACGATGCAGTAATCTTGTTCGTTGGTACTAAAAAACAAGCAGCTGAAGCAGTAGCTGAAGAAGCAACTCGTGCTGGTCAATACTACATCAACCACCGTTGGTTGGGTGGTACTCTTACAAACTGGGATACTATCCAAAAACGTATCGCTCGTTTGAAAGAAATCAAACAAATGGAAGCTGATGGAACTTTCGAAGTTCTTCCTAAGAAAGAAGTTGCACTTCTTAACAAACAACGTGCACGTCTTGAAAAATTCTTGGGTGGTATCGAAGATATGCCTCGCATTCCAGATGTAATCTACATCGTTGACCCACACAAAGAACAAATCGCTGTTAAAGAAGCTAAAAAACTTGGTATCCCAGTTGTAGCGATGGTTGATACAAACGCTGATCCAGATGAGATCGATGTAATCATCCCAGCTAACGATGACGCTATCCGTGCCGTTAAATTGATCACTTCAAAAATGGCTGATGCTATCATCGAAGGTAACCAAGGTGAAGATGCTTCTGCAGATTTCCAAGAAGCAGCTGCAGCTGATTCAATCGAAGAAATCGTTGAAGTTGTCGAAGGTGACAACAACTAATCTTTAAGATTGGTTTGGGCTCGATGCCCACTAAAGATACGACAAACACCTAAGGGGCGGGGCTCAGCCCTGCCCCTTAGTTTGATAAAATAAATTTGGAGAAAAACAAAATGGCAGAAATTACAGCTAAACTTGTTAAAGAATTGCGTGAAAAATCTGGTGCTGGTGTCATGGACGCTAAAAAAGCATTGGTTGAAGTTGAAGGTGATATCGAAAAAGCGATCGAATTGCTTCGCGAAAAAGGTATGGCTAAAGCAGCTAAGAAAGCTGACCGTGTTGCAGCTGAAGGTTTGACTGGTGTTTACGTTAACGGTAACGTTGCAGCAGTTGTTGAAGTTAATGCTGAAACTGACTTCGTTGCGAAGAACGCTCAATTCGTTGAGTTGGTAAACGAAACAGCTAAAGTAATTGCTGAAGGTAAACCAGCTAACAACGAAGAAGCACTTGCATTGACTATGCCTTCAGGTGAAACTCTTGAAGCTGCATACGTAACTGCTACAGCTACTATCGGTGAAAAGATTTCATTCCGTCGTTTTGCAGTTGTTGAGAAAACTGATGCGCAACACTTCGGAGCTTACCAACACAACGGTGGACGTATCGGTGTTGTTTCAGTTATCGAAGGTGGAGATGACGCTCTTGCAAAACAAATCTCAATGCACATTGCAGCGATGAAACCAACTGTTCTTTCATACACTGAATTGGACGAACAATTTGTTAAAGATGAATTGGCACAACTTAACCACGCTATCGATCAAGATAACGAAAGCCGCGCTATGGTTAACAAACCAGCTCTTCCACACCTTAAATATGGTTCTAAAGCTCAATTGACTGATGCTGTTCTTGCTCAAGCTGAAGAAGATATCAAAGCTGAGTTGGCTGCTGAAGGTAAACCAGAAAAAATCTGGGATAAAATCATCCCAGGTAAAATGGACCGCTTCTTGCTTGACAACACTAAAGTTGACCAAGCATACACACTTCTTGCTCAAGTTTACATCATGGACGACAGCAAAACAGTTGAAGCTTACCTTGAATCAGTAAACGCTTCAGTAGTAGAATTCGTTCGCTTTGAAGTTGGTGAAGGTATCGAAAAAGCATCTAACGACTTTGAATCAGAAGTTGCAGCTACAATGGCAGCAGCTCTTAACAACTAATTCTAGTTGCTAGATAAAAAGAAAAGAAGTTACGTGAATGAATCGTAGCTTCTTTTTTGTTGCTATTAAAAAAACGTCTGAGCATGCCCCAGACGTTGAAAAACTAATTAATGAGCGAAGGTATTTACACCAAGTAGAAGAGAGAGTGTTCCCATGATGATACCTGCAAGGATAACCCCAAGCATAACAGCAATAACACTACGTTTAAAGTCCCAATCTAGGATAGATGCTGCTAAGGTACCAGTCCAAGCTCCTGTTCCTGGAAGCGGAATTCCCACAAAAAGTAGAAGGGCCCAGAAGATTCCCTTATCTCCGGCAGCTTTTTCAAGTTTTTGGCCCCCACTGTGACCTTTTTTAAGACACCAGGTAAAGAAGCCACCAATTAGAGGTTTGTCTGCCCCCCATTCGAGAACACGGCGGGCGAAGAAAAAGATAATTGGAACTGGAATCATGTTCCCAATGACACAAAGAATTAGGGCTTGCCACCAAGGAATACCTGAGGCGATAGCGACAGGTACGGCTCCACGGAGCTCAACTAAAGGAATCATAGAGATTAAGAGTGCAATGATGTATTTCATGAGTAACCTTTCATAGGGAAATAAAATAAGAGATAAGACTCAAAGTGAGATGAGCTTTATCAAGAGTGATAAGACTAGTACTACTGCGAAAGTGCTAAAAAGTACTTGTTGGATTAGGTGGGTTTCAGCCTGTTAAAGTGGATAGAAAATTTGAATCAAACACCTTAAGTTACCTAATATTCCAGTCTTATTTATTGTATCTTATATGGTCTCTAATGACAACTTTAAAAAGCTTTTTGAAGGTATAGTTTCCCATGAGCTGACATTTTTGGTATAATAATAGTCAGTTATAGTCAAATTAGACTGGAGGAATTAAGATGGCAAGAAATACATCAGATAGTATAGAAGAATATATTAAAGAATTGCTGGGCCAGTCTGGAATTGCTGAGATTCAACGCTCGAACTTAGCAGATACTTTTCAAGTTGTACCGAGTCAGATTAACTATGTTATTAAGACTCGTTTTACAGAAAGTCGTGGTTATATTGTTGAGAGTAAACGTGGAGGTGGCGGTTATATTCGTATCGTCAAGGTCAGATTCTCCGACAAGCACCACATGATTAATGATTTGCTTCAGAACTTGGCAGATCAGCTCAGCGAGCAGGTATTTACAGACTTGATTCAGTTGCTTTTTGATGAAAAAATCATCACTGAACGTGAGGGAAATTTGATTTTAGCAACTGCTAGTGATGATGTTTTAGGCGAAGATGCGGCTGCTATTCGTTCGCGTATTCTACGCTCGCTATTACTTAGATTGGATAGAAAAGGAAATTAGATGACGACATATTCAAGAAAAATGCAGGCCATTTTCCATCGTGCTCAGCTTGAGGCAGAGCGTTTTGGAAGTCCTTTCTTGGAGACTTGGCATGTGCTTCTGGCTATGGTTGAGGTTCCAGGATCTGTAGCCTACCTAACATTTACTGATTTTGAGGACCGTATTCGTGCGGAAGAGATTGAGACAGCCGCTGTACTAGCGATGGAGAAAAGTCCAAAAGACTTGTCTGAATCCGATATTATCGATTTACGTGCACAGTCACATGCTTTAGAGGTTATGTTGCAAGAGGCAGAGGGAATTGCTAGTGTGACTGGTGCTGTAGAGGTAGGGTCTGAACATGTATTGATGGCCTTCCTTCTTCATAAGGATTTGATGGTTTGTCGTCTCCTTGAAGTTGCTGGTTTTCAATATAAGGATGACAGCGATAAGCCTCGTATTATCGATTTACGACGTTCTTTGGAGCGTTACGCAGGTCTTAGTAAGCAAGATTTGAAGGCCATTCATGACCTTCGTAAGCCTAAAAAATCAAAGGCATCAGGAAATTTTGCTAATATGATGCAGCCTCCTCAATCTTCTACTGGGGAACTGTCAGATTATACCAAGGACTTAACGGCAGTAGCCGAGTCAGGTGCTCTTGATCCTGTTATTGGACGTGAGAAAGAAATTTCACGCATGATTCAGGTTTTGAGTCGTAAAACGAAGAATAACCCAGTTCTTGTGGGTGAAGCAGGTGTTGGTAAGACGGCACTTGCGCTTGGCTTAGCACAGCGTATTGCTTCAGGCGAAGTACCTTTTGAGTTGGCTGATATGCGTATCTTAGAGCTTGATATGATGAGTGTGGTTGCAGGAACACGTTTCCGTGGCGATTTCGAAGAACGTATGAATCAGATCATTGATGAGATTGAAGCTGATGGAAAAATCATTCTTTTTATTGACGAATTGCATACGATTATTGGTTCTGGTTCAGGTATTGATAGCACCTTAGATGCGGCGAATATTTTGAAACCCGCTCTAGCACGTGGAACTCTTCATATGGTTGGAGCAACTACTCAAGCTGAGTACCAGAAGCATATTGAGAAAGATGCAGCTCTTTCTCGCCGTTTTGCTAAGATTACAATTGAGGAGCCAAGTGTACCTGAGGCGATTGATATTCTAAAAGGCCTACGTTCGTCTTATGAAGACTATCATCGTGTAACGATTACTGATGAGGCGGTTGAGACAGCAGTCAAGGCAGCCCACCGTTATTTGACGAGTAAAAACTTGCCTGACTCTGCCATTGATCTTTTAGATGAAGCGAGTGCAACTGTTCAAGGTCGTATCAAAAAAGAAGCCAAACGTGAGATAACGCCTTTGGATGAAGCGCTTCTATCTGGTGATATGAAGGCTGCTGTTAAACAATATAAAGCTAGCCAAAAAGCAAAATTACCAGAACCTGCCTTGGTAGATGCAGATCAGATTATGCAAACCCTTAGTCGTCTATCAGGTATTCCTGTTGAGAAGATGACTCAGGCAGATAGCAAGCGTTACTTGAATCTGGAAGCAGAGCTTCATAAACGTGTTATTGGTCAAGACGAAGCAGTTTCAGCGATTAGTCGTGCTATTCGTCGTAACCAGTCAGGTATTCGTACTGGAAAACGTCCGATTGGTTCCTTCATGTTCCTTGGACCTACTGGTGTTGGTAAGACAGAGTTGGCCAAGGCTTTGGCGGAAGTTCTCTTTGATGATGAGTCAGCTTTGCTTCGCTTTGACATGTCAGAATACATGGAAAAATTTGCGGCTAGCCGCCTTAATGGTGCTCCTCCAGGTTATGTTGGATATGATGAGGGTGGTGAATTAACAGAGAAAGTTCGCAATAAGCCTTACTCAGTTCTCCTCTTTGACGAGGTGGAAAAGGCTCACCCAGATATTTTCAACATCCTCTTACAGGTTTTGGATGATGGTGTCTTGACGGATAGTCGAGGTCGTAAAGTCGATTTCTCAAATACCATTATCATTATGACTTCGAACTTGGGAGCGACTGCTCTTCGTGATGATAAGACTATTGGATTTGGTGCCCAAGACATTTCTCATAATCACCAAGCAATGCAGTCACGTATCATGGAAGAACTTAAGAAGGCCTACCGTCCAGAGTTTATCAACCGTATTGATGAGAAGGTTGTCTTCCATAGTCTAGAGGAAGAGCAACTTCGTGAGATTGTCAAGATTATGATGAAACCGTTGGTATCAGCTTTGGCTGAAAAAGGGATTGACTTGAAATTCCAACCAGCTGCTCTCAAGCATTTAGCTAAAGATGGCTATGATGTTGAGATGGGTGCTCGTCCATTACGTCGCACGATTCAAACTCAAGTGGAGGACAAGTTATCTGAGCTCTTACTAGGTGGTCAAGTAGTTAGTGGACAAACTCTTAAAATCGGCTGCTCGAAAGATAAATTAACCTTTACAGTAGTGTAAAAATCAAACAAATAGACAGATTACAGGTGTAGTCTGTCTTTTTTTGTGTCAATAGGAGTCAAGATAGAGTCAATCTTTCTGTAAAGATGGGGTAAAAGAAAAAGCCGAGCAAAGCTCGACTGTAATAATTAGAGTTTTTCGTTGACAAAGTTGACAAAGTGATTCCACCAGACCTTGAGGAAGAAGCTTTTCTTAACTTCTTTACCAGCAACCAGTTCCATGCTAGGCATACCTTGGTTAGGCAAGTAACCTTCTCCTACAAGTGACTTATCTTCAAAGGTAGCAGTTCCAACCTTGTCACTTGAGTTGACAGGGGCTTGGACTTGATTTGTAGTAACTTTAATATGTTTACTATTGTTAGCATCTATTTTTTGGATGATATTAAAGTCAGACTTAGCAACAGCAGTGACTTGCTTAGATTTCCCATCAAGGACAGGGGCTTGGCTTTTACCGATGGCTTGTCCTTTTTTGGCAATGGTCTTGCTTTCCCAATGATAGACTACGTAATTAAGTAGGTCATTGGTTGCAGTGAAACGGGCGTAGTCATCAGTATCGGTATTATCAGCATTCAAAATGACTGTGATAATGCTCATGCCACTTTCATTTGAGTGGGCCACGAAGGAAGCACCGGCTAAATCAGTGGTCCCTGTTTTTAGGCCATCCACTCCTTTACGGTAACTAGGTTGTCCCTTGAGCATATAGTTGAAGGTTTTGAGTTTGTTGACACCATCAAAATCAGCTTCAGTTTTTTTAGTGATATCGAGAATTTCAGGATATTCTTTCACTACGTGTTGTGCAATGATAGCAACATCTTTAGCACTCATGGTATTTTCTTCGTCTGATTTAGAGCCTGGATAGATATTGTCACCTAAGTAAGAATTATTGAGACCAGAGGCATTGACAATCTTGGCATCAGTGATACCCCAATCTTTAAGTTGGGCTTTCATCATGTCGACAAACTTACTTTCGGTTCCTCCGATTTCCTCGGCTAGAGCAATAGATGCACTGTTGGCACTGGAAATAAGAGTTGCGTCAAGAAGTTGTTTGACAGTGTATTTGCGGGCGTCTAGTGGAATATTAGATACTCCGGTACTGACAGTTAGTTCAAAGGGGTAGTCAGAAATGTCAACTTTGCTGTTCCACTTGAGGTCTCCCTGATCTACCGCTTTATAAACCATATAGGCTGTTAGAAGCTTGGTAATAGAGCCAATCCCCGTAGAGGTGGTTGCATCTTTTTCGTATAAAATTTTGCCAGTATTAGCTTCGACAGCGATGGCATGTTTGGCTGCGGCATTATATCCTTTTTTCTTATCTGTTGCAAAAGCAGGGGCTACGCTACCCAGACAGAGTAAGAAGGTCATCATAAGCGTAATCAGTTTTTTCATGGTTTGTTCCTTCATGTGTTTTGGATATTTATTATACCACATTTTGAGAGGAACTTAAGGTGTTGAGAAGGAGCTTTTACTTACAAGAATAATTTTTAAAGCAAGATAAAACTACCTTTTGATATCTAAAAGGTAGTTTTGTGTTTACTTGTTTCCTGTAAAGAAATTAACGATATGGTTCCACCAAACTTTTAAGAAGAAACTTTTCTTGATAGATTGGTTAGCTGTTACAGAAATTTGAGGTGGATCAGAGATGTAACCTGTTCCAACGAGATCCTTATCATCAAAGGTCGCTGTTCCAATAGTGTCACCTTTTTTGATAGGGGCTGTTATAGTTTTTGCTTTGATTTTAACAGCATCATTTTTGCTGTTTATTTTTTGAACGACTGTAAGGTCTGACTCGAGTTTAGCAGAGATGGTTTGACTGTCTCCATCGGCTACCTTAATATCATTTTTCTTGACGATTTGTCCCTTGGTGTTGAGGGTTTTGATTTTCCAGTTTTGAGTCACATAATCTAGCAACTCATTTGTGGCCGTGAATCTGGCTGCTTCATCTTCTCCGCCATTGTCCGCATTCATAACAACGGTAATTAAACTCATGCCATTTTCATTGGCGTGGGCTACAAAGGATGCCCCTGCAAGTTCAGTTGTTCCAGTCTTGAGTCCATCAACGCCTTCACGGTAGTTGTCTTGCCCCTCCAACATGTAGTTGTGCGTCGTTAATTTGTTGTCACCTTCGAAATCAGTTTCGGTTTGCTTGGTGATTTCAAGTACCTGAGGATAGTCTTTGATGAGGTGGTCTGCAATAATGGCAACATCTAGAGCGCTCATAGTATTTTCGTCATCTGCTTTAGAGCCAGGATAGCGGTTATCCCCAAGGTATTTATTGTTTAGGCCAGAAGCGTTAAATAATTTAGCATCTGTAATGCCCCATTCTTTAAGTTGGGCTGTCATAGTGTCAACAAAGGCACTCTCTGATCCTGAGATTTTTTCAGCTAGAGCAATAGCAGCACTGTTAGCGCTGGAAATGAGGGTGGCATCCAGGAGCTGTTTAACAGTGTATTTTCGGGAATCTAGTGGGACATTTGAAACTTCTGAATCAACGGTTAAGTTGAAAGGATAGTCTGAAATATCTACTTCAGTGTCCCAGGTAATTTTTCCTTGGTCAACTGCTTTATAGACCATGTAGGCTGTTAGGATTTTAGTCATTGAAGCCACACCATCAGGAGTAGTGGCGTCCTTTTCATAGAGGACTTTCCCAGTAGTTGCTTCGATAGCAATCGCATGTTTAGCAGAAACATTGAAGTTATCTGTCTGTTCTTGTGCTAGAGCAGGTGTTACTAGGCCTAGTAAGATTAAGGCAATCATAATGATGTGTTGTAATTTTTTCATAGTCATTCCTTTGTCTCTCATAAGTGTTTATTATATCACAAAACGACTTAAATATCTGAGAGAAAGGGAGACTTGGGCGCTAACTTATGCCGGAGCTCTGCCATTTTTGACTATATTATGGTAAAATGAAAGTTATATCAAATGAATGACATAAAGTTGACCGGTTCGTTTTTTTAAGGGCTGGTCATGGATAAAAAGAGGGATCAAACATGGCTAAACAAACTTTTGAGATGACCTTTGCAGGACGCCCGCTTGTCGTTGAAGTTGGGCAGGTAGCCAAGCAGGCTAATGGTGCTGTCGTCGTGCGTTATGGAGATACAACTGTATTATCAACAGCTGTTATGTCTAAAAAGATGGCAACTGCAGATTTCTTTCCTTTACAGGTTAATTATGAGGAAAAAATGTATGCAGCTGGTAAGTTCCCGGGTGGCTTTAATAAGCGTGAGGGTCGTCCTTCAACAGATGCCACTTTGACTGCTCGCCTCATCGACCGTCCTATTCGTCCTATGTTTGCGGAGGGCTTTCGTAACGAAGTTCAAGTCATTAACACCGTCCTCTCTTATGATGAGAATGCTAGTGCTCCGATGGCGGCTATGTTTGGGAGTTCTTTAGCTCTTTCTATCTCTGATATTCCTTTCAATGGTCCGATTGCTGGGGTTCAAGTGGCCTATGCTGCAGAAGATTTCATCATCAACCCAAGTGCAGCGGATAAGGAAGTTTCACTTTTAGATTTGACAGTGGCAGGTACCAAGGAAGCTATCAATATGGTAGAGTCAGGTGCCCAGGAATTGTCTGAGGATATTATGTTGCAAGCACTCTTGAAGGGACATGAGGCTATTCAAGAGTTGGTTGATTTCCAAAATTATATCGTTGCAGCTGTTGGTAAGGAAAAGGCTGAGGTTGAACTTCTACAAGTTGATGCTGATTTGAAAGTCGAAATCGAAACAGCTTATTATGATCAATTAGCTAAGGCTGTTCAGGTGGAAGAAAAACTGGCGCGTGAAGCAGCAACTCAGGCTGTAAAAGAAGAAGTCCTCGCTTCTTATCAAGAACGCTTTGCAGAAGATGAAGATAAGGAAACCATTCTGCGTGATGTGGCAGAAATCCTTGAGCAGATGGAACATGCTGAAGTGCGCCGTCTCATTACCGAGGATAAGGTTCGTCCAGATGGCCGTCGTGTGGATGAAATCCGTCCTTTGGACGCAGAGATTGACTTTCTTCCTAAGGTTCATGGTTCAGGTCTCTTTACACGTGGTCAAACTCAAGCCTTGTCAGTTTTGACTTTGGCACCTATGAGTGATACACAACTTGTTGATGGTTTGGATCCAGAGTATAAGAAACGTTTCCTTCACCACTATAATTTTCCTCAGTATTCAGTGGGTGAGACAGGGCGTTATGGTGCACCAGGTCGACGTGAAATTGGTCACGGAGCCTTGGGTGAACGTGCCCTTGCTCAGGTTCTCCCAAGTGTTGAAGAGTTCCCTTATGCGATCCGTTTGGTAGCCGAAGTCTTGGAGTCAAATGGTTCTTCATCACAAGCTTCTATTTGTGCAGGAACCTTGGCGCTTATGGCTGGTGGTGTACCGATTAAGGCACCTGTTGCAGGTATTGCCATGGGACTTATCTCAGATGGTACTAACTACACTGTCCTAACTGATATTCAAGGTTTGGAAGATCATTTTGGAGATATGGACTTTAAGGTAGCTGGTACACGTCAAGGAATTACAGCTCTTCAGATGGATATTAAGATTTCGGGTATTACACCGGCCATTCTCGAAGAGGCTTTGGTTCAGGCAAAGGTAGCTCGTTTTGAAATTCTTGATGTTATTGAGTCAGCAATCGCTGAGCCACGTCCAGAATTGGCACCAACAGCACCTAAGATTGACAGTATTCAGATTCCTGTTGACAAGATCAAGGTTGTCATCGGTAAAGGTGGCGAAACTATTGACAAGATTATCGCTGAGACTGGTGTCACTATTGATATTGATGAAGAAGGTCTTGTTCAGATTTTCTCTAGTGATCAGGATGCCATTAACCGTGCTAAAACTATCATCTCTGATCTTGTACGTGAAGCTAAGGTTGGAGAAGTTTACACTGTACCCGTTGTGCGTATTGAAAAGTTCGGTGCCTTCGTCCACCTTTTCAATAAGACAGATGCTCTCATCCACATCTCAGAACTAGCTTGGGAACGTACTGAGCATGTCGAAGATGTGGTTAAAGTTGGGGGTACGGTAACTGTTAAGATTATCAAAATCGATGAAAAAGGACGTATCGATGCCTCAATCAAGGCCTTGCTTCCTAAGCCTGAAAAATTTGAGGAAGGGGAAAATGGAGGAGAGCAGCGACATCGCCGTCGTTCTCGTCATAAACCACGCCACCATAATGAAAGTGGTGAAACACCGAAAAATCCTGATAAATCAGAAACGAAAGAACAGACAGAAGAATGACAGAAAATCAAGAATTGCAAGCTTTTGATGAAACTCTAAAAAAATTTTTAAAGGAACCAGACCACTTTTTGACTAGTCTGGCTTTGGTTAATCACCTACAACGTACTCCCGTCTTGGCTGCCCAAGACCTCTACGCAGTTGAAGTGGAAGGAAAGAAGGTTGTTCCTGTCTTCACCAATGAACAGGACCTACAATCTTTCAAAGCTACTCAAGAGAGTGCTCGAGAACAAACTTGGGTAGAACGTTCGAGCTTAGATGTTTTAACACAACTTGTTCAGGCAGAGCTTTTTGGTCTTGCTTTCAATTTAAAAGAGGATGGTGATTTCTCGAATACCACTCTTTTTGCAAGCAGTGAACTCATCCAGTTTATCAACTATTTCACTCAGACCCTTAATAATCTTTTGGGTGAGGAAAATCAAAAGGCAGCTCCTAAAGATAAGATTTATCTTGTTCCAGCCTTCATTCACAAACGCGAGGAAGATGGCCAGGATGACCGTTTCTTTGCGACCATGTCGAATGCAGAGGGACAAAGTTATGTGCCTGTGTTTACGAACTTAACGAGCTTTGCAAAATGGTACGGTAACGAGACTTTTGGTCTACCTTTCCGTAAGGCTAAAGGGACGATTTTACAGTGGCCACTGTCAGAAATTTACCAGCCTTCAACAGGTGAAAATGAGTTGGATAAGGTTCAAGGTATTGTCATCAATCCGTTTGATGAGCAGCCTGAGTTAGTCGACTGGTCTTATTTTGAAGGGGATAGCGAGTAGACCTAGTGTTGGTAGCTTTCCACTTTAAATAATAATAGGGCCACAGCAAACAATAATAACAATAATGATGTAAGGAGTGACCTAAATGGGTTGGTGGAAAGAAAGTATTGATATAGTAAAGAAAAATGACCCGGCAGCTCGGACGAGTCTAGAGGTTCTTTTAACCTACCCTGGCTTAAAAGCCTTGGCTGCTCATCGTATCTCACATTTTCTCTGGCGCCACCATTGTCGACTCTTAGCGCGTATGCATAGTCAGTTTTGGCGCTTTTGGACTCAAATTGAGATTCACCCAGGGGCTCAGATTGCTGAAGGTGTCTTCATTGACCATGGCTCTGGCCTTGTTATTGGTGAGACAGCTGTTGTGGAGAAGGGTGCTATGCTTTACCACGGTGTCACTTTAGGTGGTACTGGTAAAGATGTGGGAAAACGTCACCCAACTGTTCGTGAGGGTGCCTTGGTTTCAGCTCATGCTCAGGTCATAGGCCCTATTGAGATTGGAAAGAATGCTAAGGTCGGTGCGGCAGCTGTGGTTGTTGCGGATGTCCCAGAAGATGTTACAGTCGTTGGTGTTCCTGCTAAGGTTGTGCGTGTTCATGGTCAAAAGGATGAAGAAGTTATCCACGATATTGAAGAAGGTCGTGAATACTATAGCGAAAAGCTAGAAGACCTTCTAAAAGCAGCTAGCTTTCATTCATCACGTCTATAAGGAAAGGAAACGATGAAACTCTTTAGTTCAAAGGTGACTCGATTGACGGTTGTGGGTCCTCTTGCTCTTGTTTACATTGCTTTACATAGAGCAGACTATAGTATGGCCGCCTTATGGTTTTGCATTGCTCTGTTATGGGCCGGTCTTGTTTTTAAGCAACGACACAAGTGAGATTTGAGTAATGAAAAAATTCTTCAAGGACAATCCTTTTTTGGTCTTCTATATAGTTGGGAGTTTTCTTTCAGCTATGTCTCTCTTAGCTCAAGGTCAGCTAGATGCGGCTATTTGGATTATCATTCTCGTTATACTCTTGTGTTTGTACCTAAACCATATCAAAGATAAAAAATAGTTTCCAGTTAATTGAAAGGAATCTCTAGTGATTAAAATTTATGATACGATGACGCGTTCGCTCCGTGATTTTGTACCTTTGACAGAAAATGTTGTCAATATGTATGTCTGCGGACCAACAGTTTACAATTACATTCATATCGGAAATGCCCGTTCAGCAGTAGCTTTTGATACTATTCGTCGTTATTTTGAGTATTGTGGCTACACAGTCAACTATATTTCCAACTTTACGGATGTAGATGATAAGATCATCAAGGCAGCCAATGAAGCTGGTATTTCAACTAAGGAATTGTCGGACAAGTTTATCGCGGCCTTTATGGAAGATACCGGACAACTTGGCATCAAACCAGCGACACAAAATCCACGTGTTATTAACTACATGGATGAAATCATTGCATTCGTGTCAACCTTGGTTGACAAAGGATTTGCCTATGTCTCTGAAGGTGATGTTTACTTCCGAGTAGCTAAGTCAAACAACTATGCTAAATTGGCTAACAAGACCTTGGAAGATCTTGAAATTGGTGCAAGCGGACGTACGGATGCTGAAACAGAACGTAAGGAAAATCCTCTAGATTTTGCCCTTTGGAAAGCTGCTAAAGAGGGAGAAGTTTTTTGGGATAGCCCATGGGGACCTGGTCGTCCTGGTTGGCACATCGAATGTTCTGTTATGGCGACTGAAATCCTTGGAGATACTATCGATATTCATGGTGGAGGGGCAGACCTTGAGTTTCCACACCATACCAATGAAATTGCCCAATCCGAAGCCAAAACTGGCAAGACCTTTGCTAACTACTGGATGCATAATGGTTTTGTCAATGTGGATAATGAAAAAATGTCAAAATCCTTGGGTAACTTCGTGACCGTTCATGATATGCTTCAAACGGTTGATGGTCAAGTGCTTCGCTTCTTCCTAGCAACACAACAGTATCGTAAACCAATTAACTTTACAGAAAAAGCTATCCATGATGCTGAAGTCAATCTTAAGTATTTGAAAAATACCCACAGTCTTCCGTTGACAGAACAGGTGAATCAAGCTGAGTTGCAAACTTATCTTGACGCCTTCCAAGAAGCTATGGATGATGATTTTAATACGGCAAACGGAGTGACTGTTCTGTTTGACATGGCTAAATGGATTAATTCAGGCAATTATGATCAAACCGTTAAGGATGCTTTTGAAAAAATGCTCCAAGTCTTCGGTATTATTTTCGAAGAAGAAGTCCTTGATGAAGATATCGAAAAACTCATTGAAGAGCGTCAAGCGGCGCGTGCCAACAAGGACTTTGCGACAGCAGACCGCATTCGTGATGAGTTAGCTGCTCAAGGTATCAAACTTCTTGATACCAAGGAGGGCGTGAGGTGGACACGTGACTAAACATCTTGATGTCAACCTTATTAATGGTATTGCTCTCGCTTTTGAGGGAGATGCTGTCTATTCCTTGTACATTCGCCGTCACCTGATTTTTCAAGGTCAGACCAAGCCAAACCAACTGCACCGTCTAGCTACACGCTATGTTTCAGCTAAGGCCCAGGCTAGTCTCATTGAAAAAATGCTGGAGCAAGAGCTTTTGACTGAAAAAGAGCTAGACATCTATAAACGAGGTCGTAATGCGAATAGCCATACCAAGGCTAAAAATACAGATGTTATTACTTATAAAATGTCAACAGGCTTCGAAGCAGTCATGGGCTATCTTCATATGACAGAGGATATCGCTCGCTTAGAGGAACTGATTGCTTGGTGTATTGACGAAGTTGAAAAAGAAATCTAAAAATTCTGCCGAGAGCAGGATTTTTTGTTTAAAGGCTATAAAAATTGTAACAGTTAGCCAGAGTTTCAAAATTTAGATTATTTGATAATCAAAGTAATTCAGCGTCTTGACAATAAAAAATAAGATGAAACTAATATTTAGCACCTTGAAAATGAGAAAGTTAAGGGATGTCTGACACGTGTAAAACCCCGATATAATAGCGTTTTTTAATAAAACTAATTTGACAGAAAGTAAAAAAAAAGTCTATAATATTAGTAAATGAGGCCATCTAAAAAATGAGGAGGTGAATGGAAATAGCTAAGAAAAAAGTTTTCTATACAACTTTTGCTGCTTTGATTTTATCTAGCTTTACGCTTCAAACAGGTAAAGCAGATGAAGTTCAGGTAAAACCTGATGAAGCTAAAATAGATTATGTTAATAGTGAGGCACCGGCTCCAGTTGCTCCTCAGGCTGATTTTTCTTCAGTAGGAGCTAAGGCAGAGTCAGCGAGTCAAGTAAGTTCAGTAGTGACCTCAACGTCACTGATGGTTGTCTCTTCAAGTGAGACAGATGAGGGGCTTCTTGAGGTACATTCTCAAGTTGATATCGTGGAGACTAGTGTTTCTACGACGACACCTCATTCAGAAGAGGCTCGTGCCCAGGCTTTTGGTGAGGATCGATCAGTAGCGGCATCTGAACGAGGAGATGCAAACCCAACATCTGATTCTGAACAAGCAAAACCAAATATTGTGCTTACTTATGATAAGTCTCATGAGGCTACAGCGACTGCAGAGTCTCAAGCTGTGACTTCAATGTATAAGAGTGAAAGCACACTATACACATCTGAACTTGCTGGAAATACACATGCAGTTATAGAAAAATCAGAGTATTCTTCACTGGATTCTCATACGACATCTGTAAGTGCGACTCCTACTAGCCAAGCTATTGCAACTTCTGAAGTCGCTTCTGAGTCTGCAAGCACTGCAAGCTCTCTTGCATCTACGGCTCCAGAAACGAGTCAGTTAAATAATAATTCAGAAGATAGCTTAACTGTCCTTACGGTTGGCTGGAAAGATTCATCATCAACTTCTGAGGTCTTTGAAACTTCTGTAGTGGTTTCTATGTTGCAAAGTGAGAGTTTGACCTATTCGTCAGAGGTAACCTTTACGGATGGACTTACTTCAGAAATCTTAGCAACTCCAATCACTTCTGAAGTTTATACCGTTGTTCCAAAACGAGACAGTACTGGAGCGCTTCTTGAAGATCAACCTGCTGTTACAGGGAATACAGATATTCTTTATTTAGCACGTGGTGAAATCTTTAACGTCAACTTTGATGTTAACAAGATGGAAGGTAAGAAGATTAAGGGCCTTAATCTAGTCCTTGATGGCAAACAAATTCATCACAGTTACTTTGTTGAAGGAACTCTGGATGAGGTCAATGCTGGTTTGAGTGCCTACCATTTGGCAGAGCAAACAACTGGTATTCATAAAATGACCTTTGAGTTGATTGATACGAATAACAATATTCATTACCTGACACAAACCTTCAGTGTCTTCAATGAAGGTGAGCGTCCAGTGACACCTGATAGTTACCGTAGGAATCAGTATTCATCAACAACGACTGTACCGGTTACTTATAATACCAGTGCAAATAGCTACACTGAAACAGCCAATCATATACAAGCTACGGCTGTTAATGAGTTGGCTGAGACAACTAGAGCGCTAACACAGCAATTGGCAGAACAAATTGCTGAGGTTTTGAGTGGTTGGTCTTCAGCGATTTCTGGAAATAGTTCAACAAGCACAGGTTCAATTGATATCTTCCAAGCAGCAGGTAAAACCATTACTCAAGCTGCGAGAAAGATTGCAGAATCAATCTCAGATCCAGATACAATTGGTAAGCAAGCTTTGGCTGCTGCAACTGTTGTTCTCGTTCTTCTAGTGCTTTACCTAGCAGCAATTACATTTATTTAACATGCTTTGCCCTCGTAAGAGGGCTTTTTTTATGATAGAATTAGCTTATGAAAACAACTAAAGAATCAAGTCTAGACATTGTTTATGGTGTGCATGCCGTAACAGAGAGTCTGGAAGCAAATACTGGTAATAAACTCTATATTCAAGATGATCTTCGAGGGAAAAATGTTGATGCTATTAAGGCTTTGGCAGCTGAAAAGAAGGTTTCCATCTCTTGGACACCTAAGAAAACCCTGTCTGATATGACAGGTGGAGCTGTGCATCAAGGTTTTGTTCTTCGTGTGTCAGAGTTCGCTTATTCTGAACTCTCAGTTATTATGGATAAGGCTGAACAAGAGGAGAATCCTCTAGTCCTCATTTTAGATGGACTCAACGATCCTCATAACTTTGGTTCTATCCTACGTACAGCTGATGCTACTCAGGTGACAGGAGTTATTATTCCTAAGCATCGTGCTGTGGGGGTAACACCTGTCGTTGCCAAGACATCAACAGGGGCAGTGGAACATATTCCCATTGCTCGAGTGACCAATCTTAGCCAAACTCTTGATAAACTTAAAGAAGCAGGCTTCTGGGTATTTGGGACAGATATGGATGGCACACCATCTCATAAATGGAACACAGCTGGGAAGGTTGCCCTTATCATTGGTAATGAAGGCAAGGGAATCTCTGCTAACATCAAGAAGCAAGTGGATGAGATGATTACTATTCCTATGAGTGGTCATGTGCAGAGCCTTAATGCCAGTGTGGCAGCTGCAGTTCTCATGTATGAAGTTTATCGAAACCGATTGTAACTATGAAAAAAAGAATACTTCTAGTTGATGGTTATAATATGATTGCCTTTTGGCAAGAAACCCGTCAACTTTTTAAGACCAATCAGCTTGATCAAGCTCGTGAAACATTGCTTCGTAAGCTTAATCATTATGCTAACTTTGAACATATTGATATTATCTGTGTATTTGATGCTCAGTTTGTTCCAGGGAGCCGTCAGCGTTATGATCAGTATCGTATCAGTGTTATTTTTACTGAGGAAGATGAGACAGCAGATAGCTATATTGAGCGCGCAGCGGCTGAGATGAATACTGTTCAAAATCTAGTTGAAGTGGCAACTAGTGACTTAAATGAACAGTGGGCTATCTTTTCGCAAGGGGCTTTACGTGTTTCGGCGCGTGAGTTGGAAGAGCGTGTCAATACCGTTAAGTCTGACCTAGACAAGATGTCGGCACATATTGACTTAAAGACACCAAAACTACGTCCTTGGGACGATGCACAATTAGGGAAATTACAGGACCTTTTAAATGAAATAGAATAGAGGGATATATGACATTTAATATTTTGACAGATTCCACAGCAGATCTAGATGAAAAATGGGCTCAGGAGAATAAGGTAGAGCTCGTTGGTTTGACCATCACGCTTGATGATATTGCCTATGAGACCGTTGGCCCTAACCGTTTAACGAGTGACCGTCTCTTAGAACGTATGCAAGAAGGCAGTCAGCCAACCACAAGCCAGGTGAATGTTGGTCAATTTGAAGAGGTTTTTCGTCGTCATGCTAAAAATGGTGATGCTCTTCTCTATATTGCCTTCTCATCAGTGCTTTCAGGTACTTATCAAAGTGCTGTTATGGCGCGTGACATGATTTTGGATGAATACCCAGAAGCTATCATTGAGATTGTAGATACCCTGGCGGCAGCAGGTGGGGAAGGTTATCTTTCTATTTTGGCGGCAGAAGCTCGTGACCAAGGTAAGAGCTTATCTGAAACAAAAGCCATGATTGAGGACATTCTGCCACGTTTACGGACCTATTTCTTAGTTGATGATCTCTACCATCTCATGCGTGGGGGTCGCCTTTCTAAAAGCTCAGCTATTATTGGTAGTTTGATTAATATCAAACCCCTTCTTTGGTTGGACGCTTCAGGCAAGTTGGTTCCTCTGGCCAAAATCCGTGGACGTAAAAAAGCCATTAAAGAAATGGTCCTACAAGCTACCCAGGATATTGGACATAGCACAGCAATTGTCGCTTATGCCAATGATATTGAAGCGGCGGAGAATCTAAAAGAACAATTGTTAGCAGTTGACGGCATTGAGCAAGTTCTCATTATGCCACTTGGGCCAGTCATCTCTACTCACGTCGGACCGGATACTTTAGCCGTCTTTACGATTGGTAAAGAAGCTAGATAGAAAAAGTGTCAGATAGGCTTTCCTATCTGATTTTTTTGTTTTCTGAAATGATAGATTAATAGAATATAAAAAGATAATCTATACAAAATGAATGATATATTTGACATAGTGTAAAATAATACTATAATTAATCTAGAAAATGGAGGAAACAAAATGAAAAAGTCACAGAAAAAAGTAGCTAGCACGATGGATGAGCGTGCTCAGTTGATCAGCGGAGAATCTTCTGCTAGAGGTTATTGGATAGCCATGCTTGGTATATTTGTAACGATTATGGTTGCTAGTAAGACCCACTCCATCGAATTAGTGCAGTCACTATTAATCATCACTTTCTTTGGTTCTATGTGCCTAGTATTAGTTCACAGCGTATCACGTAATGGGCATCCATGGTTGCTAGACAAAAAACTTGAGAAGAAGATGCTCATATTATCCTGGGTAATGTGTCTTTTGGGAATTTTATATCGCTAATGGGCCTTTTAAGTCTATTTCAGTCGTTTAAGATAGGGAAGAATCTTATGAGTAGTGTAGCATTTTTGACATTGGGTTTGACTCTTATTTGTGACTGCTGGGTTATCATTAAAAGAATCAAGAAGAACCGTTTGGAAGAACTAGAAAACGAAGAATAGGATTTTTGAATGAAAAATTTAAAAATGAAGTCAGCTCGTGTAGCAAAGGATCTCACTCAACAAGGCTTGGCAGATGCTATAGGAGTTTCTCGGCAGACCATCTCAGCTATTGAAAAAGGTGATTATAACCCTACTATAAATCTGTGTATTGCTATCTGCAAAACTCTGGACAAAACTTTAGACCAGCTTTTTTGGGAATCTGAGGATTAGTTTGTACTCACTTAGAGGTTATTTAGGCATGATTTCTAGTCTTACACCTTATAAAATGAGAGACTAAAAAAATACAAAAAATAAAAGAAAAACACCTCCAAATGACTTGCCTTGGACGTGTTTTTTTGATATTATGTTAAACGGTATTGTTTACCCCATTTGAAAGGCCCCGGAACCTTCCAAATACTTTTCGATGGGAAGGAACACCCATCACTCGTAAACAAAAATCGAACTATATATAGGAGAAATCATGAACAAAACAACATTTATGGCTAAACCAGGCCAAGTTGAACGTAAATGGTATGTCGTTGACGCAACTGATGTGCCACTTGGACGTCTTTCTGCAGTAGTTGCTAGCGTACTTCGCGGAAAAAACAAACCAACTTTCACACCACACACTGATACAGGTGACTTCGTAATTGTTATCAATGCTGAAAAAGTTAAATTGACTGGTAAAAAAGCAACTGATAAGATCTACTACACTCACTCAATGTACCCAGGTGGATTGAAACAAATCTCAGCAGGTGAACTTCGTTCTAAAAATGCTGTTCGTTTGATCGAAAAATCAGTTAAAGGTATGCTTCCACACAACACTCTTGGACGCGCACAAGGTATGAAATTGAAAGTCTTCGTTGGCGGTGAGCACACTCACGCTGCACAACAACCAGAAGTACTTGATATCTCAGGACTTATCTAATTCTAAGAGGAAAGGAGCACTAATATAATGGCACAAGCACAATATACAGGTACAGGACGCCGTAAAAACGCCGTTGCACGCGTACGTTTGGTTCCAGGTACTGGTAAAATCACTGTTAACAAAAAAGATGTAGAAGAATACATCCCACACGCAGACCTTCGTCTCGTTATCAACCAACCTTTTGCAGTTACTTCAACTGAAGGTTCATACGACGTACACGTTAACGTTGTAGGTGGTGGATACGCTGGTCAATCAGGTGCGATCCGTCACGGTATCGCTCGTGCACTTCTTCAAGTAGATCCAGACTTCCGCGATTCATTGAAACGCGCTGGACTTCTTACTCGTGATGCACGTATGGTTGAACGTAAGAAACCAGGTCTTAAGAAAGCTCGTAAAGCTAGCCAGTTCTCAAAACGTTAATTCGTTGCTGGAAAGCAGAATACAAACGAAAACACTTTGCAGTTTGCAAGGTGTTTTTTGTATAGATTTCTGAAAAGTGTTCAAAATCTTACTAGAGTTTTGTCTTCATCTTGAAATTCTTATAACAATGTGATATATTTATAACAGATAAGATGTGATATATTTATAACACATTAAAAGGAGATGGAGAAAATGAAAATGTCGAAGAACTTAAAGATGATTCTTTATATCGCTAGCGTGCTTATTGTTGTATGTTTAGTATTATTGCTGGGGAATCACCTACCGATTCTAGCGAAAGGTGCTATTATGACGACGGCTTGGCTTCCTTCGTATTTGGTTTGTACGATGGTAACGGTCCTCTCAAAATCAACCTATCAAAAGAAAGAGAAAAACATGTTTGGGATTACTGCAAAATTATATACAGTGCTTGTATTTCTCTCGTCCTCAATCTATACTATTGGAGTTTGGCTTCTAACTCCTGGTTCTTTGATTAAGAATATAATGTTAGGAATTGGATTAAGTGTTCAATTGTTATTAATGTTTTACTTCTTATTCAAGAGGATTAATGAAGAACCCGATGAACGATTTTATAGAAATATTGCAAAGTCTTCTTCCATTTTGTTTACAATAGCAATCTTTATATTATTGGGAATTGCAACATTGATAGCTGTCTGTAAAGTTTTCGTTTTGAATGCTGGATTTCTTTATATTTTGGTGGCTTTTTTACTCTTATTATTTGCCATTACTTACTTTATCACTGAAAAAAGGGGATGAAATATGGCGAAAGAAAGTAAAATAAAGACTAACTTGAAAGAAGTAAGGGAAGCTTATGGTATGACTCAACAAGATTTAGCAGATCAAGTAGGAATACGGAGAGAAACGATTGTTCACTTGGAAAATAACCGCTACAACCCTTCGTTGGAAATGGCTTTAAAAATAGCGCAAGTCTTTAATAAACAAGTGGAAGAACTATTTCGTCTGAAATAAGAGAAGTAAAACAATCGAATTGATTTGTGTATCAGTTTTTGGAAACTTGTTATTCTATGGCGAGGTAGTGGTAAAAGGGAGTATTTTCAAAGGAGTTTTTCGTAATAACATTTTAGTTGAAACGCTTTCAAAAAAATAAGATAATAGTTTATTTTTCAAGAATTTTAACCAATAATAGAACTTTTTAGGTGGAAATACTCTCAAAAATGCTAATATTTCTCTAATCTATTCAATTGTGAGGTCTTGCATATTATGTAGTTATCATACAAAAATGATAAAAGTGAATGAATACATTCATTTGGAGGATGATATTGTTCTGCACTTCAAATTTATTGAAATCAAGAGTTTTTTATCTTCAACAAAGATTATTTGAGGTTTTGAAATAAAAGTTATCATAATAAAGAATGTATATTTTACAAATTATGCTTTTATATATGGATGTTCTTTTGTATTTTAACTTAAGGTAAGCCATAACAAAATGCTCAAAATAACACTAAAATTAAAAATAGTTAATCATAACTATTGGTTAGTATGTTCTAAAAACCCATTATTTGTGCGAATTGTAGGATATATTAAAATTCAAAAAAATTTTTTAAAAAATGTTGACATATCTCTAAATAGTGTTATAATCAATGGGTATCGGGAATACCTGATAAAAAAATAAGTTGTTTATAGAGGAGAATTAATTATGAAAAAAGTATTGCTTACTTCAGCAGCAGTTCTTGCGCTTTTTGCGGCTGCAGCGCCAGCAGTTGCGGATATCAATGGTGGAGCTAACACTCCAGGAGCATATGACCAACCAACAACAGGTGGTGGTGTGAATGATGCCTACAACGCTCAAACAGAATTTGAAAATGCTCGTAAAGTAAATGAATACTTGGCAGGGCATCAAGAAGATATCGATGCTGAAGCAGCTCAAGATCCAGCAGTAGTTGCAGCTAAATCTGAATTTGATGCGGTTGAAGGCGGATCACACCTTTACACTGAAAAGAAAGAAGCTTATGAATCAGCTTTGAATACTGCTCGTAACAACGTTCGTAACCGTTACACTGAAGAACTTCAAAAGAAATGGAATACTGCTTCTAAAAAAGAAGGTAATTACTACATTTTGAATGAAACTCCAGAACAAAAGAACGCTCGTTATGAAGCGGAACATGGAGCTCAAGCAGAAGATAAAACTGCTCCATCACAAGAAGATGTGAAAAAAGCTCAAACTTCAGCAGAAAAAGCTAAAAAAGCAGAAGAAAAATCTAAAGCAGTTAAAGAAAACAAATCAGGTTCTAAAGCAGAAGCAAAAGCTCTTCCAAATACTGCGGCAGTAAAATAATTAGTGATTACTAGTTATTACCAAGAATATCACTGAAGTTAGGCTTCAGTGATATTTTATTATTAATAATAAAATGAAGAGAGAGTAGAGATTTATGAGTAAACGCAATAGTAGCACGAAGATCTTAAATAAAAAATCCTTAAGTATTTTGGCATCCATTCTTGTATTAGGATTAGTGATTATTGGTGGAGTCAAACTTTTTACAGGAAACAATGCTCATTCACTTGGGAATAAGGTTACTCAAGTCAGTAACTATAAACCTACCGATGATGAAAAGAAGTATCTCAAGTCGAAGTTTGATGGTCTTTCTGCAACTAATTCAGATACGATTGCTTATATCTATGCACCAGGCACTCAATTAGATGAGCCTGTTGTACAAACTAAAGATAATTCTACATATCTAGATAAAACTTTCGAAGGAGGTAATAAGCCTCTGTTTGGTACTGTATTCATGGATACAGACAATAAGAAAGATTTTAGTGACCGTTTGACTTGGCTTTTTGGTCACGCTAGAGGAAGTCAGGTAGAAGACCATCGTATGTTTAATGATGTTAACTACTACAGTGATCAGTCGTTTTTTGACAAACACAAGTATGTTGTTGTAGAAACCCCTCAAAGAAAGTATTATTATGAAGCTTTTGCGATGGTTATTGTTCCTGAGGATACAGCTTTCTACCGTACATCATTCAAAGATGATAAGGATTTTAAGGAACAATTAGATATTATCTATGATACGGCTGATGTTAAAAACAAGGATTTGAAGGTTAGTGCTTCAGATAAATACCTCGTTCTTTCGACTTGTCGTGAGGAAGATCCAACGATTCGTGCCAATCTCTACTTGCGTCAAATTCCAGACTCTGAGATGTCTGACTTTGTAGCTAAACATGGAAAAGATTTGGAATACACACCAACACGATAATCATTAACAGAACTCTACTTCTCGTGAAGTAGGGTTTTTATTTTATTTGAACAGAGCTACTGTATTTTTAAAGTTGTTATAAGGGTGAGATGTAACTGTTTGTTAATCTTTTTTATCATTAATGGATCAGTTTTTTTGGTACACTAGTAGTATGAAAAAGGAGAGTGTTATGAAACAGAGCCAAGCTAAAAAGCGTGACAATGCGATGACTAATAAGATTTTGATGGGGTTGATTGCTCTCGTCTTAGGTTTGCTTTTTCTTGAGATTTTAATTGTTCATAGTAAGAATGAACAGCAAAAGAATGCCTCAAACCAGGTACAGACAGCACGTATCATGGCTAATGGGGACTTGCTCTATCATGACGGTCTCTATATGAGTGCCCTTCAGTCAGATGGTAGCTATGATTTCACGGAGAATTTTACTTATGTGAAGCCGTGGTTAAAGCAGGCTGATTTGGTTTTGGGTGATTTCGAGGGAACGATTAATCCTGATTATCCTTTGTCAGGCTATCCTCTGTTTAATGCTCCTCAATCAGTGACAGCAGCTATTAAGGATGCTGGTTATGATGTTATGGATTTGGCCCATAATCATATCTTGGATTCTGGTTTAGAGGGAGCTTTTACAACGGCTGATGCTTTAAAAAAAGTGGGAATTGATCCTATTGGTGTTTACGAAAAGCCGGTGCGAGACAAGGCGCCACTGCTCATCAAGAATGTTAATGGTATCAAAGTTGCAATACTTTCCTATGCTTATGGTTACAATGGCCTAGAGTCGAACTTGACGGATAAAGAGGTTGCAGACCACTTATCGAATTTGGATGAAAAACGTATGAAATCCGAGATTCAGCGTGCCGAAAAAGAAGCGGATATCACGGTTATCATGCCTCAGATGGGTGTTGAATATCGTTTGGAACCGACAGATGAACAGGTTAAACTCTATCATAAGATGATTGATTGGGGTGCTGATATTATCTTTGGAGGTCATCCTCATGTGGTAGAACCTTCTGAGGTGGTTAAAAAGGATGGACAGCAAAAACTTATTATTTACTCAATGGGGAATTTTATCTCAAACCAGCGCATAGAGACTATGGATGGTGTGGATAGTGCAGAGTGGACAGAGAGGGGTGTCTTAATGGATGTCACCCTTGAGAAAAAGAATGGTCAAACCACGATTAAGACTGCTCAAGCACATCCGACTTGGGTTAACCGTACGCCTAAAGGAACAACTTCACCAGAGGGATATCCTTTGTATACTTACCAAACTTATATTTTAGAGGATTTCATTAAGGGTGGTAAATATAGAAATAAACTTGATGAAGAAACCAAAGAGCGTATAGATACTGCATATAAAGAAATGAATGCCCATGTTAATTTAAAATGGAAATAAAGCTAAGATATCGCCTGAATTTGGCGATATTTTTTGTTTATCGACAAGTTACCCACAGACTTATCCACACCTGTGGATAAGTCTGTGGGTAGTGTTGAATCTTGATTTTTCAAGGTTTTAAAAGAAGGAAATTATTTAGGTTGTGAACAAGTTTATCCACAAGTAGTTGGGTCAAAGAGAGGATGTTTTCATAAACGATATTAGTTAAAATTCTCGGAAACATTCGTCTTTTTCAAGAAAAAAGATGCAAATTTCATAAAAAATAGCATTTTTAATCAAAATATGCTAAAATTATACAAAATAAAATGATGGAGGCTTCTCATGAAAGCGATTATTACAGTTGTAGGTAAGGACAAAGCAGGTATTGTTGCGGGTGTTGCGACTAAGGTGGCAGAACTTGGCTTGAATATTGATGATATCTCTCAAACAGTTCTTGATGAATTCTTTACCATGATGGCGGTTGTATCATCGGAAGACAAACAAGATTTTACACACCTACGTGCGGAATTGGAAGCCTTTGGTGAGTCATT
This sequence comes from Streptococcus sp. HMSC064D12, assembly GCF_001837205.1. NCBI lineage: Bacteria > Bacillati > Bacillota > Bacilli > Lactobacillales > Streptococcaceae > Streptococcus > Streptococcus sp. HMSC064D12. The sequence goes on from NZ_KV831740.1 coordinate 28,473, forward strand.
GAATGTTAAAATCAACATCCAAAGCTCAGCAATTTTTGATGCTATGCACAACTTGTAAGATAGGAGTAGCTTAAAATGGATATTAAACAGGTCACAGAAACCATTGCCATGATTGAGGAGCAGAACTTTGATGTTCGTACCATTACCATGGGGATTTCACTCCTAGACTGTATCGATTCAGATATCGATAAGGCGGCGGAAAAAGTCTATAACAAGATTGTATCTAAGGCTAAAAATTTGGTAGCTGTTGGTGACGAAATTGCAGCTGAACTTGGTATTCCGATTGTTAATAAACGTGTGTCTGTTACTCCGATCTCAATCATCGGTGCGGCAACAGATGCAACAGACTATGTACCTTTTGCGAAGGCATTAGACCGAGCAGCTAAGGAAATCGGCGTTAACTTTATTGGTGGTTTCTCTGCACTCGTTCAAAAGGGCTATCAAAAAGGTGATGAGATTCTTATTAATTCTATTCCACGTGCGCTTGCAGAGACTGATTTTGTCTGCTCATCTGTCAACATTGGTTCAACAAAGACTGGTATTAACATGACAGCAGTACGTGACATGGGACGTATCATCAAAGAGGCTTCTGAGGCAGATCCAATGGGCCCAGGTAAATTGGTGGTCTTTGCTAATGCGGTTGAAGATAATCCATTTATGGCAGGTGCCTTCCACGGTGTTGGTGAGGCTGATGTTGTAATCAATGTTGGGGTTTCAGGTCCTGGTGTTGTGCAACGTGCAGTTGAGAAAGTTCCAGGTGAAAGTTTCGATGTTCTAGCTGAAACAGTTAAGAAGACCGCCTTCAAAATCACACGTGTTGGTCAGTTAGTTGGTCAAATGGCCAGCGAACGTCTTGGTGTCGAGTTTGGTATTGTAGATTTGTCTCTTGCGCCAACACCAGCAGTTGGTGATTCAGTAGCCCGTGTACTTGAAGCGATGGGTCTTGAAGTTGTTGGTACGCATGGTACTACTGCAGCTCTAGCCCTTCTTAACGACCAAGTTAAAAAAGGCGGTATCATGGCATGTAACCAAGTTGGTGGTTTGTCAGGTGCCTTTATTCCAGTTTCTGAAGATGAAGGTATGATTGCTGCGGTTCAATCTGGTCATATCAACCTTGAAAAATTGGAAGCTATGACAGCTATCTGTTCTGTTGGTCTAGACATGATTGCTATTCCTGCTGATACGCCAGATACAACAATCGCGGCCATGATTGCTGATGAAGCGGCTATCGGTGTCATTAACCAGAAAACAACAGCTGTTCGTATCATTCCTTATGGTAAGGAAGGTGACATGTTGGAACTTGGTGGTCTTCTTGGTTATGCACCAGTAATGAAAGTAAACAAGGCTTCATCGGCTGATTTCATTGCGCGTGGTGGTCAAATCCCAGCTCCTGTTCACAGCTTTAAAAACTAAGTGTATGATAATGCTTTGCCAATTGGTAAGGCATTTTCTGATGGTCTCGTTGGCTAGATAGTCGAGGGGATTTGTGCTATAATGAATTCAAAAATGACGGAAAGAAGGGGTGCTATGAGTAAGGTTAAGTTGTATATTGCGAGACACGGCAAAACGATGTTTAACACCATTGGTCGTGCACAAGGTTGGTCTGATAGCCCTTTGACCCCGTTCGGTGAAGAAGGTATTCGTGAATTGGGAGTAGGTCTGAAAGCAGCAGGTGTCCCTTTCAAGGCCGCATATTCTAGTGATTCAGGTCGAACGATTCAAACTATGGATATCATTTTACGTGAGACGGGTTTAGAAACTATTCCTTATAAACGTGACAAACGTATTCGTGAGTGGTGTTTTGGTAGTTTAGATGGTGGCTATGACGGTGAACTTTTCTACGGTGTGCTACCGAGAACAGATGTTTTTCAAGGTAAGGATTTGCATGAGGTAACTTATCCTGAGCTTGCACAAGGTATCCTTGATGTGGATACGGCTGGTTGGGCAGAGCCTTGGGAAGTGCTCAGAAAACGTATTTTAGAGGGGTTCACAGCTATTGCAGAAAATCTTGAGAGGTCTGGTGGCGGTAATGCTATCGTCGTTAGTCACGGCATGACCATTGCAACCTTTGCTTGGTTAATTGATCCTTCTGTCGAGCATCCTTCATTGGACAACGGTTCGGTTACTGTTGTTGCTTATGAAAATGGTAAATTTACATTAGAAGCACTTGGCGATATGACTTATCGTCAGGTTGGGCGAGAGATAATAGAAAAAGAAAATGGTAAAAAATAACTATCCAAGTCGCCGTCAGGCGAAAAAGCAAACCAACTGGTTTTTGGTTATCAGTAGTGTCTTGATTGCGATGCTTTTGATTGCAGCAGGACTTTATTCAGTATTTGGTGTCAGTCGTACAGTCCAACAAACCAATGGATCGTCAGTAACAAAAAGTAGTAAGCAAGCTACCGATGCGACTCAAAGCAAGGATGCAAAGGGACTACCTGATGTATCGCCTAAAGACTGGCAATTGCTTTTGGTAAATCGAGATAATAAGTCTAAAGAACTTAACCCTGAGATTGCTGATGTCGATGGTGTTTCTGTAGATGCAAGAATTGCTAAGAACGTTAAGGAGTTTTTAGCAGCTGCTCAAGAAATTGATCCAAGTTATCACTTGATATCAGGTTATCGTAGTGTTGCTTATCAGACAGAACTTTATAACAGTTATGTTCAACAGGAAATGGCTGCTGACCCAAGTTTGACGGAGTCTCAGGCGGAGAAAAAGGTTCAAACCTATTCACAACCACCAGGAGCGAGTGAACACCAAACAGGTCTTGCGATTGATATGAGTACTGTAGATAGCTTAAATGAAGCAGATCCAGATACAGTAGCTAAAGTCAAAGAGTTGGCGCCGAAATATGGCTTTGTTCTTCGTTTTCCAGATGGTAAAACATCGTCAACGGGTGTAGGCTACGAGGATTGGCATTTCCGCTATGTTGGTAAAGAGTCAGCAGAGTATATGACTGAACATAATCTTACTTTGGAGGAATATTTGGCATTATTAAAGGAGAAATCTAAGTGAGACGACGTTTTAAACTAAAAGCCTTCATTACCTTAGTTGTTGTTTTTGCTTTAGGTATTCTCTTACCTTTGATTCTTCATGCCTCTACAGCTGATAATGCTCGTGCGGTAAAGGTTGCTTACACACAGCAAGAATTTATTGAGACCTTAGCTCCAACAGCTCAAAAGATGTCTAAAAACTATGGTGTACCTGCGTCTATTCTCCTTAGTCAAGCTGCATATGAGTCAAATTATGGTAGCAGTCTTTTATCTGTTAAATATCATAACATCTACAGTCTCCCTGCTCAGCCAGGTCAAGAACGTATTCGTTTAAAGGATAGTATCTACAGTAAAGGGAAATGGCAATACCAAAAGGTGGATTTTGCAGTTTTTAAGGATTGGTCAAGTTCTATGATGACTTATTTAGAAGAACTTCGCCAAGGAACGTGGGGCGAGTCGACCTATAAAGAGGTGGCAGGAACGACTAGTTATAAAGTTGCGGCAGAAAAACTACAAGCTGCGGGTTTTAGCAGTGATCCAGATTATGCCAAACACCTCATATCTATTATTGAGACCTATCATTTGTCAAAATATGATTGATAAGATTAGAGTGCTTCTGAGGTGCTCTTTTTTAACTTTTCTAGGTCTTAAGATGTATTTTTAGCACTCTTACAAAAAGAGTGCTAATTTTTTTGGTTTTTTGGGTTGACATGTTCAAGTTTAGGTGTATAATAGAATCATAAGTTAGCAGTCGATGCATTAGAGTGCTAATAAATAGAAATGAGGTGACATCGTGATTACGCAAAGGCAAAACACTATTTTGAATTTGATAGTTGAGATGTTCACTCGTACACATGAACCGGTTGGTTCGAAAGCATTACAAGAATCAATTGATTCGAGTTCAGCGACCATTCGTAATGACATGGCCAAGCTTGAAAAGATGGGCTATCTTGAAAAAGCTCATACTTCTAGTGGGCGTATGCCAAGCCGAGCAGGTTTCCAGTATTTCGTCGCTAATTCTTTGAATCTTGATACGATTGATGAACAAGATGTTTATCAAGTGGTTAAGGCCTTTGATTTTGAAGCCTTTAAACTTGAAGATATCTTGGATGCGGCGGCGAAGCTGCTGGCAGAAATGACAGGATGTACAGCAGTGATTCAAGATGTGGAACCGACACGACAACGTCTGACTGGATTTGACATTGTTCATCTGTCCAATCACGACGCTTTAGCGGTTCTTACTCTAGATGAATCTAAGCCTGTGACAGTTCAATTTGCTATTCCAAAAAATTTCTTGTCTAGTGATTTGGAAATTCTTCATAAGCTTGTTCAAGAACGTTTTTTGGGAAACACTGTCTTAGATATCCATTACCGATTGAGAACTGAGATTCCTCAGATTGTGCAAAAGTATTTCAAAATAACAGATAATGTTCTAGATTTGTTTGATTATATCTTTTCACAACTTTTTAAGGAATTGATTTTCATCGAAGGTAAGGTTGCATCACTGACTTATGCCGATTTAAAAACCTATCAATTTTTGGACAATCCACAACATGTGGCACTTGAGCTTCGATCAGCTATCTCCGATGATGAAGTGACCAAGATTTCGGTTGCAGAATCAACTGAAGAAGCGCTTGAAAATGTCACAGTTATGAGTCATAAATTCCTGATTCCTTATCGTGGGATGGCACTCATGCATGTGATTGGTCCAGTTGAAATGGATTATCGTCGCATGGTTAGTTTGGTCAATGTTATTAGTAGAGTTTTGGTTATGAAGTTGACGGATTATTACCGTTACCTCAATAGTAACCATTATGAAGTTAGCTAAGATGTAACATTTAAAAAGTATAGAAAGAGGTGTATGCCTTGACTGAAGATATTAAAAAAGAAGAAGTGAAAGAAGAGGAAGCTACGGAGACAACTGAAGAAGTTGTAGAGGAAGTAAGCGAACCTTCTGAACTTGAAGAAGCCCAAGCGCGTGCCGAAGAATTTGAAAACAAATACCTTCGTGCCCATGCAGAAATGCAAAACATTCAGCGACGTGCAAATGAAGAACGTCAACAATTGCAAAAGTATCGTAGCCAAGATTTGGCAAAAGCGATTTTGCCATCACTTGATAACCTTGAACGTGCTCTTGCCGTTGAGGGCTTGACTGATGATGTCAAAAAAGGTTTGGAAATGGTGCAAGAAAGTTTAGTGCATGCTCTTAAAGAGGAAGGAATTGAAGAAATTCCAGCTGATGGTGATTTCGATCATAACTTCCACATGGCAATTCAAACAATGCCTGCAGATGATGAACATCCAGCAGACACGATTGCACAAGTTTTCCAAAAAGGGTATAAACTCCACGAACGCGTCTTACGTCCAGCTATGGTAGTTGTATATAATTAATTGAAAACTTGTCCGAAATGACAGAAAACTATGAATGAAAGATAAAAAAAGCAAAATAGAAATTAAAGTAAAAAGGGGAAAACATATGTCTAAAATCATTGGTATTGACTTAGGTACAACAAACTCAGCAGTAGCAGTTCTTGAAGGAACTGAATCAAAAATTATCGCAAACCCAGAAGGTAACCGCACAACTCCATCTGTTGTGTCATTCAAAAACGGTGAAATCATCGTTGGTGACGCTGCAAAACGTCAAGCAGTAACAAACCCAGATACAATCATCTCTATCAAATCTAAGATGGGTACTTCTGAAAAAGTTTCTGCAAACGGTAAAGAATACACACCACAAGAGATTTCAGCTATGATTCTTCAATACTTGAAAGGATATGCTGAAGATTATCTTGGTGAAAAAGTAACTAAAGCAGTTATCACAGTTCCAGCTTACTTCAATGATGCCCAACGTCAAGCAACAAAAGACGCTGGTAAAATCGCTGGTCTTGAAGTAGAACGTATCGTCAACGAACCAACAGCAGCAGCCCTTGCTTACGGTTTGGATAAGACTGATAAAGAAGAAAAAATCTTGGTATTCGACCTTGGTGGTGGTACATTCGACGTATCTATCCTTGAACTTGGTGACGGTGTCTTTGACGTATTGGCAACTGCAGGGGATAACAAACTCGGTGGTGATGACTTTGACCAAAAAATCATCGACCACATGGTTGAAGAATTCAAGAAAGAAAATGGAATCGACTTGTCAACAGACAAGATGGCTCTTCAACGTTTGAAAGACGCAGCTGAAAAAGCTAAGAAAGACCTTTCTGGTGTCACTTCAACACAAATCAGCTTGCCATTCATCACTGCTGGTGAGGCTGGACCTCTTCACTTGGAAATGACATTGACTCGTGCTAAATTCGATGATTTGACTCGTGACCTTGTAGAACGTACGAAAACTCCAGTTCGTCAAGCCCTTTCAGATGCAGGTTTGAGCTTGTCAGATATTGACGAAGTTATCCTTGTCGGTGGTTCAACTCGTATCCCTGCCGTTGTAGAAGCTGTTAAAGCTGAAACTGGTAAAGAACCAAACAAATCAGTTAACCCTGATGAAGTAGTTGCCATGGGTGCTGCTATCCAAGGTGGTGTTATCACTGGTGATGTCAAAGACGTTGTCCTTCTTGACGTAACTCCATTGTCACTTGGTATCGAAACAATGGGTGGAGTGTTCACAAAACTTATTGACCGCAACACTACTATTCCAACATCTAAATCACAAGTCTTCTCAACTGCAGCAGATAACCAACCAGCCGTTGACATCCACGTTCTTCAAGGTGAACGCCCAATGGCAGCGGATAACAAGACTCTTGGGCGCTTCCAATTGACTGATATCCCAGCTGCACCTCGTGGTATCCCACAAATCGAAGTTACTTTCGATATTGATAAGAACGGTATCGTATCTGTTAAAGCTAAAGACCTTGGAACTCAAAAAGAACAAACAATTGTCATCCAATCTAACTCTGGTTTGACAGACGAAGAAATTGAAAAGATGATGAAAGATGCTGAAGCAAATGCTGAAGCAGATGCAAAACGTAAAGAAGAAGTAGATCTTCGTAACGAAGTTGACCAAGCTATCTTTGCGACTGAAAAAACAATCAAAGAAACAGAAGGTAAAGGCTTCGACACAGAACGTGATGCTGCTCAATCAGCTCTTGATGACCTTAAGAAAGCTCAAGAATCAGGCAATCTTGATGACATGAAGGCTAAATTGGAAGCTCTTAACGAAAAAGCTCAAGCTCTTGCAGTTAAACTTTATGAACAAGCTGCAGCAGCACAACAAGCTCAAGCAGGAGCAGAAGGTGCACAAACAGCAGATAACTCAGGCGACGACGTCGTAGACGGAGAGTTTACTGAAAAATAAGATGCAAAGTCCGTTAAAACTTCACAGTGAAAATAGGAAGATTTCTCTTTTTCACCAAGAGGTTAGGGCGTGCTCAGTTCGGTAAGGTGTTGAGCTTAGCTAGTAAATGATAAAAAGAAATCCAGAGGTTGCAAACCAGCCTCTGTTTTTCGCTAAAATAAGTGAAGTGAATATAAGATATAGTTTTACTTCGTATCGTAACAAATATAAAATAGAAAGGAACAAAGAGTGTTCGAGGAATTGAACACGAGCGGAAAGCTAGGAAATTAGATAAACCTCCTAAGAAATCATGATTTCTTGTCGGTTTCCTAAATTTCAGTCGCTTTCTGTTCGCTCTTAGTATCTTGTATGAACAATACCGAATATTACGATCGTCTTGGGGTATCTAAGGATGCCTCTCAAGATGAAATTAAACGTGCCTATCGTAAGATGTCTAAGAAATACCACCCAGACATTAATAAAGAACCAGGTGCGGAAGAAAAATATAAAGAGGTCCAAGAGGCCTACGAAACTTTAAGTGATGACCAAAAACGTGCAGCCTATGACCAATACGGACCAGATGGTGCGAATGGTTTTGGTGGTCAAGGAGGCTTTGGTGGCTTCGATGGTGGTGCAGGCTTTGGTGGCTTTGAGGATATCTTCTCTAGCTTCTTTGGTGGTGGTGCTACTCGTAACCCGAATGCTCCACGTCAAGGTGATGATCTTCAGTACCGTGTCAACCTAAGCTTCGAAGAGGCGATTTTTGGTGCCGAAAAAGAAGTTCACTACAATCGTGAAGCAACATGTAAGACATGTTCAGGATCTGGTGCAAAACCTGGAACTAGCCCTGTAACTTGTGGTCGCTGTCATGGTCAAGGGGTTATCAATGTCGATACGCAAACGCCACTTGGTATGATGCGTCGTCAAGTAACCTGTGATGTCTGTCATGGAACAGGTCAAGAAATTAAAGAGCCATGTCAAACTTGTCACGGAACAGGACATGAAAAACAAAGCCACAAAGTATCTGTCAAGATTCCAGCAGGTGTTGAAACAGGTCAACAAATCCGTCTTGCAGGTCAAGGTGAAGCTGGTTTCAATGGTGGTCCTTATGGAGACCTCTTTGTAATCATCAATGTTAATCCAAGCGATAAGTTTACTCGTGATGGATCAACAATTTACTATACACTTAACATTTCTTTTGTCCAAGCCGCTCTTGGTGATACTGTCGAAGTACCAACAGTTCACGGAAACGTTGAGATGACTATTCCAGCAGGAACTCAAACAGGCAAAACTTTCCGTCTAAAAGGAAAGGGTGCTCCACGTCTTCGTGGAGGTTCACAAGGAGACCAACACGTTACAGTTAAGATTGTAACTCCTACGAAGCTAAACGATGCTCAAAAAGAAGCTCTCCTTGCATTCGCCAAGGCAAGTGGAGATGAAAAAATCGCACCACAGAAAAAAGGTTTCTTCAATAAAGTAAAGGATGCCTTAGAAGATTTATAAAGGAAGGACGCTGAAAGCGTCTTTTTCTTTATGTCAAAGCTGTATGGGGTCAGTTGACAATCGACCTACTTTTTATCCTTGAAAAAATCTGATATGATAATTTTATGGTTAGATACAAAGCGACAATTTCCTATGATGGTACACTTTTCTCAGGTTTTCAAAGACAACCAAATGCACGTTCTATTCAAGAAGAACTTGAAAAGACTCTCTTACGGTTAAATAGCGGAACACCTGTCACCGTTCATGGAGCGGGTCGTACAGATGCAGGTGTTCATGCCTATGGACAAGTTATACACTTCGATTTGCCCCAGGAGCGGGATTCAGAGAAGTTACGTTTTGGTTTGGATACGCAATGTCCAGATGATATTGATGTTGTTAGTATCGAACTCGTATCAGAAGAATTTCATGCACGATACAATAAACACAGTAAAACTTATGAGTTCTTAGTAGATGCAGGGCGACCTAAGAACCCTATGATGCGTAATTATGCGACCCACTATCCCTACCCTCTAAGTTTAGCACCTATGCAGGAGGCTGCTAAGGATTTGGTCGGCACACATGATTTTACAGGCTTCACAGCTTCAGGAACTTCTGTAGAAAATAAAGTACGCACAATTACACAAGCTAGTGTATCTATCGATGAGAAAACTGGATTTTATATCTTTACTTTTTCTGGGAATGGTTTTCTCTATAAGCAAGTTAGAAATATGGTCGGCACCTTGTTGAAGATTGGCAATGGTCGCATGCCTGTTTCGCAAGTTAAGACAGTGTTGGAAAGTCGTGATCGTAATCTCGCAGGACCAACAGCAGCAGGAAATGGATTATATTTGAAGGAGATAAGATATGAGTGATGAATTGATTTTAGCGATTTCGGGGAATGATATTTTTAGTGGTGGCGGACTTCATGCAGACTTAGCGACGTTTACCACTAATAAACAACATGGATTTGTGGCTCTTACCTGTCTGACAGCTATGACTGAGAATGGTTTTGAGGTTATTCCGGTTGATACTAATGTTTTTAAACAACAACTTGACTCACTAAAAGATATCCCATTCTCAGCAATTAAAATTGGTTTGTTGCCTAACGTTGAAATCGCGGAATTAACGTTGGATTTTGTTAAAAAACATTCTGATATTCCAATTGTCTTGGATCCCGTTTTAGTATGTAAGGAGACTCATGACGTTGAAGTTTCTCAACTACGTGATGAATTGGTTAAATTTTTCCCTTATACCACGGTTATCACTCCGAACTTACCTGAAGTCGAACTGCTTATAGATAGAAATGTTAAGACTATTGTTGACATGAAGCATGCGGCTAGCTATCTCAATGAATTAGGTGCTAAGACTGTCGTTGTCAAAGGTGGAAATCGCTTGGATGGTAATAAAGCGATAGATGTCTTTTATGATGGAACAGACTACAAATTGTTTGAAGAAGCTGTGCTGGATAAAAATAATACCGGTGCAGGATGTACATTTGCTTCAAGTATAGCTAGTGAATTAGTCAAAGGATGTTCAGAAACTGAAGCTGTGGCAAATGCTAAAGCCTTCGTTTATGAATCAATTAAACAATCAAATGAATTTGGAGTAGTTCAATATGCAAAATAAGAAAACAAAAGAGCTAACATTATTAGCTATCTTAACGGCTTTATCAGTGACCTTTGGATTCGTAGCTAAAATTCCGACTCCAACAGGGCTTTTAACTTTGGTAGATGCAGGAATCTACTTCACAGCCTTCTATCTTGGCAAGAAAGAAGGAGCAATTGTAGGAGGATTATCTGCATTTTTGATAGATTTGCTATCATCTGCTCCGCAATGGATGTTTATTAGTTTGTTAATCCATGGTGCACAAGGTTATTTTGCTGGATTTAAAGGTAACTATCGTATCCTAGGCCTTCTGATTGCTACAATTGTGATGGTGGGTGGCTATGCACTTGCTTCAGTATTTATGTATGGAACAGGAGCTTCAATCGCAGAAGTGATTCCTAATTTCTGCCAAAACGCTCTCGGCCTAGTCGTTGGATGGGTATTGTATCAAGGATTCAAAAAGGTTCAATCTAAAAAAGGTTAATAGTTTTACTAAAACCCTATTGACAAGTATTGATTTGGGTGATAAGATGTAAAAGTTGTCTTAACT
>NZ_KV831741.1:0-13551 GCF_001837205.1 Streptococcus sp. HMSC064D12
GGTATCATATCATTCTCACGGGTGGTTTTGACTGGTGTTTAAATGCGTTTGAGTTTTTGATATAATGTAAGGCATAATTGCAAAGAGGTGACAGTGATGGATTTAACACAACGTTTTAATAAAAATTTAGATAAGATTGAAGTTTCGATGATTCGTCAGTTTGACCAATCAATTTCAGATGTACCAGGTATCAAAAAGTTGACACTTGGTGAACCTGATTTTACGACTCCAGATCATGTGAAAGAAGCAGCTAAAGCTGCTATCGATGCTAACCAGTCTCACTATACAGGTATGGCAGGACTTCCTGCTTTGCGTCAAGCTGCGGCAGATTTTGTTAAGGAAAAATATAATCTTACTTATAACCCAGATAATGAAATATTGGTGACTATTGGAGCTACAGAAGCCCTTTCTGCAACATTGACTGCTATTTTGGAGCCAGGAGATACGATTCTTTTACCTGCACCAGCCTATCCTGGATATGAGCCGATTGCAAATTTAGTTGGTGCTGAAATTGTTGAAATTGATACAACAGCTAATGATTTTGTTTTGACTCCGGAGATGTTAGAAAAGGCAATTTTGGAGCAGGGAGATAAGCTTAAAGCTGTTTTGCTTAACTACCCAACTAACCCAACAGGTGTGACTTACTCACGTCAACAGATTAAAGATTTGGCTGAAGTTCTGAAAAAATACGATATTTTTGTTGTTAGCGATGAAGTTTACTCTGAGCTAACTTATGTGGACCAACATGTATCTATTGCTGAGTATTTGCCAGAACAAACGATTTTGATTAATGGTTTGTCTAAATCTCATGCGATGACGGGCTGGCGTATTGGTTTGATTTTTGCACCTGCAGTCTTGACGGCTCAGTTGATTAAGAGTCACCAGTATTTGGTAACAGCTGCAGCTACTATGGCACAATTTGCAGCTATTGAAGCCTTATCTGCTGGTAAAGATGATGCCCAACCAATGAAAGTTGAGTATTTGAAGCGTCGTGATTATATTCTTGAAAAAATGACTGAACTTGGTTTCAAAATTATTAAACCTGATGGTGCTTTCTACATCTTTGCTAAGATTCCAGAAGGCTATACTCAAGATTCCTTTAAGTTCTGTCAAGACTTTGCTCGTGAAAAAGCTATTGCGATTATCCCAGGGGTTGCTTTTGGGAAGTATGGCGAAGGCTATGTTCGTTTGTCGTATGCAGCTAGCATGGATACTATTGAAACAGCTATGACTCGTTTGAAAGAGTTTATGGAAGAGCATGCAGAAGCTTGAGAGTAGAGGGCTTGTCCTCTTCAATCGTAATTATCGTGAGAATGATAAGCTAGTTAAGATTTTTACCGAGCAAGCTGGGAAACGGATGTTTTTTGTTAGAGGTGGTGGGTCAGGTAAATTAAGTGCTGTGATTCAACCTTTAACCATCGCTGAATTCATGATGACTGTAAATGATGAGGGCTTATCTTTCATAGAGGATTATAGCCAAGCAGAATCCTTTAAGGAAATTACAAGCGATATTTTCAAGCTGTCTTATGCGACTTATTTAGCTGCTCTGACGGATGCTGCTATTGCTGACGGTGTGGCAGATGCGCAATTATTTGCATTCTTGGAGAAGACGCTTGAATTAATGGAAGAAGGCTTGGATTATGAAATCTTGACTAATATCTTTGAAATTCAGGTTTTAGACCGTTTCGGCGTACGCTTGAATTTTCACGAGTGTGTCTTTTGCCATCGTGTAGGCCTTCCTTTTGATTTTTCGTATAAGTTCTCGGGGCTACTTTGTCCAAATCACTATGCAGAGGATGAAAGGCGTAGTCACTTAGATCCTAATGTACCTTATCTTTTAGATCGTTTTCAGGGGCTTTCTTTTGAGGAATTGAGAAGCATATCTGTTAAGGATGACATGAAACAAAAGCTACGACATTTTATTGATGACCTCTATGATAATTATGTTGGAATACATCTTAAAAGTAAGAAGTTTATTGATAATCTAAATTCTTGGGGTCATATTATGAATAAAGAAGATAGTGCTGACTAGACATTATCTTCTTTTTGTTTCACGTGAAACAGGAAAGTAATGGTTTTCAGTCTCAGGGGTTAAAATGCAAGTCAGTTCGTGCTATAATAAGAAGATAATAAGCTGAAAGACTCTGCTAGAAACAGTGAACTACTCTATTTTAGTTACATAATATTTTATTGATAGAAATCTGAGTTTATGTTTTATGGCAGAGGACGAGAGGGAGAATGCTATGCATGTAATTGCAGTAGATGCTATGGGTGGCGATAATGCGCCACAAGCAATTGTAGAGGGTGTCAACCAAGCTATAGCAGATTTCAAAGATATTGAAATCCAGCTTTATGGTGATGAAGCTAAAATTAAGACCTATTTGACAGCGAATGAACGTGTGAGCATTGTGCATACTGATGAAAAGATAAATTCGGATGATGAGCCAGCTAAAGCCATTCGTAAGAAGAAAAAAGCTTCAATGGTCTTAGGTGCACAGGCTGTTAAGGAGAAAAAAGCAAGTGCCGTGATTTCTGCGGGAAATACAGGTGCCCTTCTGGCTGCAGGTCTCTTCGTGGTCGGACGTATTAAGGGAGTTGAGCGTCCAGGTCTTATGTCAACAATGCCAAGTTTTACTGGTCAACCCTTTGATATGCTTGATTTGGGTGCTAATGCGGAAAATACATCTAGTCATTTGCATCAATATGCTATTTTAGGATCTTTCTATGCTAAAAATGTGCGTGGAATTGCCAACCCTCGTGTAGGTCTCCTTAATAATGGGACTGAGGAAACAAAGGGGGATAGTCTTCGTAAGGAGGCTTTTGAGCTCTTATCTAAGGAGCCAAGTATTAACTTTGTTGGTAATGTTGAGGCGCGTGAAATTATGTCTGGAGCTGCTGATGTGGTAGTTGCTGATGGTTTCACAGGAAATGCAGTTCTCAAGGCAATCGAGGGAACGGGACTTGGTGCCATGAAGACTCTTAAGTCAGCTATCATGAATGGTGGTCTTAAAGCTAAGTTAGGTGCCTTCCTATTGAAAGACAGCCTAAAAGGTATGAAAGAGACTATGGATTACTCTAGCGCTGGAGGTGCGGTTCTCTTTGGTCTTAAAGCTCCTGTAGTAAAATGTCATGGATCTAGTGATGCTAAGGCGGTTTACTACACCATTAAGCAGGTTCGTACGATGCTTGATACTAAGGTTGTTGAGCAGCTAGTTGAAGCCTTTAGTCCGAAAGAGGAGGCTAACTGATGAGTAGAGTAGAAATTCTTCAGAAAATGCAGCTCGTTATTCAAGAGCAGATGGGTAAAGAGGACATTGTTTTAACCGAAGCTACCAAATTAGATGACTTGGGTGTGGATTCAATAGAGCTTATGGAATTCATTATTAATTTGGAGGATGAGTTCGACCTTGAGATTTCCGATGATACTATTGACCATATGGTTAAGGTAGCTGATTTGTTGGACTATTTGTCTGAGGAATTGAATAAAGAATAAGAAAGCTAGACGTAATAATATAATCGTTGTGTACTATACGATTGTTATTTTGTTGGAGTGAGGCAAGAAACTAAATGTTATATGGATTTAGTTCTGTCACACTCCTTTTTTCTATACATTATTTATTAAGAAACTCTAAAAAAGAACTAAAACACGAACGTTGTTTTTTTACCCAAGTAATAAAGTTTGCTATATGTTGGTTTTTGGATTCTGGTGTGGTATAATTAAGACGAATAAACTTGAAAGGCGAACAATTCCATGTCAAACCAACTGATTTATACTGGGAAAGCTAAAGATATTTATAGTACAGAAGACGAAAATGTGATTAAGTCGGTCTATAAGGACCAGGCAACCATGCTTAATGGTGCTCGTAAGGAGACTATTAAAGGAAAAGGTGTGCTAAATAATCAGATTTCGTCTCTTATTTTTGAAAAATTGAATGCTGCGGGTGTAGCTACTCACTTTATCGAACGTATTTCTGATACCGAACAACTTAACAAGAAAGTTACTATCATTCCTTTGGAGGTTGTTCTTCGTAATGTGACTGCGGGTTCTTTCTCTAAACGTTTTGGCGTTGAAGAAGGTTTGGACTTGAAAACTCCAATCGTTGAATTTTACTACAAGAACGATGATTTGGATGACCCATTCATCAATGATGAGCATGTGAAGTTCTTGGATATTGCCAATGATGAACAAATTGCTTATATCAAGGAAGAAACGCGTCGTATCAATGAATTACTAAAAGATTGGTTTGCACAAATTGGTCTTCGCTTGATTGACTTTAAATTGGAATTTGGTTTTGATAAGGATGGCAAGATTATCTTGGCAGATGAATTCTCACCAGATAACTGCCGCCTTTGGGATGCTGAAGGGCACCATATGGACAAGGATGTTTTCCGTCGTGATCTTGGTAGCTTGACAGATGTTTATGAAGTTGTATTGGAAAAATTGCAAGGATTGAAGTAGCCTTTTACAAATAGAATACTTGGTCTTCACTACAATCTTTAAGTAGAAATAGATAAAGGAAATAAAATGGATAAACGTATTTTCGTTGAGAAAAAAGCTGATTTTCGTGTGAAATCTCAGTCTTTAGTAAAAGAATTAAAGCATAATCTTCAGTTGAAAACTTTGAATGATCTTCGTATTGTTCAGGTTTACGATGTCTTTAATTTGGCAGAGGACTTGTTTGCGCGTGCGGAAAAACACATCTTCTCTGAGCAAGTGACTGATACTGTTTTGGACGAGGCTGCGGTTAAGGCTGATCTTGAGAAGTATGCTTTCTTTGCTATCGAAAGTTTGCCCGGTCAATTTGACCAACGTGCGGCATCTTCACAAGAAGCTTTGCTGTTGCTTGGTAGTTCAAATGACGTAACAGTGAACACAGCGCAATTGTACTTGGTTAACAAGGATATTGATGCGAATGAGTTGGAAGCTGTCAAAAACTACCTTTTGAACCCAGTGGATTCTCGTTTCAAAGATATCACTGTTGGCATTGCTAAACAGGATTTCTCTGAGTCTGACAAGACCATTCCAAGCTTGGATTTCTTTGAAACTTATACGGCAGAAGATTTTGCTAAGTATAAGGCTGAGCAAGGATTGGCAATGGAAGTGGATGACCTTCTCTTCATTCAAGATTACTTCAAATCCATTGGACGTGTACCAACTGAGACTGAGTTGAAGGTTTTGGATACTTACTGGTCTGACCACTGTCGTCACACGACTTTCGAAACTGAGTTGAAAAACATCGACTTCTCAGCTTCTAAATTTGAAAAACAATTGCAAGCGACTTATGACAAGTATATTGCCATGCGTGATGAGTTGGGACGTACAGAAAAACCTCAAACCTTGATGGATATGGCGACTATTTTTGGTCGTTATGAGCGTGCTAATGGTCGTTTGGATGATATGGAAGTGTCTGATGAAATTAATGCCTGCTCAGTTGAAATTGAAGTGGATGTCAATGGTGTGAAAGAACCATGGCTTCTCATGTTCAAGAATGAAACCCACAACCACCCAACTGAAATCGAACCATTTGGTGGAGCGGCTACTTGTATCGGTGGTGCCATTCGTGACCCATTGTCAGGTCGTTCATACGTTTACCAAGCTATGCGTATCTCAGGTGCTGGTGATATTACAACACCAATTGCTGAAACTCGTGCTGGTAAATTGCCACAACAAGTGATTTCTAAAACAGCGGCACACGGTTATTCTTCATACGGTAACCAAATTGGTTTGGCAACAACTTATGTTCGTGAATACTTCCACCCAGGTTTCGTTGCTAAGCGTATGGAGCTAGGTGCAGTTGTCGGTGCGGCTCCTAAAGAAAATGTTGTCCGTGAAAAACCTGAAGCAGGTGATGTGATTATCTTGCTTGGTGGTAAGACTGGACGTGACGGTGTCGGTGGTGCGACAGGTTCTTCTAAAGTTCAAACGGTTGAATCTGTTGAAACAGCTGGTGCTGAAGTTCAAAAAGGGAATGCCATCGAAGAACGTAAGATTCAACGTCTTTTCCGTAATGGGGATGTGACACGTCTTATCAAGAAATCAAATGACTTTGGTGCTGGTGGTGTATGTGTGGCTATTGGTGAATTGGCAGATGGTCTTGAAATTGATCTAGACAAAGTGCCATTGAAATACCAAGGCTTGAACGGTACAGAAATTGCCATCTCGGAATCTCAGGAACGTATGGCTGTAGTGGTTCGTCCAGAAGATGTAGATGCCTTCGTTGCTGAATGTAATAAAGAAAATATTGATGCTGTTGTCGTTGCGACAGTAACTGAAAAACCAAATCTTGTCATGCACTGGAATGGTGAAACAATCGTTGATTTGGAACGTCGTTTCCTTGATACAAACGGTGTACGTGTGGTTGTAGATGCTAAGGTGGTTGACAAGGATGTCAAGCTTCCAGAAGAACGTCAAACATCTGCTGAAACCCTTGAAGCTGATACTCTTGAAGTCTTGGCTGACCTTAACCATGCCAGTCAAAAAGGTTTACAAACCATCTTTGATAGTTCAGTTGGTCGTTCAACAGTCAATCATCCACTCGGTGGTCGCTACCAAATCACACCAACGGAAGCTTCTGTACAGAAATTGCCAGTCCAACATGGCGTTACAACAACTGCTTCTGTTATGGCGCAAGGATTCAACCCTTATGTAGCAGAATGGTCTCCATATCATGGCGCTGCTTATGCAGTCATCGAAGCAACAGCTCGTTTGGTTGCTGCTGGTGCAAACTGGTCTAAGGCTCGTTTCTCTTATCAAGAATATTTCGAGCGTATGGATAAACAAGCAGAGCGTTTTGGTCAACCAGTATCAGCTCTCCTTGGATCAATCGAAGCTCAGATTCAACTTGGTCTGCCATCTATCGGTGGTAAAGACTCTATGTCTGGTACCTTTGAAGAATTGACCGTACCACCAACCTTAGTTGCTTTTGGGGTAACAACTGCAGATAGCCGTAAGGTTCTTTCTCCAGAATTCAAAGCTGCTGGTGAAAATATTTACTACATTCCTGGTCAAGCTTTGGCTCAAGAAATTGACTTCGATCTTATCAAGTCTAACTTTGCTAAGTTTGAAGCCATCCAAGCTGACCATAAAGTCACATCTGCATCGGCTGTCAAATATGGTGGCGTCGTTGAAGCGCTTGCCCTTGCAACATTTGGTAACCATATTGGTGCCACTGTAACCCTTGAAAATCTTGAGACTGCCTTGACAGCTCAATTGGGTGGATTCGTCTTCACATCTCCGGAAGAGATTTCAGGTGTTGCCAAGATTGGACAAACAGCAGCTGACTTTACACTTACTGTCAATGGTGTAACGCTTGATGGACACAAACTTGACAGTGCCTTCCAAGGTAAATTGGAAGAGGTTTATCCAACGGAATTTGCACAAGCAACTGAGTTGGAAGAAGTACCTGCTGTGGCATCTGATGCTGTGATCAAAGCTAAAGAAACAGTTGAGATACCTGTGGTTTACATCCCAGTATTCCCAGGTACTAACTCTGAGTACGATTCAGCTAAGGCCTTTGAAAAAGAAGGTGCAAAAGTCAACTTAGTACCATTTGTAACACTTAATGAAGAAGCTATTGTCAAGTCTGTTGACACCATGGTTGACAATATCGAAAAAGCTAACATTATCTTCTTTGCAGGTGGTTTCTCAGCAGCGGATGAACCAGATGGATCAGCTAAATTTATCGTTAACATCTTGCTTAATGAAAAAGTACGTGCAGCCATTGATAGCTTCATCGAACGTGGTGGTTTGATTATTGGTATCTGTAACGGATTCCAAGCCCTTGTTAAATCAGGTCTTCTTCCATACGGTAACTTTGAAGATGCAAGCAGCACTAGTCCAACCCTCTTCTACAATGATGCCAACCAACACGTGGCTAAGATGGTTGAAACACGTATTGCCAACACTAACTCACCATGGCTTGCCGGAGTAGAAGTTGGTGACATCCATGCCATCCCAGTATCACACGGTGAAGGTAAATTTGTCGTGACAGCTGAGGAATTTGCAGAGCTTCGTGACAATGGTCAAATCTTTACCCAATATGTTGACTTTGAAGGTAAACCAAGCATGGATTCTAAATACAATCCTAACGGATCTGTGAATGCTATCGAAGGTATCACAAGTAAGAACGGTCAAATTATTGGTAAGATGGGTCACTCAGAACGTTTCGAAGACGGTCTCTTCCAAAATATTCCAGGAAATAAAGACCAACACCTCTTTGCGTCAGCGGTTAAATACTTTACTGGAAAATAATAGAGCGCCAAGTGCACTCAGTAATGATATTTTTCAATGTAGCAGTAGTTCTAAAGGGCTTGAAAACTTGAGTTCACTTTAGTGAAATGAGAGGCTAGGAATAGTTTTTCGTTTGCATAACATTAGGAAAATATCAAAAATAAAAGGTATAAAAAATGACATACGAAGTTAAATCTCTTAATGAAGAATGTGGTGTTTTTGGTATCTGGGGTCACCCGGATGCTGCCAAATTAACTTATTTCGGACTTCACAGTCTCCAACACCGTGGTCAAGAGGGAGCAGGAATTCTCTCAAATGATGCGGGTCAATTGAAGCGTCATCGTGATATGGGGCTTCTCTCAGAAGTTTTCCGTGATCCAGCCAACTTGGATAAGCTAACTGGAACGGCTGCTATCGGTCATGTTCGTTATGCGACTGCTGGTGAAGCTTCTGTAGACAATATTCAACCATTCATGTTTAAGTTTCACGATGGACAGCTTGGTCTTGCTCATAATGGGAATTTGACTAATGCAGAGTCACTAAGACATGAGTTGGAGAAAAATGGAGCTATCTTAAACTCAACTTCTGACTCAGAAATCTTAGCTCACTTGATTCGTCGTAGCCACAACCCATCATTCATGGGTAAAGTAAAAGAAGCTCTGAGCACTGTTAAAGGTGGATTTGCTTATCTTCTTATGATTGAGGACAAGCTTATTGCAGCTTTGGATCCAAATGGCTTCCGTCCCCTTTCTCTTGGTAAGATGAGCAATGGTGCTATCGTGGTTTCATCTGAAACATGTGCCTTTGAGGGTGTTGGTGCAGAATGGATTCGGGATGTAAATCCAGGTGAGGTTGTTATCATCGATGATAATGGCATCACTTACGATACCTATACAACGGATACGCAATTGGCTGTTTGTTCGATGGAGTATATCTACTTTGCCCGTCCTGATTCAAATATCCAAGGGGTCAATGTCCATACAGCTCGTAAACGTATGGGTGCTCAATTGGCACGTGAGTTCAAACATGAAGCAGATATTGTCGTTGGTGTGCCTAATTCATCACTTAGCGCAGCCATGGGATTTGCGGAAGAATCAGGCTTGCCAAATGAAATGGGCTTGATTAAAAACCAATACACCCAACGTACCTTTATCCAACCAACACAAGAATTGCGTGAGCAAGGGGTTCGTATGAAGCTCTCTGCCGTATCAGGTGTTGTTAAAGGAAAACGTGTGGTTATGATTGACGACTCTATTGTACGTGGGACAACATCACGTCGTATCGTTAATTTGCTAAAAGAAGCAGGAGCAACAGAGGTCCACGTAGCAATCGGTAGCCCAGCCCTTGCCTACCCATGTTTCTACGGTATCGATATTCAAACACGTAAGGAATTGATTGCGGCCAATCATACAGTTGAGGAAACACGCGAAATCATTGGAGCGGATAGCTTGACTTACTTGTCTATTGATGGATTGATTGATTCTATTGGAATTGACACAGATGCACCAAACGGTGGCCTTTGTGTGGCTTACTTTGATGGTAAATATCCAACACCATTGTATGACTACGAAGAACGCTATTTGGAAAGTTTGAAAGAACACACTTCTTTCTATTAAGAGCAGTGCAGAAGAAAAAAGAGGAAAAAATTATGTCTAAAAATGCTTACGCTCCACGTCTCACTACTGACTAAAAGCTAAAGCATTTGTCAGTAGACACTTTGCCCTATGGGGTCAAAGCTAGAGACCTGACTAGTATTTTTAGATAAAAAGATGGTTCATCTAAAAATACGTCGCACTCTTTCTCGAAAAAAGAAAAGGAATAAATAAAATGACAAATAAAAATGCTTACGCTCAATCGGGTGTGGATGTTGAAGCAGGTTATGAAGTTGTTGAACGTATCAAAAAACACGTTGCCCGTACAGAGCGTGCAGGTGTCATGGGAGCTCTCGGTGGCTTCGGTGGTATGTTCGACCTTTCAAAAACAGGTGTTAAAGAGCCTGTTTTGATCTCAGGTACAGATGGTGTCGGTACTAAACTCATGCTTGCTATTAAGTACGACAAACACGATACTATCGGTCAAGACTGTGTTGCTATGTGTGTTAACGATATCATCGCCGCAGGTGCTGAGCCCCTTTACTTCCTTGACTACGTAGCAACTGGTAAAAATGAACCAGCTAAATTGGAGCAGGTCGTTGCTGGTGTTGCTGAAGGTTGTGTGCAAGCTGGTGCAGCCCTTATTGGTGGTGAAACTGCTGAAATGCCTGGTATGTATGGTGAAGACGACTATGATTTGGCAGGTTTCGCGGTAGGTATCGCAGAAAAATCTCAAATCATCGACGGCTCAAAAGTAGCTGAAGGTGACGTGCTTCTTGGACTTGCTTCAAGCGGTATCCACTCCAACGGTTACTCACTCGTGCGTCGTGTATTTGCTAATTACACAGGGGAAGAAGTTCTCCCAGAGCTTGAAGGCAAAAAACTTAAAGACGTTCTTCTTGAACCAACTCGTATCTACGTCAAAGCAGCTTTGCCACTCATCAAAGAAGAATTGGTTAACGGTATTGCCCACATCACAGGTGGTGGTTTCATCGAAAATGTACCACGTATGTTCTCAGATGACTTGGCTGCTGAAATTGATGAAAGCAAAGTGCCAGTTCTTCCAATTTTTAAAGCCCTTGAAAAATATGGTGAAATCAAACATGAAGAAATGTTTGAAATCTTCAACATGGGTATTGGTCTCATGCTTGCGGTTAAACCAGAAAATGTTGAACGTGTCAAAGAACTTCTTGACGAACCTGTTTATGAAATTGGTCGTATTGTGAAGAAAGATGGCGCAAGTGTGGTGATAAAATAATGGTGAAATCACCATTTTATACGGAGAAATTGTAGAAAGGAGTGTTTAGTTAGCAAGCCTAACTGAACACGGGACTCATTTTCTAGGAAAAAAGAGAAATCATTGCTGGGTGCTTGCACACAAAATGATTTCCTATTTTTCTACGAAACTGTTCGGCTAGCCGAAACGTCCCTTTGTATCGAATATGAAGATTGCTGTTTTTGCCTCTGGCAACGGCTCAAACTTTCAGGTGATTGCGGAACAATTTCCAGTAGAATTTGTTTTTTCAGATCACCGTGATGCCTATGTCTTAGAACGTGCCAAGAATCTTGGTGTGACTAGCCATGCCTTTGAGCTCAAGGAATTTGACAATAAAACGGCTTATGAAGAAGCTATCGTCAAACTCTTGGATGAACACCAGATTGATTTGGTTTGCTTGGCGGGTTATATGAAAATCGTTGGCCCAACCTTGCTGGCAGCTTATGAAGGTCGTATCATAAATATCCACCCGGCTTATCTTCCTGAATTTCCAGGTGCTCATGGCATTGAGGATGCTTGGAATGCAGGTGTTGACCAGTCTGGTGTGACTATTCACTGGGTGGATTCTGGTGTTGATACCGGTAAGGTTATCAAACAAGTCCGTGTGCCACGCCTTGAAGGTGATACCCTTGATACTTTCGAAACTCGTATCCACGAAACAGAGTACAAGCTCTATCCAGAAGTCTTGGATAGTTTGGGAGTTGCACGAAAATAAGAAAGCCCTAGAGCTGAAAGATAATTTTTGACTGTAGCAGCTAAAGAACTTTTTTAAAAAAGGAAAAGAAAGAAAATGACTAAACGAGCACTTATTTCAGTCTCAGACAAAGCGGGCATTGTTGAATTTGCCCAAGAACTCAAGAAACTTGGTTGGGATATCATCTCAACAGGTGGGACCAAAGTTGCCCTTGATAATGCTGGGGTAGACACCATTGCCATCGATGATGTGACTGGTTTCCCAGAAATGATGGACGGTCGTGTGAAGACTCTCCACCCAAATATCCATGGTGGTCTCCTCGCTCGTCGTGACCTCGATAGCCACCTCCAAGCGGCTAAGGATAATAATATCGAACTTATCGACCTTGTTGTGGTAAACCTTTACCCATTCAAGGAAACCATCCTCAAACCAGACGTAACTTATGCTGATGCGGTTGAAAACATCGATATCGGTGGGCCATCTATGCTTCGTTCAGCAGCTAAAAACCACGCTAGCGTAACAGTTGTGGTAGACCCTGCTGACTATGCTGTTGTTCTTGACGAATTGTCAGCAAACGGCGAAACAAGTTACGAAACTCGTCAACGTTTGGCAGCAAAAGTATACCGTCACACAGCTTCATACGACGCTTTGATTGCGGAATACTTCACAGCTCAAGTGGGTGAAACAAAACCTGAAAAACTCACTTTGACCTATGACCTCAAGCAACCAATGCGTTACGGTGAAAACCCTCAACAAGACGCAGACTTCTACCAAAAAGGTTTGCCAACGGCTTACTCAATTGCTTCAGCTAAACAGCTTAACGGTAAAGAATTGTCTTTCAACAATATCCGTGACGCTGATGCCGCTATCCGTATCATCCGTGATTTCAAAGACCGTCCAACAGTTGTGGCTTTGAAACACATGAACCCATGTGGTATCGGTCAAGCTGACGACATCGAAACAGCTTGGGACTACGCTTATGAAGCTGACCCAGTATCAATCTTCGGTGGTATCGTAGTCCTCAACCGTGAAGTTGACGCTGCGACAGCTAAGAAAATGCACGGTGTCTTCCTTGAAATCATCATTGCACCAAGCTACACAGACGAAGCGCTTGAAATCTTGACAACTAAGAAGAAAAACTTGCGTATCCTTGAGTTGCCATTTGACGCTCAAGACGCTAGCGAAGTGGAAGCAGAATACACTGGTGTTGTTGGTGGTCTCCTCGTTCAAAACCAAGACGTTGTTAAAGAAAGTCCAGCTGACTGGCAAGTGGTTACTAAACGCCAACCAACAGAGACAGAAGCGACAGCTCTTGAGTTTGCTTGGAAAGCTATCAAGTATGTGAAATCAAATGGTATCATCGTAACTAATGACCACATGACACTTGGTGTTGGCCCAGGTCAAACCAACCGTGTGGCTTCAGTCCGTATCGCCATTGAGCAAGCTAAAGACCGCCTTGATGGTGCTGTTCTTGCTTCAGATGCCTTCTTCCCATTTGCAGATAACGTAGAAGAAATCGCCAAAGCAGGTATCAAAGCAATCATCCAACCAGGTGGATCAGTACGTGACCAAGAGTCAATCGAAGCTGCTGATAAACATGGTTTGACAATGATCTTTACAGGCGTTCGTCACTTCCGTCATTAAGAATTTACAAAGCATCCAAGAAATTGGATGTTTTTTAGATTCCTTAAGCTTCCTTTAAGCTCTCCAAGTTATACTAATACCATCCTAAATAACTTTTTTCATTTTCATAATCTCC
>NZ_KV831741.1:13651-19596 GCF_001837205.1 Streptococcus sp. HMSC064D12
AAATAACTTTTTTCATTTTCATAATCTCCCAAGAGGTGGTCCAAGTGGCTGCCTTTTTTGTGTCCAAATTTGGATACATACCCATATCTCCGAACAAATATGTTATAATGGTTATGTATAATTCGTGAAAATTGCTAATTTTTCCGAATGATTGTCGTTAACGGGCATTTGCCCCTAGTCTTATTTGATATTGAGGTATCTTTCAAATGAAACTTTTGGTTGTTGGTTCTGGTGGTCGTGAACATGCGATTGCCAAGAAATTATTGGAGTCTAAGGACGTTGAGCAAGTTTTCGTGGCTCCTGGTAATGACGGGATGACATTGGACGGTCTTGATTTGATCAATATCGGAATTTCCGAACATTCTAAGCTGATTGACTTCGCAAAAGCGAACGATATTGCTTGGACCTTTATCGGTCCAGATGATGCCCTTGCAGCTGGTATCGTGGATGATTTCAATGCGGCTGGACTCAAAGCCTTTGGTCCTACCAAGGCTGCGGCTGAGCTTGAGTGGTCTAAGGATTTTGCTAAGGAAATCATGGTCAAGTACGACGTTCCGACAGCAGCCTATGGCACATTTTCAGATTTCGAGGAAGCCAAGGCCTACATTGAGGAAAAAGGCGCTCCAATCGTCGTCAAGGCAGACGGCTTGGCCCTTGGGAAAGGTGTCGTCGTTGCTGAAACGGTTGAGCAAGCCGTCGAAGCTGCTCACGAGATGCTTTTGGACAATAAATTCGGTGATTCAGGTGCGCGTGTGGTCATCGAGGAATTCCTTGACGGGGAAGAGTTTTCTCTCTTTGCCTTTGTCAATGGGGAAAAGTTCTACATCATGCCAACGGCTCAGGACCACAAACGTGCTTATGATGGCGACAAGGGTCCTAACACTGGTGGGATGGGTGCCTATGCGCCAGTTCCTCACTTGCCACAGAGCGTGGTTGACACAGCGGTTGACACTATTGTCAAGCCAGTTCTTGAAGGTATGATCAAAGAAGGTCGTCCTTACACTGGTGTCCTTTACGCTGGACTTATCTTGACAGCTGATGGCCCTAAAGTCATCGAGTTCAACTCACGTTTTGGTGATCCTGAAACACAAATCATCTTGCCTCGTTTGACATCTGACTTTGCACAAAACATCACTGACATTTTGGAAGGTAAAGAGCCAGCCATCACTTGGACGGACAAGGGTGTGACACTTGGTGTGGTTGTAGCCTCAAACGGCTACCCACTCGCTTATGAGAAGGGTATCAAACTTCCAGCCAAGACAGAGGGTGACATCATCACTTACTATGCTGGTGCTAAATTCGCTGAAAATGGCCAAGACCTCCTCTCAAACGGAGGACGTGTCTACATGCTTGTCACAACAGCAGATACCGTCAAAGATGGCCAAAACATTATCTACAACGAACTCAGCAACCAAAACACAGAAGGCCTCTTCTATCGTACGGATATCGGTAGCAAGGCTAACAAATAAAACTCTTTGAAAATCTTCGATTGACTGTGTTAAAGCTCCTTGATGAACGTTAGTTCTATCTTCGTCGCTTTGCCTTGTCACTCTGTGATTTTCTTTGAGTTTTCGAATATCAATGCTATTTTAGGCGACGAAGTCGCCAATCCGATAATGGTCGCCGTGGTGAAAAGACCAGAACAGGATCTGTTCTGGTCGGGGGAAACTTTGAGACTTTAGGCTCAAAGTTTAGGAATGAAACCGAAGGTTTGCTTCCGTCCCCACCACCTAAGACCATTATCAAAAAAGAAAAAGGATATTAACTATGAAACCAGTAATTTCCATTATCATGGGCTCAAAATCTGACTGGGCAACCATGCAAAAAGCCGCTGAAGTCCTCGACAACTTTGGTGTCGCTTACGAAAAGAAAGTTGTTTCCGCACACCGTACACCGGACCTCATGTTCAAGCATGCCGAAGAAGCACGTAGTCGTGGCATCAAGGTCATCATCGCAGGTGCTGGTGGCGCTGCTCACTTGCCAGGTATGGTTGCTGCTAAAACAACCCTTCCAGTCATTGGTGTTCCAGTCAAATCACGTGCCCTCAGTGGCGTGGATTCGCTCTATTCTATCGTTCAGATGCCAGGTGGTGTTCCAGTCGCAACCATGGCTATCGGTGAAGCTGGTGCGACTAATGCAGCCCTCTTTGCCCTTCGTCTCCTCTCAGTAGAAGACAAGGCCATTGCGGATGCGCTTGCTAACTTTGCTGAAGAACAAGGAAAAATCGCAGAGGAGTCTACAAATGAGCTCAACTAAAACCATTGGAATCATCGGTGGTGGCCAGCTCGGTCAGATGATGGCTATCTCAGCTATTTACATGGGCCACAAGGTTATCACCCTTGATCCTGCGGCAGATTGTCCATCTTCTCGTGTGTCTGAGGTTATCGTGGCACCTTATGACGATGTGGACGCCCTTCGTCAGTTGGCGGACAGCTGTGATGTTCTCACTTATGAGTTTGAAAATGTCGATGCTGACGGCCTTGATGCTGTTATCAAAGACGGTCTGCTCCCACAAGGAACAGACCTGCTTCGCATTTCTCAAAACCGTATTTTTGAGAAGGACTTCCTCTCAAACAAGGCTAAAGTGACGGTTGCGCCTTATAAGGTCGTGACATCTAGCCTTGATTTGGAAGATATTGACCTTTCTAAAAAATACGTCCTCAAGACAGCGACAGGTGGTTACGATGGCCACGGTCAAAAAGTCATCACATCAGTCGACGATTTGGAAGAGGCAAATGCCCTTGCTAACTCAGCCGAGTGTGTCTTGGAAGAGTTCGTCAACTTCGACCTCGAGATTTCGGTCATCGTGTCTGGTAACGGCAAGGATGTGACGGTTTTCCCAGTTCAGGAAAATATCCATCGCAACAACATCCTCTCTAAAACTATTGTGCCTGCCCGTATTTCTGACAGTCTAGCTGAGAAAGCTAAAGCTATGGCTGTGAAGATTGCTGAGCAACTTAACCTCTCTGGTACCCTCTGTGTGGAAATGTTTGCGACAGCTGATGATATCATCGTCAATGAAATCGCACCACGCCCACACAATTCAGGCCACTACTCAATTGAAGCCTGTGACTTTTCACAGTTTGACACGCATATCTTAGGTGTTCTCGGTGCACCGCTTCCAGCAATCCACCTTCATGCACCTGCTATCATGCTCAACGTCCTCGGCCAACACGTCGAAGCAGCTGAGCGTTATGTCACAGAAAATCCAAGCGCCCACCTCCACATGTATGGTAAACTAGAAGCGAAGCACAACCGCAAAATGGGACATGTGACTTTTTTTAGTGATGAACCAGATAGTGTGGTTGAGTTTGGGAAAGGAATTGATTTTTAGGTGAGAATAGCAATCCTAGGACTCGGAGTTATCGGGACCACTTACGCCTACGCTTTTCAAAAAGCAGGTCATCAAGTAGAACACGTACTTAGAGACAGTAAGCGAAACAATGCTCCAAAATCCCTCTTGGTTGATTTGCTAGATGGTCGCTATCATTCCAAGGGTGAAAACAAACACGACACCTATGAAGTTCATGTGGCAGAAGCTCATTCGGAATATGATTTTATTTTTCTCAGTGTGCGTCATGGTTTTGTCAAAGAAGCCGTGGAAACCTTGCGAAAAAATAATATCAAAGGCACCCTCGTTTTCTTCTGCAATTTCTGGAATACACGAAAAGAGGTCCAAGAGTGGGCAGGAGATTACGACTATATTCTGGCTTTTCCGACAGCGGGCGGTCATATGCAGGAGGACCATTTGGATGGTGTCTTGTTCGACCATTTAATGCTACAAGGTGAGCAAAAAGCAGACATTTCTAACTATGCTGATCTGACAGATTTATTGACTTCTGCAGATTTGAAGTGGGAAGTTCCTCATGATATGGTCGAGTGGATTTGGATTCACATGGCGATTAATGCGGGTGTTACTTCGACAGCTGCTCGTTCAGGAAATTTGGAAAACCCAGAAGAATTGGCTTTGAACTTGATGAATAGTTCTTCGGAATTATCATTAGCCATCAAGGCCATTCGAGAGGCTTTGAAAGTCGTAGAAGCGCGTGGTGTGAATTTGAAACTTTACAAAGCCGAACTCTTGCCCTACAAAATTCCCGCTTGGATTGCAGGAAAAGCCATGAAAATCATGTTTGCGAAAAATGAGCTGACACGAAAAATCATGACCTTACACAATGATAAACAGGACATCTTCTATTGTTGTCAAAGTGTCTATCAGACCGGTCAGGAATTAGGTATTGAAATGCCCATTCTTGAAGCAAATATGAAGGGAATTTCGATTTAGGAGATTTTATGATTCAACTCATCGTCAACGCATTTGTTGAAAAAGATAAGACTGGAGCAGTCGTCGAAGTCTTGTATGCTAGTAGCAATCACGAAAAAGTGAGAGCTAAGTATGAAGAGTTGGTTGCTCAATATCCTGAAAACTATTTAGCTATCTATGATTTGCCGATGGATACTGATTTGAATAAACTAGATCACTATCCATCAGTGTGGATTGGGAAAGAGGAATTTGAATAAAGCGACAGTTGGTTGCTAACTGATGTAAAACATCAAAAGAAAGGAAAATAAAAACATGATCGAACGTTATTCACGCCCAGAAATGGCGAACATTTGGACTGAAGAAAATAAATACCGTGCTTGGCTTGAGGTGGAAATCTTAGCTGACGAAGCATGGGCTGAGTTGGGAGAAATTCCTAAGGAAGATGTGGCTTTGATTCGTGAAAAAGCGGATTTTGACATCGACCGTATTCTTGAAATCGAGCAGCAAACGCGTCACGATGTGGTGGCCTTCACACGTGCGGTTTCTGAGACTCTTGGTGAAGAACGTAAGTGGGTTCACTATGGGTTGACTTCTACTGACGTGGTAGATACTGCCTATGGTTATCTCTACAAACAAGCCAACGATATCATCCGCAAGGACCTTGAAAACTTCACCAACATCATCGCTGACAAAGCGAAGGAACACAAGTTCACAATCATGATGGGTCGTACCCACGGTGTGCACGCTGAGCCGACAACTTTTGGTCTTAAATTGGCGACTTGGTACAGCGAAATGAAACGTAACATTGAGCGTTTCGAGCATGCGGCTGCTGGTGTGGAGGCTGGTAAGATTTCTGGTGCGGTTGGTAACTTTGCCAACATCCCACCATTCGTTGAAAAATACGTCTGCGACAAACTTGGTATCCGTGCTCAAGAAATCTCTACACAGGTCCTTCCTCGTGACCTTCACGCTGAGTACTTTGCAGTTCTTGCTAGCATCGCAACTTCTATCGAGCGTATGGCGACTGAAATCCGTGGTCTTCAAAAATCTGAACAACGTGAAGTGGAAGAGTTCTTTGCCAAAGGTCAAAAAGGATCTTCAGCAATGCCTCACAAACGTAACCCTATTGGTTCTGAAAACATGACAGGTCTTGCGCGTGTTATCCGTGGTCACATGGTGACAGCTTATGAAAACGTAGCCCTTTGGCACGAACGTGATATCTCTCACTCATCAGCTGAGCGTATTATCGCACCAGACACAACAATCTTGATTGACTACATGCTCAACCGTTTCGGAAACATCGTTAAGAACTTGACAGTCTTCCCAGAAAACATGATCCGCAACATGAACTCTACATTTGGTCTTATCTTCAGCCAACGTGCCATGCTTACTTTGATTGAAAAAGGCATGACACGTGAGCAAGCCTACGACCTTGTTCAACCGAAGACTGCCCAATCATGGGATAACCAAGTAGACTTTAAACCACTTCTTGAATCAGATCCAGAGGTAACATCTCGTCTCACTCAAGAAGAGATCGACGAAATCTTCAACCCAGTTTACTACACTAAACGTGTTGATGAAATCTTCGAACGCATTGGTTTGGGTGACTAATCTAAACAAAATAACAGAAAGCAGGTTTGCCCTGCTTTTTTATTTGAAAAAAACATTAAAAATAGCGCAA
>NZ_KV831742.1:0-1388 GCF_001837205.1 Streptococcus sp. HMSC064D12
AGTTTTTATTGTGCACTTATATTGTATATTCAAGTGCCAAAAAAAGAACCCAACACATGATGTTGAGCTCTTTTGGAGATTATGAAAAAGAAAAGTTCGTTGTTCTACAAAAAGTGTAAGCCAACGAGACTTACTGAACGGCGTTCAGTAAAAGTTATTTAGGAGACTTAAAGTATAACCAGCCTTCCTTAAAGAAACCTTAAATCGCAGAAAAAAATCCCCTAAGGGATTTTCACAGCAATCCAAAGACCGCTGAAAAGATACGATTGTACAGGCTTCCCAACCTCTTCTTCCTAATCCTCCAAGGTGACCGCTTGTCCAATAGAATCTTTATATAACTATATTACCTTGTTTTGGAAGGGTTTTCAAGTATTTTCTTAAAATACCCTAATAAAACCTCAAAAAAGAAGAAAAAAGCCTAGATTTCTAGACTTTCTTCGGAGAGATTTGTTATGAAAAAAATTATGTTACCTCTAGCTCACAAAAGCTAGCTGCCTTACTAGGATGGTTATACTATATCTTAATAAACTTAAAACCACCTTAAAGATAACGCTTCTAAATTAAAGCGGTAAACCATATAATGTGAAATTATAATACCACTTTCACAGAATGATTCTGTCACCTATCGTCCACGTCTAGCTAAATCTGTTCCAAATTTATATCCTGAACTAAATGATGCTACTGCTAGACTTCCTAAACCAATAGCAACCATAATTGGTGCAACACCACCTTCAATTTCCTGCAATTCTTTTTTAGTCAACTCATATTTTTTAGACATCTTTTTCTCCTAGCATTTTCAAAATTAATATAATCAAGATTAAGAGCAATGATATATTTGGAACATCGATGGATAACATCCATGATGGAACTTTAATATAACCCAAATCACTCATCATTCGTGCAATATTATAGAGCAGGCTCATTAAAAGAATAATTAACTCTGGCAGATATTTTATAAGCTCTTTAAACATTGTCAGCCTCCAACGATTCTTGAATGTTACGGACGATTAGCATAATATCCTGCAGCAATCCCTGCAGCACCACTTGCTGCTATAACACCTGCCACTCCACCAATGACCTTCCAACCTACGACAACTCCACCAATAACAATCGGTGCGAGACCTCCGTTAACCATCATTAATTCTTCATCTTGAAGAGTAACACAGTTTACATTTTCTAAATTCAATACCATTCAATTCTCCTTTTCTATTTTTATAACAACGAGTGTCATTATTCTTTCCACTCGCTAGCTCGTTGGTATTCTCTCAAGCTATGTTATTATTATAATTTCTCCATCAAACAAAAAATAGTGACATAAATGTCACCATCAAAAACTCTAAGCAGGCTTAGCCTGCTAACTCATGACAGAAAAGAAAGTTCGGCTTATA
>NZ_KV831743.1:0-772 GCF_001837205.1 Streptococcus sp. HMSC064D12
GCGAGCGAGTCAGCAAGTACGTCAGCATCCATGAACACTTCAACCAGTGCTTCATCAAACTCACAGATATCTTCAATGAGTTCAGAGCAATTGACAAACACTTCACTGATAATTAACACATCAGAAAGAACTAGTCTTTCTGTTAATGATCGCAATTCTGACAGTTTCATTCTTAAGGCTAAGGCTGATAGACTTTTGGTACAACCAGAATCTAGGATGCTTCCTAAGTTTATTGAGAGAAGTAATCCACTTGCAACGGTGTTAGGAGTTCTATCTACTGCAACTGGTCTTGCCTTTCTTGCTAAACGCAAGAAGGATGACCCAGAAGATGACAGTTTATAATTTTAGTGTTAGGTAGTCATCGTCAATTTTTTAATAAAACACCACCCTTATTAGTACATTGTTAAATAAGGGCGGTGTTTTTTTGCTGTCTAGTGATATTAAGATGAAAACTTTAGAAAGAAGTATTTATCTGATATGATTGGAAAAATCAGAATTTTTATTAATCTTACCAAGAGGAATTTTCCTTAATCATTTTTTTCGAGAGATATCATATTCTATCGAAAACTTTTCATTGTTATCATTCTGGGAGATGACCCTTTCTTAGGCTTGTAAAAGCAATGTAGGAAAGGGCGATAAAAAATTCAAAAAAATAAGATACTATATTAGATTTTTTGGTTAGGGATATGATAAAATAGACAGTAATGTGCTAATAAACTAGCTAAAAATGAAAAGGTGTATATATGTTTTTTAGAAGAAATGAGGGTCAGTA
>NZ_KV831744.1:0-7657 GCF_001837205.1 Streptococcus sp. HMSC064D12
TATAAGCCGAACTTTCTTTTCTGTCATGAGTTAGTAGGCTAAGCCTGCTTAGAGTTTTTGATGGAAAAATTATAACAATTAACTGACAATTCAAAATTAAATTTTAAAAATGTGAAAAAAAGCTTATAAAATAACAAAAAAAGGTAGATAATAAAAGCTCAATACCCTCATTGAATACGGTTTCTTCTTTTTTAAAAAGAATGACAATTGAAATAAAGTTATAGTAATGTTATAATTACTGTGGGAAATATCTAATTTTAATATTTAGGAGCATTTTATATGAGTTCGCGTACGAATCGTAAGCAGAAACGAACGGGTAAAAAAATGTGGGGAATGGTTAACATCGGGTTGACTATTCTGTATACTGTTTTAGTAGCATTTTTGTTATTCATTATGTTCAATTATAATTTCCTATCATTTAGGTTTTTGAACATTATTATCACTATTGGTTTATTGGTAGTTCTTGCCATTAGCATCTTCCTTCAGAAAGCTAAAAAATCAACGCTAGTGACTACTATTATTTTAGTAGTTTTTTCACTTATTTCTTTGGTCGGTGTCTTTGGTTTTAAACAAATGATTGATATCACTAACCGTATGAATCAAACGGCAGCATTTTCAGAAGTTGAAATGAGCATTGTTGTTCCTAAGGATAGTGACATCAAAGATGTGAATCAGCTTACTACCGTACAGGCACCTACTAAGGTTGATAAGAACAATGTCGACACTTTGATGTCAGCTCTAAAAAAAGATAAAAAAGTTGATGTCAAAGTTGATGATGTTGCTTCATATCAAGAAGCATATGACAATCTTAAGTCTGGCAAATCTAAAGCTATGGTCTTGAGTGGTTCTTATGCAAGCCTACTAGAGTCTGTTGATAGTAACTATGCTTCACATCTAAAAACAATCTATACTTATAAAATTAAAATGAAGAATAACAACTCTGCAAAACAAGTAGATTCAAAAGTCTTCAATATTTATATTAGTGGTATTGATACCTACGGTTCAATTTCAACAGTGTCACGTTCAGATGTCAATATCATTATGACAGTTAACATGAACACACATAAGATTCTCTTGACGACTACTCCACGTGATGCATACGTTAAGATTCCTGGTGGTGGGGCAGACCAGTATGATAAATTAACCCACGCAGGTATTTATGGCGTTGAAACGTCTGAACAAACTCTGGAAAATCTTTATGGCATTAAGATTGATTACTATGCACGAATTAACTTCACATCTTTCCTTAAACTGATTGACCAACTTGGTGGTGTGACAGTTCATAATGATCAAGCCTTCACGAGTCTTCATGGGAAGTTTGATTTCCCAGTGGGAGATATCCAAATGAATTCTGAACAAGCCCTTGGCTTTGTTCGTGAGCGTTATAGTTTGAATGGAGGTGATAATGATCGTGGTAAAAACCAAGAGAAAGTGATTTCTGCGATTGTAAACAAGTTGGCTTCACTAAATTCTGTATCAAACTTTACTTCAATCGTTAATAATCTTCAAGATTCTGTTCAAACGAATATGTCTTTAGATACCATTAATGCTTTGGCCAATACACAACTTGATTCAGGTTCTAAATTTACGGTGACTTCTCAAGCAGTAACAGGTACAGGTTCAACTGGACAATTGACCTCTTATGCTATGCCAAATTCTAGTCTCTACATGATGAAACTGGATGATTCTAGTGTGGAAAGTGCCTCTCAAGCTATCAAAAATTTGATGGAGGAAAAATAAGTGATTGACGTTCACTCACATATTGTTTTTGATGTTGATGATGGTCCTAAAACTTTAGAAGAAAGTCTTGACCTCATTGGCGAAAGCTATGCGCAAGGAGTGCGTGCGATTGTTTCAACATCCCATCGTCGAAAGGGAATGTTTGAAACTCCAGAGGATAAAATCTTTGCAAACTTTTCTAAGGTAAAAGAAGAAGCAGAAGCACTTTATCCAGACTTAACTATTTATTATGGTGGTGAACTTTATTACACCTCAGACATTGTGGAGAAACTTGAAAAGAATCTCATTCCACGCATGCACAATACTCAATTTGCTTTGATTGAGTTTAGTGCTCGCACCTCTTGGAAAGAAATTCATAGTGGGCTTAGTAATGTTTTACGAGCAGGTGTGACACCAATTGTTGCTCATATTGAGCGCTATGATGCCCTCGAAGAAAATTCTGATCGTGTTCGAGAAATCATCAATATGGGCTGCTATACTCAAGTCAATAGCTCACATGTCCTCAAACCAAAGCTCTTTGGCGATAAAGATAAAGTAAGAAAGAAACGTGTCCGTTATTTCTTGGAAAAAAATTTGGTTCATATGGTTGCTAGCGACATGCATAATCTTGGGCCGAGACCACCATTTATGAAAGATGCTTATGAAATTGTTAAAAAGAACTACGGCCCCAAACGTGCTAAGAATCTTTTTATTGAAAATCCCAAAACATTACTAGAAAATCAATATTTATAGGAGATATTATGAATCAAGATAACGCTAAAAGTGTTGAAATCGACGTACTAGCATTGCTACATAAACTTTGGACGAAGAAGCTTTTGATTCTTTTCACAGCTTTTTATTTCGCTGCTTTCAGTTTCTTAGGTACTTATTTCTTTATCCAACCAACATATACATCAACAACGCGTATCTATGTTGTTAATCAAGCAACAGATAATAAGAATCTTTCTGCTCAAGATTTGCAAGCTGGTACCTATTTGGTAAATGACTATAAAGAGATTATTACATCAAATGATGTATTATCAGAAGTTATTAAAGATGAAAAGTTGAATTTGAGTGAGGCAGAACTGTCTAAAATGGTTTCAGTTAATATTCCTACAGATACTCGTCTTATTTCAATCTCAGTAAAAGCCAAAACTGGTCAAGATGCTCAAGTGCTTGCTAATAAAGTACGTGAGGTAGCGTCTAAAAAAATTAAAACTGTAACTAAAGTTGAAGATGTCACAACACTTGAAGAGGCTAAGTTGCCATCTTCACCATCTTCACCAAATATTAAACGGAACGTGTTACTTGGTGCTATTTTGGGTGGTTCTGTAGCAATTGTGGCAGTGTTAGTTCGTGAAGTTTTAGATGATCGTATTCGTCGCCCTGAAGATGTTGAAGACGTGCTTGAAATGACACTTCTTGGAATTGTTCCTGATACAGATAAAATTTAAGGAGAAGAAATGCCTTTATTAAAGTTAGTTAAATCAAAAGCAGACTTTGCTAAAAAGACGGAAGAGTATTATAACGCTATTCGTACAAATATCCAGTTTTCTGGTGCAAATTTTAAAGTGATTGCAGTAAGCTCTGTTCAACCTGGTGAAGGAAAATCAACAACATCTGTTAATTTAGCAATTTCCTTTGCTAGTGTTGGTCTTAGGACACTTCTTATCGATGCGGATACGCGTAATTCTGTATTGTCAGGAACATTTAAGTCAAATGAACCTTATAAGGGGTTGTCTAACTTCTTATCTGGGAATGCTTCATTAGGCGAAGTGATTTGTGAAACTGATGTTCCCGGACTTCATGTTCTTTCGTCAGGTCCAGTGCCACCAAATCCAACAAGTCTGTTACAAAATGATAATTTTGTACAATTATTAGAGATTGTTCGTGCTCAATATGATTACGTTATCATTGACACGCCACCAATTGGTTTGGTGATTGATGCTGTAATTATTGCACACCAAGCAGATGCTAGTCTACTGGTTACAGCAGCTGGAAGAATTAAGCGTCGTTTTGTTACTAAGGCTGTAGAACAATTGCAACAAAGTGGATCAGAGTTTCTTGGTGTTGTTTTGAATAAGGTGGATTTAGCGATTGATAAGTACGGCTCATATGGATCTTATGGCTCATACGGGTCTTATGGAGAGTATGGAGGCGATAAACATACTGAAAACAAGTCGAGAAAACATCGTCGAAAGAGAGGATAGAACTGTAAAAGTTGAAAGGGGGAAGGCAACTTTTTCATAACTTCCAAGTAAATTATTAAAAGGAAGAGAAGGAGTTTAAGGTGAAAGAAAAACAAGATATACGTCGTTTTGAGATTGGTATGGTCCAGTTGATAGTAGTTGCTTTTGTTGCATGGGGAGTCAGTAAAATTCCTTATTCAGAGATTGGCAAAAGTAGTATAGTACTATTAGCTGTAATTCATATGTTGACATATTATTTAAGTAACTACCATAATAATCTCAAGTATAGAGGATATTTACAAGAATTTGTGGCGACATTTAAATATAGTTTATTATTTGTATTGATTGCTACGTTTATATCCTTTTTTTCAGACGGTGGTTTTTCTATATCTCGCCGAGGTCTCCTCTTTTTTGTTGTTCTAAATGCTTTGTTTCTCTATATAACAAATACGTGTTTAAAAATCTTTAGATCTTCAATTTATACGCGTCGTAAAGCTAATAAAAATATTCTTTTAATTACTGACAGAGCTAGATTGGATACTGTCTTGAGTCGGATGAGAGATAATATGGATGGTAAAATCACAGCAGTTTGTGTCCTAGATGATCCAAATTTTTCAGATCCTATTTTAAAAACTTTATCCAAGGAAAATCTTACTGAATATGCGACTCATTCAGTGGTAGATGAGGTGTTTGTTAATCTCCCAAGTGAGAAGTATAAGATATGGGATTTTATCTCTTCGTTTGAATTAATGGGTATCCCTGTATCTATCAATATTAATGTGATCGAGTTTTTGAGTGAGAGTGAAAAACGATTACAACAACTAGGGCCTTTTAATGTTATTACATTCTCTGCTCAATTCTATAGTTATGTTGACGTACTTGCAAAACGTTTGCTCGACATTGTAGGATCTTTAGTTGGCCTTGTAATTTGTGGGGTTGCAGGAGTATTTCTTTACCCTCTTATTCGAAAAGACGGAGGACCAGCTATCTTTGTACAGAATCGTGTTGGACAGAATGGACGTATTTTTAGATTTTATAAATTCCGCTCAATGCGTGTTGATGCTGAGGAAATTAAAAAGCAATTGATGGATAAAAATCAAATGAAGGGGGGGATGTTTAAAATAGACAATGACCCCCGTATTACAAAAATTGGGCATTTTATTCGGAGAACTAGCTTAGATGAACTTCCACAATTTTGGAATGTATTAAAAGGGGATATGAGCTTAGTTGGGACACGTCCTCCAACAGTTGATGAGTATGAAAAATATACACCTGAACAGAAACGTCGTTTAAGTTTTAAACCTGGTATCACAGGTCTTTGGCAAGTAAGTGGACGAAGTGAAATCACTGACTTTGATGAGGTTGTTAAACTGGATGTTGCTTATATGGATGGGTGGACAATCTGGCGAGATATTCAAATCTTACTGAAAACGATTAAAGTTGTAGTAATGAAAGATGGAGCAAAATAAATAGTATGAAAAACAGAATTCAATTACTTGGCATTAATATTGATCCATTAACAATGAATGAAACGATTAGTGTTGTGGAACAATTTGTTTCAGATAAGAGGCCCCTTCACTTAATGGGAGTGAATGCTGATAAAATAAACCAGTGTCACTCTGATGACGAGATAAAGAGGATTGTCAACGAGTCTGAGGTTATCAATGCAGATGGAGCTTCTGTTGTAATCGCTGCTCGTTATTTAGGATACTCAGTACCTGAGCGTGTAGCTGGGATTGATTTGATGCAAGAACTGCTTGTTCTAGCCAATAAAAATGGTTACTCTGTCTACTTCTTTGGAGCAAAAGAAGAAGTCTTAACCGATATGTTGGCCATTTTTAAAAAGGATTATCCGAATTTACAGGTAGTTGGCCATCGAAATGGTTATTTTTCTGCTGAAGAGGAAGAAATTATTCAAGAAGATATTCGAAAAAAAAAATCCAGATTTTGTCTTTGTCGGCATTACTTCTCCTAAAAAGGAGTACTTGATCCAGAAGTTTATGGATAATGGAGTAAACTCTGTGTTTATGGGAGTTGGAGGAAGTTTTGATGTCCTATCAGGTCATATCAAGCGCGCGCCAATGTGGATGCAGAAAGCAAATTTAGAGTGGTTGTTTCGTGTGGCCAATGAACCCAAACGGCTCTTTAAGCGTTATTTTGTGGGAAATGTTAGTTTTATTTATAAAGTTGTAAAAGAGAAAAAGCGGGTGAAATAATGGGACAGTTTGAAGTCTTAAAAAAAATTCAAGAAATTGAGCTGGATGCTTTAAAAGAATTCAACAAGATTTGTAAAGAAAATAATCTAATGTTCTTCTTGAGAGGTGGAAGTGTGATGGGAGCAGTTAAATACCAAGGGTTTATCCCTTGGGATGATGATGTGGATATTGCCGTTCCCAGAGAAGATTATGATCAGCTACCACAAATTTTTGAAAATAAAATAATTGCAGGTAAGTATCAGGTTCTTTGTCATCAGTATTGTGAAGAATTACACTGTTATTTTCCACGTCTTTTTCTTCTTGAAGATGAGAGAAGAAAATTAGGACTACCTAGAAATACAAATCTTGGTTTGCATCTTATTGATATCATACCTCTTGATGGTGCTCCTAACAATAGTTTAATCAGAAAGGTGTACTACCTTAAAGTGTATTGGTACCGTTTTTTAGCTAGTTTGGGAACAACTTATAAAGGTGATCATATTGATATGCATTCTAAAAAGCAAAAATTGCTGATTGGATTATTTAAAAAATTAGGTTTTGCAAAACTGTTTCCTCAAAATTCAGTATACAACCGACTGGATAGGTTGTATAAGCGATATGATTGGAAGAAACAACATTATGCTGGTACAGTAAATGCTTCTTTATTCACTAAAGAAGTGATGCCTTCCGATATTTGGGGAAAAGGTGTTTTTTTGAGATTTGAAGACACAGAGTATAGAGTTCCGTCTGATTATGATAGTTATCTGAAGAGGTTGTATGGTGAAAACTATTATTACGAAGAACCTGCTGAAGAAGATAGAAAGTCGCATATAGGAGGGTAAGAATTTGTTTTGTTATATTATTTTACATTACAAGGTTTATGATGAGACGGTTTCTTGTGTGAAATCTATACAGGAAAGTAATTGCAATCAGAAAAAAATAATCATCATTGATAATTTCTCAAATAACGGAACAGGTGAACAGTTACAGGAATTTTATAAAGATGATGAAGAAATTGATGTGTTAATAAATGATAAAAATTTAGGATTTGCTAGAGGAAATAATGTCGCTTATCAATATTCTAAATTCAAATATAAACCGGATTTTATTGTCATTATGAACAATGATGTAGAAATAGAAACTAACAATTTTGAGGAGAAAGTTAGTGAAATATATGAGCGAGAAAAATTTCATTTACTCGGTCCTGATATTTATTCAACGACTTATCATCTTCATCAGAATCCAAAACGATGTTCGCATTATACTTATGATGAAGTCAAGAAACTGAATCAAAAATTTAAAAAAGAAAGTCAGATTAGTCTTTCTTTGAAAATAAAGTGTTGGCTTAAAGCAAGTAAAAAATTACGAACACTTATCTATCAGAAAAGAAGAAACTCAGAAACCAATTATAAGAAAACCGTCGTAAATCCAATTTTACATGGCTCTTTTATCGTATACTCTAAAGATTATATAAAAAATGAGGAGTTTGCTTTTAATCCAAATACGTTTTTCTATTTTGAAACAGAAATTCTGGACTATGAATGTGAAAAAAAA
>NZ_KV831744.1:7757-38875 GCF_001837205.1 Streptococcus sp. HMSC064D12
AAAAAAAAGGATACAAGCGTTTATATACACCAGAGATTAAAGTTCTCCATCATCAAAATGTTGCGACAAATCAGGTATATTCAAATTTGGTAGAAAAAACCATCTTTTCAAACAAGTGTAATTTTGAATCTACTAGTTATTTCTTAGAATTGATGGGGAAGGAAAAATAACATGAAAAAAATACTTTATGTAATGAACGTTGAGTGGAATTGGATAAAACAACGACCTCACTTTATTGCAGAAGGATTGTCTAAGAATCACCATGTGGAAGTTCTTTATCGGTATTGGTATAATAGAAAAGGTCTTACTCTAAATAGGAATGAAAATAGTGTGAAGCTTTCTCGAATTTATAGTATCCCCTTTGTAACTAGATTTGCAAAACTTAAGGCAGTAAATGATTGGATTGTTTCCCGAAAGATAAAAAAAGTAGCTAGAAAGTTTGATCCAGATATTGTTTATTTAACACATCCTAATCAATTTGAGAAATTTGATAATAACTATAAAGG
Source organism: Streptococcus sp. HMSC064D12 (assembly GCF_001837205.1). Taxonomy (NCBI): domain Bacteria; kingdom Bacillati; phylum Bacillota; class Bacilli; order Lactobacillales; family Streptococcaceae; genus Streptococcus; species Streptococcus sp. HMSC064D12. The sequence goes on from NZ_KV831744.1 coordinate 8,264, forward strand.
AAAGGTCATTTATGACTGTATGGATTATCATACTGCTTTCATTACTGAAAATAACGAGCAGCAACGAATCAAGAAACTTGAAACTAAATTAATTGCTAGGGCAGATCTAATTTTAGTATCTAGTGAAAGATTACTATCAAATCTGTTGAAAGATTATCAAGAGGTACTAGATGAGTCTAAAATTGAAGTTGTTAGAAACGGCTATAATGGAGATATATTGGATGTTCCAGCTGAAAAAAGAAAAGCAAAAAAATATGTTTTAGCTTATGTTGGTACAATAAGTCATTGGTTTGATTTCGATATTTTGTTGGAAAGTTTAAAAGATTTTAAGAATATTGAATATCGTTTGATAGGACCAGTAAGTGGAGTTACAATTCCCGAAAATGAAAGAATAAAGTATGTTGGTAGTGTAGATCACAAAGATATCTATTCTAATATCAAAGATGCTGATGCGTTGATTATGCCATTTAAATTAAATGATATTGTGGAAGCAGTTGATCCCGTAAAATTGTATGAGTACATAAACTTTAATAAGGATATCTTGACGATAAGTTATAAGGAGATAGAAAGATTTAGTAAATTTACTTATTCTTACGATGGTTATGACGAATTTAAGAGTCAGCTTGAAATATTAATGCAATCAAAAGAAATTAAATACAATGAAAAGATGAGAGAAGATTTCTTGAATTGTAATAGTTGGGAAAATCGAATTTCAAGAATAGAAGCATTGATTGAAAAATTATAATCTGTATTTAACATATTCTGGGAGGAAAAATTGAGAAGCTTTCGTATAGAATTAATGGAGCTGTTGTATTACATTTCTGTAGCATTTTCGGTGGGATTATTCTTGTTTTTAAATGTAAGTTTATTTATTCATAGGAATTTACTTACACTTATCTCTATTTTTATTATTATCCTTATGCTTCCACTTTTAATAGCTAATAGAAGGTATATATCTAGGTCTGCGTTTTTTTTTGGTGCTGCATATATTTTGTGTGTATTATTTTCATCGATAAAAGCCGCAAGTTCTTATTCTTATTCATTTATCGAATATTTTTATGCTATAAGACAATATATTTGGGTTTTATTATTCTTTACTTTAATTTATTTATTTGGGAATAATGAAAAAAAGATGAAACGAGTAATTGATAATACAATAAACATTTTACTTGTTTCATTGGTTATTCGTTTTATTTCATGGCTGTCATTTTCATTACTTAAATTTCAATTGTTTCCAAAAATATTGATGGAGTTTGGAAAGTTATGGTATAGAAATGAAACTTCTATTCGAATTGATGGCACACCTCTAATTTCTATAGCACTTTTTTTATCCTTTTACTTTTTATTAAAGTATGGTGAAAGAAAGTATTTTTATAAACTACTTTTTATGATGATTTTTGTAGTTTTTGTAAATCAAACTCGTATGTTAATCTTCCCTCAGTTGTTATCAATGTTTTTTATGTATTTATACTATAAAAAACCTTATATGCATTTTTATCTTTTTTGTATTATTGCAGGAATAGTATGCTTTTTATTAACTGGTGGCTTAGACTTGATAAAAGGGTATATTAATCTATTTAATAATGGATCTACTGATTTGGGCTTAGGATTTAGATATTGGGAACTTAAGTATTATTTGAGTTTGTTGAGAGACAATCATTGGATATACGGATTAGGTATATTAACCTCCTTAAATGCAAATAGTTTTTCTATACTGTTTGGTCCCGGTATGGTTCAGATGTATCTTGATGACTTGGGATTCGTAGAACTTTTCGTTCAATTTGGAATACTTTCTTTCTTTTTATATGGTTATTTGATATATAAATTGGTGACCTTGATAAGAAGAACAAAGAATAAAAAATATATATGTGAATGCTCTCTATTTATAGGTTTGTTGACTAACATATTGGTAACTGCCGCATCATTAAACATATTTGGTAGTCAGAGGATTTACTCTTTAGTGTTGATCTTTGCATTAATATTCTTTTATGATTATCAGTTGACTAAGGAGAGATAAATGTTAAATAAAGTATGTTTTATCATTCTAAATTATAATAATTACACCGATACGATTAATTGTATTCATAGTTTACAGTCAACGATTCGTCGTGATATGTACGACATTATTGTAGTTGATAATAACTCTTCTAATGATAGTGTTAGACAATTGAGAAAATGCTTGAATGATGTTGAAATTATTCCCAATAAGGTGAACCGAGGATATGCTAATGGTAACAACATTGGTATAAAAATTGCTGAAAGCCGAGGATACATATATATATGTATATTAAACAATGATACTGTTATCGATATTGATTTTTTAACACCCTGTGTTGATTTCTTGAAGAATGATAGTTCAATTGCTTTTATAAGTCCAGCACTTGTGGAATATAAAGATGATGATTTAGTTCAATCTACAGGAGGTGATATTTGTATTGAAAAAGGATACGTTAATCTAAAAAATAATAAAGTTTCAAGAAGAAAATTACCTCCCATTGTTGAGAGCGATTATATTGGTGGTGCCTGTATGTTATTCAGAACTGAAGTTCTGAATAAGTTAGGGTATATACCGGAGAGTTATTTTTTATTTTATGAGGAGACCGAGTGGTGTTACAAGGCCAAAGAACAAGGGTTTAAAAATATATGTCTAACGGACTACTATATTTACCACAAGGGATCGGTATCTATTAATGCTATAAATGGATTACAAGAGTATTTGATGAATAGAAATAAAGTAGTTTTCGTTAAAAGAAATATAAATAGCAAAATTAAATATATTAGATTTCTGATGTATCTACTTTTTAGATTTACTTATCGTCTTCTTTTAGGAAAAGAAAAAAATATTAAGATTATTAGGTATTACGTTGATGGTATAAGAGGAGTAATTGATTCGAAATATCCGTTTATTGTGATTGAAAATGATTAATATATTGGAAGGTGTAAAATGAAAAAAGTAATGTTGGTTTTTGGAACGCGCCCAGAAGCGATTAAAATGTGTCCCTTAGTTAAAGAACTGAAACAGCATACTACTATTGAAACAGTAGTGTGCGTTACTGGTCAACACAAGGAAATGCTAGAACAAGTTTTAGATGTTTTTAAGATTATACCTGATTATGACCTAGGTGTCATGAAAACCAATCAGACACTATTTACAATAACAACATCTATTTTAGATAAAATACAATCAGTTTTAGATGAAAAAAAACCAGATATTGTTCTAGTTCATGGTGATACAACGACGACCTTTGTAACAGCTCTAGCAGCATTTTATAAAGGTATTAAAGTAGGGCATGTTGAGGCAGGCCTTCGAACTTATAATTTACATAGTCCGTTTCCAGAAGAATTTAATCGTCAAGCAACGTCTATAGTTTCTGATTACAACTTTGCTCCTACAGAGGTTTCAAAAGAAAACCTAGTGAGAGAAGGTCGAAAGAACATTTTCGTTACTGGGAATACTGTAATTGATGCCTTGAAGACTACAGTTCAAAATGATTATAGCCATCCTATTTTAGATTGGGCCAAAGGAAGTAAGCTCATTATGTTGACAGCGCATCGTCGTGAAAATCTGGGTGAACCAATGGAGCATATGTTCCGAGCGGTCAATCGTATTTTGGATGAATTCGAAGATGTGAAGGTGGTTTATCCGATTCATAAGAATCCCAAAGTTCGTGAATTAGCCAATAAAGTATTTGGAAATAATGAACGAATGAAAATTATTGAACCTTTGGAAGTGATTGATTTTCATAATTTCATGAACCAAAGTTATATGATTTTAACGGATTCAGGTGGCGTTCAGGAAGAAGCACCTTCGTTAGGCAAACCTGTGTTAGTGATGCGAGATACAACAGAACGTCCTGAAGGTGTCGCTGCCGGAACCTTGAAATTAGTTGGAACAAGTGAGGAAAACATCTATAATAATTTCAAGCGATTGCTGGAAGATCAAACTGAGTACAATAAAATGAGTGAAGCTAGCAATCCTTATGGTGATGGTACGGCTTGTAAACAGATTGTTAAAATTTTATTAGATAATTAGGTGAAATGATGTCTGTAATTGATTATAAAAAAATTAAGACCAACATTGTCGCATTCGATTTCTTTGATACTATTGTTCATCGTGATTGTAATCCTGAAATTATTTTATTTAAGTGGGCCAAAGAGGTTTCGTGCTATTTAAGATTTTCGATTAGTCCATCTGTAATTTATCAAATAAGAAAGAAAATTGAAACTGAAAAAAAAAGTAATGGCTTTGAAGAAGTTGCTTATCAAGATCTCTTATCTGAGCTTTATAATAGGTTAAAGAATCTTTCTAAATCAGAATATTTTCCTGATATTGAAGATTTTGTTGAGTTTTCGAAAGAGTTAGAAGTACTTTTAGAAATAGAGCATATTTATATAGATAATGAAATTTTAGATATTATAAAGTTTCATTATGAAAATGGGAAAAAATTATACGTTATTTCCGATTTCTATGCCGATAGTAAGCTTATAGGTAAGATTTTGGAACATTTAGGTATAAAACATTATTTCGAAGATATTATAGTTTCTAGCGAATATAATGCACGTAAATCTAGTGGTAGGTTGTTTGAAAAATTCTTATCTATAACAGGACTGGAGCCTCACCAAGTAACTATGATTGGAGATAATTATATCTCTGACTTTGTCAATCCCAGTAATTTAGGGTTAAACGCATATTTTAGAGAGTATACTCCAGTTGAAGATAGTTTAATTGACGATAAAGGACTTGAGAAACTTTATAAAGATGTTCTTTTTTCCGATGCCGAGGATGCTCCATTTAATGGATTCTTAGCAGACATTTTATATTTTGTTTCGAAATTACATGTTCAACTTACAAAGGATAGAGTGACCAAAGTTTTATTCTGTTCACGTGAAGGTCAGTTATTAAAGAAATTATTTGATCTTTATCAAAGTACTTTTTTACATAAGAATAAGATTCAAACATATTATTTTTATGTTTCGAGACGTTCAACGTTAATTCCATCTTTAACTAATCCTGATGTTGAAGATTTTGATATCATTTTTAGACAATATAAAAAAATTAGTTTAGAAAATTTTCTTCTGAATTTAAATTTTTCAGATGAAGAGATTAAACAGATAGCTGGTGATTTAAGAGTTGAAATTAAGGAGACTCTTGAAAAAAATTCCAAGCTTTTAGAGTTACTGAAATCCAACCCTGTTTTTCTTAAGAGATATATGTTTGAGAAATCAAAGAGCTCGAATTTTAGAGATTATGTGAATAGTTTAACTAGTGATGATACTATTTATTTGGTTGATATAGGTTGGAAAGGTACAATTCAAGATAATATTCAAAGGGCGTTATCTGATAAAATTATTATAGGGTATTATTTTGGTCTTAAATATCAAAATAATGATAACATTTCGAAAAAGAATAAGTTCGGTATAATGTTTAATGATTTTCCTGAGAAGACGGAGTTTTTTGATATTATTAGTAGAAATTATGAATTTTATGAGGATATTTTTGTAGCTGATCATGGCCCGACAATTGCGTATAAGTCAACTAATGGAAAAGTAATTCCAATCCTTGATAATGACCGGAAACATGTTAAAGTTTATGAAATGGTACATAGCTACCAAGAAAATATGATTACGGGATTTAAAACTTTATTGGAAGGGTATAGTAATTCTTGTAAACTTCCGTATGATTGTTATAATTTATTTATTATTAATTCTTTAAAAAAGGAATGTATCTTCGCTCCTAAATTATACCTTTTAAAGGAAAGATTACGTGATAATGTAATAGAAAATTTTGGTGAAGTTGTTATAAAAAAGAAAGTAAGACTTTCAAAGAAATCATTATTTCTTTTAAAGATGGACTTTCTTTGGGTCGATTTTGCATATATGGCTTTTTATAAGATAAGTTTTGGGAAAATTTTCTCAAAACTGTATTGTTATTTCGTCTTCTTTTTAAAACGCTTTATTTTGAAATTGAGAAATGGAATATAATAATGAAAGAGAAATCAATTAAAATTAATGCAATATTGAATGTTTTACTAACTTTGTCAAATATTGTTTTTCCTCTAATTACTTTTCCGTACATTTCTAGAGTTTTAAACCCCACTGGAGTTGGGGTAACTTCTTTTTTCACTTCAATCAGTAGTTACTGTACTTTAGTAGCATCGCTCGGAATTTCTACCTATGGTATTCGTGCTATTGCAAAGGTTCGTAATGATAAAAATAAATTAACTAAAGTATTTCAAGAGTTATTATTAGTTAATTTATTTATGGCAATCATTGTTTCAGTTTTACTATTGTTATTAGCAATGGGGATAGAACAATTAAGATCTGAAATGGGGTTGTTAGTCATTACTTGTGTTACTGTATTGGCTTCACCTTTTTCACTTAATTGGTTTTACAGTGGTATAGAAGAATATTCTTATATAACAAAAAGGTCAATCTTATTAAAGTTTATATCATTGATTCTTACTTTTTTATTGGTTAAAAAGCCCAACGATTATATCGTATATGCTAGTATAACTTTATTTTCTATATTAAGTTCTAATATCTTAAATATTCTTCAAAGTAGGAAATTTATATCTTTTAAATTAAGAAATGATCTTAAATTCAAACATCATCTAAAACCCATGTGGTATTTATTCGCATCTCTTTTGGCAGTAAATGTATATACAAACTTAGACACGGTGATGTTAGGGTTTATTAGTGGTAATTCAGCAGTCGGTCTTTATTCAGTTGCTACTAAAGTTAAATGGATTTTACTATCATTAGTTACTTCTATTAGCACTGTTTTATTACCTCGCTTTTCGTTCTATATTAGTCAGAAAGATATTTCAAAATTTAGAGAAGTTTTACGAGAATCCATTTCAGTGATTTTTTTCATATCAATACCATTAACTGTTTTTTTTCTAATCGAAGCAAGAGATAGTATATTACTTTTAGGAGGTAATAAATATCTAGATGCAACATTAACTATGCAAGTTCTAATGCCTATATTGTTAATTTCAGGCTTTTCAAATATTACTGGAAATCAAATTTTGATTCCGACAGGACGAGAAAAATATTTTATGCTTGCAGTAAGCAGTGGTGCATTTGTTAATTTAATATTAAATTTTTTGCTCATGCCGAAATATGGAATCTTAGGGGGAGGCTTAGCAACCTTGTTTGCAGAGATTACTCAGATGGTTATACAGGTTAAATACTCTATAGATTTCTTACAAAAAAGTATCTCTGTTAGCTCAATCTTTAAATTTATTATTTCAGCTATTATTTCAGCTTTAATATTATTATTAACTAGGTCACTTTTTATTTATAAGGATGCTCTTATTCAGTTAACTGTATCAGGCTTGTTGTTCTTTTTAATTTATGTTTCTTTACTTCTTTTACTTAGCGATAAAACAATAAAGAATGTATTTGGGAATTTAAAGTAGACTATATATAATAAAAAAGTAAATTTTTTTCGTAAAGATCAAAAATAAGTAGTCTATTATGAGTTCTTTATTGTGCTATTCTAAAAGTGAAAAAAATGGCTCTCTGTCAACTGTTGTGAGTGACGAAAAACTAATGCTTTTTTCTACCGTTTGTCAAGTCTATCAAGGCTTTAAGTAAAAAAAGAGAGAAGACAGTAGCTATTCTGAGGTTACTGTCTTATTTTTAACACTTTTTGATCCATAAAAGGGCATGCTAAAAAAACACCTCATCTGGTATTTTTTGAAACAAGGTGTTACAATAATACGGCATAGACAGCTTTATCGATTTTGGCTCAAAGAGTAATCGTAAAGTTTGTTATGCGTAATGAGGTAATATATTGTTCGAATGAGACGATGTATAGAGGCAATCGTATGTGGCTTAGTTGAAGCTATTGTCGATTGTCTTTTTCGGGACTTTTTGTGTACACTTAAAAAGCTCTATAATCTCTACAGTACTTTTACCCACCACAGAAATTATAGAGCTTTTATTTAAGAGATTCCGATGGAATCTTTTTTTATATCCAAGAATAGTATCAGTTTTTCCTATTATGGTACTGGTAAGCGTTTTCTAAAAGGGTTATAATAAGGATAAGTTAGTCGAGGAGGTGCTTTATGACCATTAAGGTGATTGCAACAGATATGGTGGAACATTTTTAGACGATAAAGGGAGCTATGACAAGGAGCGTTTTAATCAGATTTTGGATGCCATGGCTGCGCGTGATATGCACTTTGTCGTTGCATCAGGTAATAGTATGAGCCGTCTTAAACCCATGTTTGCGGAGACTTTTGACCGACTGCATTTTGTAGCTGAAAATGGTGGTCAGGTGGTTAGCTATGGCAAGCTTCTGTGTCAGGAGTTCATGGCATCAAATGATGTTGAAAACTTGCTAAGCTATTTCAATTATGATTTGTTAGATAGGTCAACTATATTTAATGGTGCTCAAGGCTCCTATATGTTAAAAGGGTCTAGGGTTAATTTTGCTGAGATGATAACAGAAGAAGAGCAAGCCGCCATGGAAGCATCCATTCAACGTTTGAATGGGCTGGAGGAGTTAGATGATGATTTCATCAAGATTACCATGTTGCTGAGTCCTGAAGAGGCTAATCGTGTGTCACAGGCTTTTAATCGTGATTTTGATGGCAATCTAGTTGCTGTTCCCAGTGGTTTTGGTGCTATTGACTTCATTCAAAAAGGCATGCATAAGGCTTGGGGACTCAAGCAGCTTCTTAACCACTGGGACTTGTCTGAGTCCAATGTCATGGCCTTCGGTGATGGAGACAATGATCTTGAGCTCTTGCAAATGGCTGGCCGCTCTTATGCTATGGAAAATGCCAGTCCAGCTATTTTACAAGTGGCTGATCAGATTGCTCCCCATCATAAAGACCAAGGAGTATTGACTGTCTTAGAAGATTATTTAGGATTGATTTAAAGAAAGTATGGTGGAGTAATGAAGTTATATTTAATGAGACATGGTGAGACACTATTTAATACACAAAAGCGTGTTCAGGGCTGGTGTGACTCGCCCTTGACTGAAAATGGCATTTGGCAGGCAGAACAAGCCAAGTAGTACTTTGCAAAGAAAGGTATTTCTTTTGATGCTGTCTACTCCTCTACGCAAGAGAGAGCTACTGATACGGCAAAGATTGTGGCGCCTGACTATTCGGTAACTCAGCTAAAGGGAATTAAAGAAATGAACTTTGGGTCTTTTGAAGCTCAACCAGAGCACCTCCTACCTAAACATCGACCAGGTTCACGCTCCTTTGAAGATCTCTTGGTTCCATACGGAGGTGAAGATATTCGCGAGGTTGGTCAGAGGGTCTTAAAGACTATCTTAGAGAAAGCAGAAGCACACACTAAAGATGGTGCTGAGAATCTCCTATTTGTCAGTCATGGGGCGGCTTTATGGGGATTAATCATTTTCATGGATTTGGCCTTTCCTGAAGGAGTGGGCTTTGGGAATTGTAATGTTTGTGTTTATGATTATAACCAAGGTCAATTGGAGCTTCTTCAGGTGATTGATCCGATTTCTGGTTTAGAGGTAACATTATGAAAGAATTTTATTTGATGAGGCATGGGCAAACACGATTTAATGTTCAGCATAGACTTCAGGGGGTCTGCGATGCCCCTTTGACGGAAGTCGGGATTGAACAAGCTAAAAAGGCTGGTCAGTATCTAGCCAAGCAAGAGCCAATTTTTGATCATCTCTTTACGTCAACCTCTGAGAGAGCCAGTGATACTCTAGAAATTGTGACTGGACGAACAGACTATGAAAGACTTAAAGGTCTTAAGGGACAGGATTTTGGAGCTTTTGAGGGCCAGCCAGAGTATCTTACTCCTAAAACTTTACCTGATGGACAAGGCTTTGGTGATTACTTTGTTCAATTTGGTGGCGAGAGTACGACCCAGGTTCGGGATCGTATGGAGTTGACGATTAGGGCCATCATGGAGAGTGTGGCCGATGGTTCTAAGTCCTTGCTAGTTAGTCATGGACCATCTATTTTGCAGTTCTGTAGACGTGTTTTAAATCCGGTTCCAGATATCAATGGTCTTAAAAATTGTTGTATCTTACATTTTACCTATAATCAAGGGCAATTTGAATTGCTTTCAGTATATAATCCTGTAGAAGAAGAGTATATTTATGGAGGCGAAGAATGACACGACTCTATTTAATGAGACATGGACAGACACTTTTTAACACACTCAATCGGATTCAAGGTTGGAGTGATTCTCCCTTGACTGAGAAAGGTCGGGACCAAGCTCGTCAGGTCCGTGCTTATTTTGAAAAACATGATGTGACTTTTGATCAGTATTATTGTACGACAACTGAAAGAGCTTCTGATACCATTGAATTGGCGACTGGGCGTACTGATTATAAACGTGTTAAGGGGCTTAAAGAAATGCATTTTGGTATCTTTGAGGGTCAACCAGAGTATCTTCATCCCAAGACATCTGTTGTGGGGCATTTTGGCGACCACTATGCCCAAGTTTGGTGGGGAAAGTCAAGACCAGTTCGTTGCGCGTGTGGTTTCGAGTGCTAGGGAAATAGTAGATAAGCATCCTGACCAATCTATTTTAGCCGTTAGTCACGCTGGAGCCTTGATGACTTTTCTTCATGCCGTGGAACCAGAGCGGGCCTTTGAGTCGTGTCCAGGCAATTGTGCCATCTTAGTCTTTGATTACGATGGATCGAGCTTCCACTTTGTCAAGCTGATAGATCCAATAGCTGATCAAGAGTTGGTGGAATTTTAGCGGCTTTCTATGATCAAAGATAGTAAGAAACCCTTTCTTAGTGTATAATGGAAGGGTATTTTAAATTTTGGAGTGCCTATGAAATTTACAAAAAATCAGTTCATTTGGTTGGCTGTCCTCTTTTTCAGCTGTTTCTTGATCTATACATATTGGGAAACCGTTGTTTCAATTTGTAACACTATTTACATTGCCAGTCAGCCCTTCCTGGTTGGAGCAGGGATTGCCTTTGTGGTCAATATCCTGATGTCTTTTTATGAGAAGCTACTGGTCAAGTTTATTCCATTTGGTTTTATCGCTAAGATTAAGCGTCCCGTTGCTCTACTCTCCGCATTGGCAACCATCGGTTTGGTCTTTACTTGGGTCGTCTTCACTGTTCTTCCAGATTTGATTGACAGTATCAACACCTTGATTAGTCAAGACCGTTCAGCTATTAATAACTTGATTAATTGGTTGCTTAAAAACAAGTCCTTGCAAAAAATTATTCAAGATCTTGGTGGTGTGACACAGGTTAGAGAGCTAATCAATAGCTATAGTGCTCAGTTGCTTCAACAAATCATGAATGGTTTGACAAGCTTCTTGACTTCGTTAACGAGTCTACCATCAACCTTGATTAATCTCTTTATTAGTATCGTCTTTTCTTGCTATGTTTTGGCTGGGAAGGAGAAACTTGGGAATCAGGTCAATCGTTTGGTAGATGTCTACTTAGGACGTTATGGTAAGACTTTTCACTATGTGGTGGCTATTCTCAATAATCGCTTCCGCAATTTCTTTGTTTATCAGTCGATTGAGGCTTGTATATTGGGGACTTTGTGCTATATCGGGATGCTCATATTTAATTTCCCTTACGCTGCGACTATTTCTATCCTGATTGGCTTTTCAGCTATGATTCCAGTTGTGGGGGCCTATATCGGTGTGACGATTGGTACCATCTTGATTATGACGCACTCTGTGACCTTGGCACTTTTGTTTGTTGCCTACGTGGTTATCTTGCAGCAGTTTGAAGGAAATCTCATCTATCCTTATGTGGTTGGTGGTTCTACCGGACTGCCTGGTATTTGGGTTATCTTCGCTATCACCATAGGTTCTGCCTTGGGCGGTATCTTGGGTATGTTGGTTTCTGTGCCAGTAGCCGCTACCCTTTATCAGATTGTTAAAGATAATGTTGTTAGGCGAGAAGAGGCCAAAGCAGCCAATGTTATTGAAAATAATGATTAATTAAAACAGACTTAGGTCTGTTTTTTTCGTACTATAGTATCAGATGTCAATAAGATAGTATAAGTGTAATCGTTTTCCAAGTGTTATACTATTAGTAGATTAAACAAGACGAGGAGATAAAAGATGACTTATACATTTCCAAAAGACTTTCTCTGGGGTGGTGCAACAGCTGCCAATCAGTTTGAAGGTGCTTACAACCTAGATGGCAAAGGTTTGTCTGTACAGGATGTGACGCCAAAGGGTGGTGTTCCTTTTGAACCTGGGGTTTTGAACCCTTTGATTACAGATCAACCAACAGCAGATAATCTAAAGCTAGAAGGTATAGATTTCTATCACCGTTATAAAGAGGACATAGCACTTTTTGCAGAGATGGGCTTCAAGGTCTTTCGTATGTCAATTGCATGGTCTCGTATTTTCCCAAATGGTGATGATGCTGAGCCAAATGAAGCTGGGCTTGCTTTCTATGATAAAGTCTTTGATGAATTGGCTAAGTATGGCATTGAACCGCTTGTAACCTTGTCTCACTATGAAACACCCCTCAACTTGGCGCGTGAATACAATGGATGGACTAATCGTAAATTAATTGGTTTTTATGAAAACTATATCCGTACCGTCTTCACACGTTATAAAGATAAGGTCAAATATTGGTTGACCTTTAATGAAGTGAACTCTGTTCTACATGCACCTTTCATGTCAGGTGGCATTGCGACACCTATGGAAGAACTCTCTAAACAGGATCTCTATCAGGCAGTCCATCATGAATTAGTCGCATCAGCTTCAGCAACCAAGATTGGTCATGACATCAACCCTGATTTTAAGATTGGTTGTATGGTTCTTGCAATGCCTGCTTATGGTATGACAGCTAATACTTTGGATCAGTTGGCTGTTCACGAGTTTGAAAATCAAAACTATCTCTTCTCAGATATCCATGCGCGTGGGAAATATCCAAACTATATTAAACGCTATTTCAAAGAAAATGGTATTAAAATACAATTTGCTCCTGGTGATGAAGAAATCTTGAAAAATACCGTTGATTTCATTTCATTCTCTTATTATATGTCTGTGGCAACCGCCCACAATCCAGAAGACTATACGATTGGTAAAGGAAATATTATGGGTGGTGTTGAAAATCCCTACCTTGAGAAATCTGAGTGGGGTTGGGCTATCGATCCAATCGGTCTTCGTTTAGTTTTGAATGATTTCTATGATCGTTATCAATTGCCATTGTTTATCGTCGAAAATGGATTGGGTGCCAAGGATGTCCTTGTTGATGGTCCTGATGGTCCAACAGTGGAAGATGATTATCGTATTGATTACCTTCAAAAACACTTGATTCAAGTCGGTGAAGCTCTTCAAGATGGTGTGGAGCTTTGGGGCTATACGACTTGGGGACCAATTGACTTGGTATCAGCTTCGACGGCTGAACTCAGTAAACGATATGGCTTCATCTACGTTGATCGTAATGATGATGGTAGTGGTAGCTTGGCTCGTTATAAGAAAAAATCATTTGATTGGTATAAGTCTGTTATCGAAAGTAATGGTGCAGCCCTTTACAAATAGAAAATCGTTAAGAATCTCAGCAAAAGCTTGAGATTCTTGTTTAGTATTTGAGTACAACGTTGATAAATAAGTATTCCAGTGAATATCTCTATTTGTCGAGTATCTAAATACTATTTGTTGTGATTTATGTTAATTAACACATTTTCTGAAAAAGTGGTAGAATAAAAGTGTGAAAACGTTCTTATATTTTCTGAAGAAGTGGCTAGTCTATTTCTTTACTTTTCCTACTTAGATGGAGGTAACGATAATGAATGATTTGAAAAAAGTTCTCTTGGCTGGTATTGGCTTGACTGCTATGACAGTAGATAAGGCTGATAGTTTTGTCAAAGAGTTGGTTGAAAAGGGGCGTTTGACTGTTGAAGAAGGTAAGGAACTGGAACAAGAGCTCAAACGTCAAAGTAAGGAAGAAGCTCAAGAATTTTTGAATAAACTTGATGCTAAGAAATCTTCAGTTGAGTATGCGACTAAGGATGACGTGAAACGTCTTGAAGAAAAACTTGACGCTTTGCTCAGTCAAAATAAATAAAATGTAAGGAGACTAAAATGGCAAGTAAACGATTGAGACATGTGTTGAAGGTTTTCTCGTCAGTTGGTCTCCTTTCTTATCGTGAAAAACACCTTCCTCAAGACCAACAGACAACACCTGTCAAGCTACGCCAAGCCTTTGAGCAATTGGGACCTAGTTTTGTTAAAATTGGTCAAATCCTATCCACGCGCTCTGACCTTTTGCCAGAGGCCTATATCAGAGAATTATCAAAACTCCAGAGCTCAGTTCCTCCCTTGAATAAAGAGGAAGTCATGACTGCCATTAAGAGAGAATTACCCAGTGGGCTTTCTGACAGTTTCCTTGATTTCTCGGAAGAGCCCTTGGCTTCTGGTTCTGTAGCTCAGACCCATAGGGCTAGATTGTTGTCTGGTCAGGAAGTGATTGTAAAAATTCAGCGACCTGGTATTGATGAGGTCGTTAAGGAAGATATTCAGCTTCTCATTAAGCTTGCACGCCATATTCCAAAGCATTTTATACCTATGGTTGATGTCCAGGAGGTTTTGGAAAATCTGCGAGAAACCCTAATTAAGGAACTTGATTTCAGAAATGAAGCAGAGGCCATGAAGCGTTTTAAGGCAAATAACAGGGCTGTTGCTTGTTTAGGTGTCCCAAAGGTTTATGATACCTTCACGACGCCACACCTCATAGTCGAAGAGTATATCGATGGGATTCCACTTAATGACTATAGCCAACTGCTTGAGGCTGGTTATGATCTGGAAGATGTGGGCAAGAAACTAATGTTGTCATTTATCAAGCAGGTTTTCAAAGATGGCTATTTTCATGGTGATCCTCATCCTGGAAATCTGTTGGTACGTGATGGCAAGATTTGTTTCATTGACTTTGGGATTATGGGTGAGTTGGAAGTGGGGATGCGTGCGTCCTTAAATGACATCTTATATAGTTTTACTGCTCAGGATGTTGACGGTATGACTAAGGCTATCTTGTCAGTCACCCAGTTTGATAATGGCCTAAACCGTGCGGTTCTAAGTCAGGATGTCGAGCAGATGCTGGGGCGTTATTCTGGTGTTGACTTGGGAAGTCTGTCCATGACAGATTTGCTAGAGGATTTGCTGGCTATTTTTCAGAAGAATCATCTTAAAGCCTCGTCTCAAATTACCATTTTGGAGAAGGCTTCGCTTCAAATTGAAGGTATTTTCCGAGAGTTAGCCCCAAATATGGATTTGATGACTCTGGCCAAGGATTATTTCCTAGAAAACATGGGCCCTGACATGCTTAAGCAGGCTCTGAACAAAGAGAGTATCTTGATTGAACTCTTTTATCTGATTCGCAATGGGAAAAATATTCCACGTCGCCTACATCAGCTCTTGGAGCAGATTTTAAACGGACGAATTGTGGTAAACCATGATTTTATTAACTTTTCAGGTCGAATTAAAGTCTTTGAGAAAGTTTTAAATAATCTGGTTTTAGCCTTGCTGACATTGGGATTTCTACTTTCCGGTGCCCTTTTGGCCAATAAATCAGGTTTTGAAAATCTTGCCTGGCTATTTCTTGGACTTGGAACTTTTCTAGCTTTAATCACGGTAGTGCGTATAATATTTAAGAAAAAAGGATGAAGTATGATTGAAACAACTAGGCCCGAGCTTGTGGCCTATCAAGAAGAGCGTTTAGCCAAATTTGTGAATGAAAATCAAAAGTTAGACAAAGGCCAAATTGTTTTTGCAGGGGACTCCATCACGGAGTTTTTTGCGTTGAAAAAATATTTGGGTCGAGATTTTCCCTTGGTAAACCGTGGGATTGCAGGAACAGACTCAGTTTGGCTTTTAGAACACCTTAAAGAGCAAGTTTTAGATTTGGAACCCAGTAAATTGGTACTCTTGATTGGTATTAACGACATCGGAAGGGGTTACCCCATTCGAGATATTGTCAATCGTATTTCCGATATTATCATGACAGTTCGTCAGGAATCTCTCCTTACTGAGGTCTATTTGCTGAGTGTTTATCCGGTTAGTGAAAAATCACAATATGCTTCTAAGGTTAAGATTCGAAATAATGCGACTGTCCGTGAACTTAATCAACAATTGGCTGTTCTCCCTGGTGTGACCTATGTTGATCTTTATGATTACCTGACAGATGCCCAAGGACAGTTAAATGACACTTACACAACGGATGGTTTACACTTGAGTCCACAAGGTTATCAAGTCCTAGCAGAACCAATCAAGAAGGAGATTTTAGAATGAAGGTAGGCTTAGTCCTTGAAGGCGGAGGCATGCGTGGCTTATACACTGCTGGTATTTTAGATGCCTTTTTAGAAGCTGGAATCAAAGTAGACGGTGTTGTATCAGTATCAGCTGGAGCACTTTTTGGTGTTAATTACCTTTCTAACCAGCCCAAAAGAGCCCTTCGCTACAACAAACGATTCATGGGAGACCGTCGCTACATGAGTTTCTGGTCATGGCTGACAACTGGGAACTTTGTAAATAAGGAGTTCTCCTATTATAAGGTTCCTATGGAGTTAGACGTTTTTGATCAGGAGGCCTTTGCGGAGTCGGGTGTTCCCTTCTATGTGGTTACTACAGATATCGAGACCGGAAAACCAGACTATATCAAGATTGATCATGTCTTTGAGCAGATGGAAGCCCTTCGTGCAAGTTCCGCCCTACCTTTGGTTTCTGAAATTGTCGAGTATAAGGGTAAACGCTATATGGATGGTGGACTGTCTGATAGTCTCCCCATTGATTTTATGGAGAATTTGGGCTTTGACAAACTCATTGTCGTTCTGACGCGTCCTAAAGGTTACCGTAAACAGCCATCTAAAACGAGTAAGAGAATCTACAAGCTTTTTTACCGCAAATATCCTGAATTTGTCCAAGTAGCATCAAATCGCCATATTCACTACAATAAGAGTATTGAAAAGATTGAGGCTTTGGAAAAAACTGGCAATCTTTATGCCATTCGTCCAGAGCATGCGCTTGAAGTTGGTCGATTGGAGAAGGATCCTGAAAAGTTTGAAGCCATCTATCAAGAGGGATTAGAACAAATGCGAAATGAGATGGATCATCTCAAAACATTTCTTGGAGACAACTAAAAACGTGCTCGGTTGAGCACGTTCTTTTAGTTATTGATTTGTCGAGCTTGTCGGCATTCTTTGACTTTTTGACGACGCTTTTTCTCGTTGATAAAAATCAAGTAGAGCACATAAAGTGGTAATAAGAGGAAGCAGAACAGAGCAAAGTGTTTCATAAAGTTATGCTTATTGCTTGTTTGTTTGTCCTTCTGACCGCCTGAAAAGAGGAAGAAGCCAGTTTTAGTCGCTTTTACGGTAGTTGCCTTAATTTTAGGTGATACCGTTTTTAGTTCGTTATCTACGACGATAGAATCATCTTTAACACTAATCTTAGGTTCTTGCCCTTTTTTCACTGTGGCATAGACATCTTTTTGGACATCGTATTTTATACCATCAATCTTTTGTTTGCCCTTGCTTAGGACTTTCTTGTAGGAATAGTCTTTAAACATTTTCTCAATAAGGGAGTTACCGAAGGCATGGCGGATTTTTTCGCTACTTTCATCTTCCCAATTTCCAACGCCCAGGATAACTGAAATGACACGTTGATTCCCTCGTTTGCATGTGGAGATGTAGTTGTAATCTCCTCGTGAACTTGAACCTGTCTTAAGGCCATCCACTCCTTTAAGGCCATAATCAGCACCAGGCAAGGAGTAGTTGTAATTTTCAAAGGTTTCCTCGTATGGTGTTCCTTTTTTGACAGTTACTGTCTGTTGGCTAGTGTATCTGAGGATTTCAGGGTGATGTTTGATAAGGTTATAAGCCATGATAGACAAATCACGGGCTGTCGTCTGGTTAGAGTGGTTATTATCATAACGTTTAGGCGTGTAGTAGCCTTTGTAAGATGCCGCACCAGCTCCAGAGGCATTGTACCATTTGGTCTTTGTCATGCCGAGCTCTTTAGACTTCTCGTTCATACGATCAATCCACTTGTCAGGGTCATTATCACTGAGATAGTTGGCAAGCATGACTGTCGCCGCATTTGAAGAGGGAACAGCTGTCATAGTGATAAGTTCTGAAACCGTGTATTTAACTCCAGAAACAATCTTGTTGTTTGAGATTTCGTAGATATTAGCAATAGCCTCATCGGTTGGTTTGGCTGTAATCACGGTGTCTTCTTTGATTTCTCCCTTTGACAAAGCATCAAAAACCAAGTAGAGAGACATGACTTTACTCATGGAAGCGGGGTCACGTACTTCATCAATGTTATCTTGCCAAAGGATATCACCAGTATTGGCATCAATCAAAAGTGATGATTTAGGTCTATAGGTCTCGGTGGCTTCCTTGTAGCCCGCTTTTTGTGCTATATCTACTAGTTGGTCAGCGGACGACAGACGGGGAGCTAAAGCCAGACTAGCTACCAGGAAGAGTCCTAACAATTTCTTTTTCAAAATAATCTCCTTAGTAACAACGTTTAGACACTCTTTTAAAAGCATCCTTTAATCCATTTTTGTTATATGTTTGTAAAAAAAGTCATACTCGTCTATTATAGCATAGTTTTGGGTGGTTTTATCAGTATTCTTGGGGGACTTCCTTGAATAGAGTATAAAAAAAAACGTGTCATGGACACGCTTTCTTTTATTTATTGATTTGTCTTGCTTGACGACGTTCTTTGACTCTTTGACGACGTCCTTTTTCATTAAGGTAAATCAAGTAGAGGAGACCAACTGGGATAAGGCATAGCAACCAGAAATAAACTGGGAGTTGGCCATTATTTGTTGCTTTAGTAGCCTTTTTATCTTTTTGGTTACTTCCAAAATCGAACCATCCCTTAACTTTAGTTGCCTTAACAGAAGTAGCCTTGATCTTAGGTGATACTGGCTTCAGACCATTATCAATAACAATTTGGTCATCTTTAACAGAGATTTTAGGGTCTTTGCCTTTTTTGACTGTGGCGTAGACATCTTTTTGGACATTGTATTTTTTACCGTCGATTTCTTGTTCACCCTTGCTAAGAACTTTCTTGTAAGAGAAATCTTTATACATTTTCTCAACGAGAGCATTACCAAAGGTATGGCGGATTTCTTCACCTGTTTGGTCAGACCAATCACCAGAACCCATGATAACAGCAATCATACGTTGATCACCACGCTTGATAGTATCAATATAGTTGAAGGCACCTTCTGGGCTTGATCCTGTCTTCAAACCATCAACCCCATCAATTCCGTATTTAGCTCCTGGAATAGAGTAGTTGTAAGTCTCGAAGGTTTCCTCATAAGGTGTTCCCTTTTTAACTGTGACAACAGGTTTGCTAGTGTATTTGAGAATGTCAGGGTATTTCTTGATGAAGTTATAGGTCATGATAGCCAAATCACGTGCAGTTGTTTGGTTGGTTTGGTTGTTATCATAACGTTGAGGACTGTAGTAACCTTTGAAGGCAACAGCAACGGCACCAGAAGCGTTAAACCATTTGGTATTGGTCATCCCTAGCTCTTTAGATTTTTCATTCATCATGTCAAGCCATTTATCAGGATCATTATTGGTCAAGTAGTTGGCCAGCATCACGGTTGTAACGTTAGAGGAAGGCACCGCCGTCATAGTGATGAGTTCTGAAACCGTATAATCAACCCCAGCAACAATCTTGTTGTTGGAAATTTCGTAAATATCGGCAATAGCTTGGTCGGTTGGAGTAGCTGTGATAACAGTATCTTCAGAAATCTCTCCTTTAGACATAGCTTCAAAGACCAAATAAAGTGTCATGGCCTTAGACATAGAAGCAGGGTCACGCACCTCATCAGCATTTTCTTCCCAGAGGACATCTCCGGTATTGCCATCAATTAAAAGGGTTGATTTGGGGCGATAGGCCTCAGTGGCTTCATTATAACCAGCAGCGCGTGTGATATCCATTAATTCGTCAGCACTAGACAAACTCGGTGCTAGGGATAGACAAGCTGCTAAAAGGACGGCAACAATTTTCTTTTTCACAATGTGTCTCCTTTAATATCTATGGGGTTCTGTAGTTGGTAGAACCTATTTCTATCTATTAATAACATTTGCCTGTCAAAACCCTAAATTCAGTAGTGACAAACAATTTCATTATAACATATAAAAGTTAGAGTTTTCCTAACA
Source organism: Streptococcus sp. HMSC064D12 (assembly GCF_001837205.1). Classification (NCBI taxonomy): domain Bacteria; kingdom Bacillati; phylum Bacillota; class Bacilli; order Lactobacillales; family Streptococcaceae; genus Streptococcus; species Streptococcus sp. HMSC064D12. Next base: position 28,387 of record NZ_KV831744.1, read on the forward strand.
TTCGGTATTTTAATGTAATTTTTAGAATTGATTGAGTGTTACCCAAATATAGTTGGAAACAGAAAAAAACGAGCTTACTTGCTCGTTAGTTTTCATCTTTTATCCTTGTCACTTGGTGGTAAATCATGAACCAGGTTTCATTTCGACGCCAGATACTAGTGTGGAAATTTCCTCCCAACTCATAACTAATTAGTTTCGTTTTTTGACTAACAGATGTCATCTTGAAGCTGTCAAAGTTATTGAGAAGTGGTTGTTGATTAGCAATGACTTCTTCACGAGTGTGATGATGACCATTTTCATCGATTAAGTAGAAGTCAGGTGCCAAGAGATTTTCATAGTCAGGAATTTTTGACAGAATAATCTTTTCATTGCGAGAGAGTTTGTGAAGGACATTGCCATAAATTTCATCTTCGGGAATGGCAGCGGGCTCTACGTGGACATCAGTGTCATAGACAGAGAAACGCTTGCTGAGGACCTCCTCAATTTGTTCGGTAATGGCATGACTCTCGTATACAGAGAGGTCAGGATTCATCTCAACCACAATATCAAGATAGACGTTGCTGCCATAAGAACGGCCACGTTGTTTCTTAACTTTAGTGACTTTTGGAATCTCAAGAATGGCTTTTTCATAGGCCTTGAGGTTTCTCTCATCGAAACCGTCTGACAAACTAAAGGTTGCTTCCATGAAGATATCATAGGCTGTCTTTAGGATGAAGAAGGTAATGATAATGGCAGTAATATAGTCGATAATCGTCAGGTTGAAGGATGCTGCAACGATAGCGATTGAGGTACCAATAGAAGTTACAGCATCGGAGAGATTGTCCTTGGCAGCAGCAATCAAAGCACTAGATTTTAGCTTTTTAGCAAGTCTTTTATTGTAAAAGTAAACGCCACACATGACGATAGCAGATAGGATACCAACAGTGGCACCAAGTGGATCAACCACAGTTTCCTCTCTTAGAAAAATCTTTCGGACTGTTTGAATGAGGACCTGGAAACCTACCACGAACATGATAAAGGAAGTGACTAGGCTTGATAAGTCTTCAATCTTCCAATGCCCAAACCTATGATCTGCATCAGCTGGTTGACTAGCTAGGTGCAATCCAATGAGTAGGGCCACGTTCCCTAAAATATCTGACAAGTTATTGAAACCATCGGCAATCAAAGAGCTAGAGTTTAAAAAGTGTCCAGCTAGAAGTTTTGCAATGGTAAGAAGAAGGTAGGCAGCGATGCTGACAATAGGACCTCGTCTGGCTGCTCTTAAATTTTCATACGTAGTCATAGGATTACCTTTTCTCTTAAAATACAAGATTAAATTATAGCATAAAAATATAACGAATTAAAGGTTGTAAGCCCTTTAAACTTGTGGATTCATTCATTTTTAAAACTTTATAGAAAATGCCTAGTAATCAGGGTGTTTTTTCAGTATTTTCCGAATATTCCCTACAAATTATGGTATAATTTAGGGTGTAAAACAGTCTAAAAAGAGGTTTTTATGGAACATTCGACATGGCACAAGCTTCTGAAAGAGGAACTGCCAGATCATTATTTTTCAAAGATAAATCAGTTTATGGATCAGGTTTATAGTCAGGGAACGGTTTATCCGCCACGTGAAAAGGTTTTTAATGCCTTGTTGGAGACTCCATTTGAAGAAGTGCGGGTGGTAATTCTTGGTCAGGACCCTTATCATGGGCCTCATCAAGCACAAGGACTATCCTTCTCAGTACCTGATAGCCTTCCTGCTCCTCCGTCTTTAAAAAATATTCTTAAGGAGTTAGAGGAAGATTTGGGTCCTAGACCCTTTCATGATTTAACTTCATGGGCTGAGCAAGGGGTGCTTTTGCTTAATGCCTGTCTGACAGTTCCAGCTGGTCAAGCAAATGGGCACGCCGGTCAGGTTTGGGAACCTTTTACAGATGCTGTGATTAAGGTTCTCAATCAAAAGGATACTCCTGTTGTCTTTATACTTTGGGGTGGCTATGCTCGTAAGAAGAAAGCTCTGGTTACCAATCCAAAGCATGCCATTATTGAGAGTGCCCATCCGAGTCCCTTGTCGGCCTATCGTGGTTTTTTTGGCAGCAGGCCTTTTTCAAAAGCCAATGCTTACCTTGTATCTCAAGGCCAATCCCCAATTGATTGGTTGAAGTAAAATAGAAAGTTGGAAGATTATGTTACTGATTAAAAATGGTCGTGTTGTAGACCCTAAGTCTGGTTTGGATACGCAAGCTGATGTTCTTGTTGATGGTAAAAAAGTCGTTAAGATTGCTGAAAATATCGAAGCTGTAGATGCTCAAGTCATCGATGCGACTGGTCTTGTGGTTGCTCCTGGTTTGGTGGATATCCATGTTCATTTCCGTGAGCCAGGTCAAACTCATAAGGAAGACATTCATACTGGATCTTTGGCAGCGGCTGCAGGTGGTTTTACAACAGTTGTCATGATGGCTAACACTAATCCAACGATTTCAGACAAGGAAACCTTGGAGGAGGTCTTGACTTCAGCAGCTAAGGAAAATATCCATGTTAAGTCTGTTGCGACTATTACAAAGAACTTTGATGGTGAAAACATCACTGATTTCAAGGGCTTGCTTGAGGTTGGTGCTGTCGGATTCTCAGATGATGGTATTCCATTGACCAATGCTGGTATTGTCAAAAAAGCCATGGAACTTGCTAAAGAAAATAATACCTTTATCAGCCTTCACGAGGAGGATCCTGATCTAAATGGTATTCTCGGTTTCAATGAAAATATTGCTAAAAAAGAATTCCATATTTGTGGGGCAACTGGTGTAGCTGAGTACAGTATGATTGCGCGTGATGTCATGATTGCTTATGATACACAAGCACATGTTCATATTCAACACTTGTCAAAAGCTGAATCTGTAAAAGTGGTTGAATTTGCCCAAAAACTTGGAGCGCAAGTTACTGCCGAAGTGGCACCGCAGCATTTCTCTAAGACTGAAGACCTCTTGCTCTCAAAAGGTGCTAATGCCAAGATGAACCCACCACTTCGTTTGGAATCTGACCGTCAGGCCGTTATCGAAGGGTTGAAATCTGGAGTTATCTCAGTTATTGCCACAGACCACGCGCCACACCATGCCGATGAAAAGAATGTCGATGATGTGACTAAAGCACCATCAGGAATGACTGGTCTTGAAACATCTCTATCTCTTGGATTGACCTACTTGGTTGAAGCAGGTCACTTAAGTTTGACGGAACTCTTGAAAGTAATGACTAGCAACCCATCTGATCTTTATGGCTTCGATGCCGGTTATTTGGCTGAAAATGGACCAGCTGACCTTGTAATCTTTGCGGACAAGGAAAAACGTCAGGTCACAGCAGACTTTAAGTCTAAGGCGGCTAATTCACCATTTGTAGGCGAAGAGCTTACTGGCAGTGTTAAATACACTATCTGTGACGGTGAGATTGTTTATCAAGCCTAAATAAGGGATCAGAGCAGGGCACATCGAGACACTTGGTGTTGCACCTGCTTTTTTAATCTTTGAAGGAGCAAAATGATGAAAAAGATACTGAAAGGTCTTGTTAAATATGTTACTTTAACTGTTTTGTTAGTCTGTTTTCTGCCATTGTCTTTGCATCACGTCAAAGCTGATGAGGTAGAGTATAGTCTCCCTTCCTATGTTGGTCATCTTTCAATTCATGATGATGGTAATGCGACATTTACTCAGGAAGTGACTTATGATTTTGATAGTGATTATAAAGGTCAGTATGTAACCTTGGGGAAAATTGGTGGTTATTCTATTATGGATGATCCCAAGGTTTCAGCAACTGTAAATGGGAAAGAAAAAACAGATATTACAGTTGAAAAAACAGACTCCTATGAAGGTGTTAAACTCAAAGTTTATAATTCAGGTTCAGATGGTGATAGGGTTGTCCTCAAAGTTACTTGGCAGATCCAACACCTATTGAATCTATATTCAGATATTGCAGTTTTAAATTGGTTTCCTATTTCTGATTGGGATAAAGGATTTGGACAAGTTGACTTCACAGTTGATGGTCTGGATGCAAGTCAAGGAGAGCTTTACGCTCACGCTGGCTATTTTGGAAAAGACCCACAGGTTAAGCGTACTTCTACAGGTTATCAGGTTCATGTAGACAATTTACCAGCATCAGGTAAATTGGAATTACACGCCTACTGGCCGATGACCAGTGCTTTACGAGAAAATAATCAGGCTTACTTATTAAATAAGACGAATAAGGCAGACTTTCTAAAAAAAGAAGCAGATATCAAGAAATCTAAAGAAAACTTTCGACGCATTTTTTATGTCATCTTACCACTTGTGATCTTAAGCTTTGTTCTTATTGGTATTTTCTGTTACCTCATTGTTCTTTATAGCACTAGGATGCCTTCTTTCCCTCGAGATGCCCGTCTTTATGAAGCCCCTCAAAATTTAGCACCTTTGGTCCTAGCCAAGAATGTTTATAATCAGTCGTTCGACAAAACAGGTCTAAAAGAAGAAACGGGTCCTCTGAAGTTTAAATATATGGTACAAGCTACCATCCTTGATTTGATTGATAGAGGTCATCTCACCTATAGACAAGAAGGTGATAGTAATATTCTGACACGTATTGAAAAGGAGGTGCTCTCTTCATTTGAAGTGTCTTTCTTGGATATGTTGTTTGATGGTCGCATGGAAATTAGAGATACGGAAATGTTCTCGCGCTATTATCTTGATAAAGATGGCTTAGAAAAACAATTTAAGAGTGCTAGAACAAGCTATGAGCGTGAAGCAATACGTTCCCAAGGAAAACGTGTCAAATATCAATTCACTAATGACGGCTATCAAGTAGCAAAAGGCGTAGAAAAAGAGGAATTTGCGCTTGGACTTCCTAAAATTTATAGAGATTTTAGTCCGAAAGAAAAGACATTTAACATATTGGGAGTAGCAGCTTTGGTACTTTCAATGGTGCTTTGTATTCTTTCAACCTTGTTCTTATTTGCTGCTTTTGGATCAGGACTTGGTTTTTACTATATTCTTGATCTTCTACCTATAGCAGGAGTTACGATTTTATTCTGGTACTTAGTGAAGAGACGTCGTCAGAGATGTCTTGATGCAACTCAAATTTCAACCTTTTACCAGTGGCATAGCTTTAAAAATATGATTAAGAGTATTCCTAGTTTTAAAGAATCCGAACTAGAATCTGTCATCCTATGGAATCGTATCTTGGTTTATGCGACACTCTATGGACAGGCGAAAAAAGTTAGTGATGTCCTAAAACGTTACAACATTCACCTCAGCAATCCATCTCTAGATGAGTTTACTTATTCAGCAGCACCGTTTATCATGATGAATAATGTCAATTATCTAGAATCTTACGTTTCTGCCTCAGATAGCGTAAGTAGCTTCTCTATCAATTCGAACAGTGGTAGTGGCGGCTTTGGAGGCGGTGGCTTCTCTGGTGGTGGCGGAGGAGGCGGAGGCGGTGCCTTCTAAGCTACACTAGTCGGAGTTTACTATTTGTAGAGACACTCAGTCTATATGATTTTGGGTGTCTTTTTGTATGTCGAAGAATTATCTTCGTTCAAAAATGCTAGGAAGTTTGAGAGTGAAGAGATAAAAAGCAACAAAAAAAGAGCCACCGGCTCTTTTTCAATATCATCTTAATATCCAGGTTCAAAGATTTCAATTATTTGAGTCAGATAACCTGCATGTAAACCGATACGATAGTCAACATTTGGCAAAGTCTTAACCAACTCATTCAGTTCTTTATCTTTGCTAACCTTATCAGCCAAAACTGGTAATTCAACGACAAGGAGTTGCGAGTGATCTAGTTGGAGGTAACTACTGTTGACCTTGATATCAGGACGAAGTAGTTTAAATATCGCTTTATCCGAAGCTTGGAGCAGTTGATATAAATCTAAGTCAGGTAAAGGAATCTCACCAAACTGAGGACTGATATTAATGGAGATATCGACATGCGACGCTCTCATTTCCAAAATACGATTTGAAAGAAAACTTGCTATTATTGGATTGCTAAGCTTATCCAAGTGTTCTTGAGTCTCTGGATTACCAATGCTAGCATTGTCCGTTTTATAAATTTCAAGTAGGCTAGTAGCTTTGGCGGTATCTTCATTTTCCAAGGCAAGAGAAACGTCCTTGAGATTTTTTTTGAATAGGTCGAAGGATTTTTGCTTTTGCGTGATAATTTGGATAAAGGATTTGCTGTAGTTAGTCATAGTTCCCAACAATTTATGACGTTCTTTGTTCAGCCTATCAATAGATTGTTGGTGGATAGCCTGGTTCCAATTGTAAAAATCCCATAGTAGTAGAGCAATATATAGAACAAAGATAACAGAACTATTAGCATTGACCTTGAAAATTATTTCAAATAAATTTTTAGGGTCATTGGCTGTTGGAAGAATGCTGTTAAGACCATGGATAACAGTAAAGAAGACATAATAGACAGCAAGGAAGGCAGTGCTTCGCAACCAGTTACGTCTAGCCCAAGCCTCGTCAAGACTACTCATCTGACTTAGGTCTACAGCGAAGATTTTAAGCATTAGGTAAATGATTAATGGAGCTAAGATGTAGGTCAAGATATGTAAGTTAGTGTCGAGGGTAATATCACCTTTGATATGTAAGACGTGAGGGAGAATGACAATTGAAAGTAGTCGTGTAGCCATATCAAAAAGGATAGTTGGATAAAAAGCGTAAAGCAATCGATGATAGAAAGAACGCTCTTTGACAAGGGCCAAATCAGCAACAAGGAAGAAAAGAGGATCTATAACGATTTTTACGAGACTAAAATAGGATGCTGCAGCTACATAGGACAAAAATAGAAGTAAGAGGTGTCCTCGCAGTGGCTTAACCTTAGACATAGTCTGGTAGAGGTACCAAATAGAAATGAAACTAACAGCCTGTAAGAGAGGATTGATAATATTAGTAATCATTGTAACCTCCTTTTGTCATGTCAATCTCGATTTGTAAGCGGTAAATACCAGCACGTGTATTTGAAACAATGTTAACGTTTGAATATGTGGATAGGATGCTGTTGACGCGTTTTAGTTCGGGATCAGAGAAATCAGATGTAATGGCAGAATCTTCTTTAGTGCTTGAACTTTCAACGACAAAGTGTTGACTATCCTCATCTTTAAAATAAGCATAGCTAAGGTATTTCTGTTCACTATCTTGTGCTTGGACAATGACATGATCCAAGATCGTTGAAAGGCTATATACCCAATCTAAAGGATAAATAGGATAAACGGTAATGGGTTCTGGGACCTCCATACTAACCCAAACATCCAATTCTTTTGCCTTTAGGAATTTAGCTTCAAAGATGACTCGCAAATCAGGAAGTTTAATATTTTCAAGTTTATCTCGATAAAAATGATCAATCTTCTTATCTAATGGATTCGGAGTCAGCAAGTAGTCAATTAACTCCTGAGCTTCCTCGTTTTGTTTGAAACGGATGATATCGTAGAGATTTTCAGCTTCGTCCTTGATAAAGAGCTCTTGGCTAGTCTTTTTCTGGTACCAAGTATTGATGTTCTGGCTTGATTTTTGAAGAAGCTGAGAATGTTCCTCTTGAGCTTCTTGTGTTTGTGCACTGAGGTCCTTTCTATAGAGATTAACCTGTCCAGATAGAATCAGAGCTGTAATAATAAGAAAGGCAATAGTAAAGTGAATGTTTGTTGAAAGAAGTTCAGAAGCAAAGTAGATAAAGGCTAGGCCACAAAGGGCGACAGAGGTTGATTTGTACCAAGGTCTCGCTTTATCAATTTGCATCATTCGAGAGTAGTCCACTTGAAGAAGGGCACTTTGGGCAAACCATAGTAAAAACGCAAGAAAAAGTATAAATGGACCAGCATAATAATAATCTAGGACAGAAGGGAAAAAGATTGGAATAATCAGGAAAATGACCAGTCTCACCATTAAGGCAAAGGTGAAAGGTATAAAGAAAGTCTCCAAAATGGTGTGTCTCAGATTTTTGTAAGATTTGTTAGCTAGAAGAAGTACAAGTCCAATAAAACCGGATTTTGGAAAGGAAATACCAAAATAACTAGAGGCAAAAATTGCTAAACCTGCTAAAATAAGAATCCAGTATCTAAGGGGTCTCTGTGTGGTCACTTTGAAGATAACAATTTGTAAAATAAAAGCTATACATGCCGTAAGCCCGTGAACGATGACGTCACTCAATGTCCAATATTCTCCTATTCGGGTAAAATCTATACAATTATATCATAATGCGCTTAAAAAAAGCATACGGATTGCCTATAAGTGATAAGGTTGTAAGGCTTTTCATCTTTCAAGCATATTTCTTGCTCATTAAGTTTTTTTAACCTATCCTAGATGTATAGAAAAATTTCGATAGAGGAGATCGATATGGTAAAACTTTCTAAAGAGACACATCTTGAGATGTTCACTAAAATGGAACGTATTCGTGAATTTGATTCACGTATTAATAAATTGGTTCGTCGTGGTTTTGTTCAAGGGATGACTCACTTTTCAGTTGGTGAGGAAGCAGCCAACGTTGGTGCTGTTCAACACTTGAGCTATGACGATATCTTCTTTTCAAATCACCGTGGTCACGGACAATCTATCGCCCAAGACATGGATTTGAATAAAATGATGGCAGAACTTGCTGGTAAAGCAACCGGTGTTTCTAAGGGCCGTGGTGGTTCTATGCACTTGGCAGACTTTAAAAAAGGTAACTATGGTACTAATGGTATCGTTGGTGGTGGTTACGCTCTTGCCGTAGGTGCAGCCCTCACTCAGCAATACAAAAAAACAGGAAACATTGTTGTGGCATTCTCTGGAGATGGCGCAACCAACGAAGGTTCATTCCATGAGTCAGTCAATATGGCAGCTACTTGGAAATTACCTGTTATCTTCTTTATCATCAATAACCGTTATGGTATCTCAATGGATATCCATAAGGCTACAAATACACCTCACCTTTATACACGTGCGGAAGCTTATGGCATTCCTGGTTTCTACTGTGAAGATGGTAACGATGTTTTGGCTGTATATGAAACAATGGGCAAGGCTGTTGAGCATGTCCGTGGTGGCAATGGTCCTGCTATCGTTGAGGTAGAATCTTACCGTTGGTTCGGTCACTCAACTGCCGATGCGGGTGTTTACCGTACTAAGGAAGAAGTTGACGAGTGGAAGAACAATAACGATCCTATTATTAAATACCGTGACTATCTCGTTGCTGAAAATATCGCAAGCGCTGAAGAGTTAGATGCTATCCAAAGCCAAGTTAAGGCAGAGGTTGATGCAGCTTATGAGTTCGCCCAAAATAGCCCAGATCCAGAACTTTCAGTTGCCTTTGAAGATGTATGGGTAGACTAAAGAGAAAGGTTGAGGAATACAAGTATGAGTGAAACAAAATTGATGGCCTTGCGTGAGGCAGTAAACCTTGCTATGAGCGAGGAAATGCGTAAAGACGAAAATATCTTCCTTATGGGTGAAGATGTTGGTATCTATGGTGGTGACTTCGGTACGTCAGTTGGTATGTTGGCAGAGTTTGGTGAAAAACGTGTTAAAGATACACCAATTTCAGAGGCTGCTATCGCTGGTGCAGCTGTTGGGTCTGCCATTACAGGTCTTCGTCCAATCGTTGACTTGACTTTCATGGACTTCATCACGATTGCCCTTGACGCTATCGTTAATAATGGCGCAAAAAACAACTACATGTTTGGTGGTGGTTTGAAGACTCCTGTAACCTTCCGTGTGGCATCTGGTTCAGGGATTGGTTCTGCGGCACAGCACTCACAATCTCTTGAGTCATGGTTGACTCACATTCCAGGGATTAAAGTGGTTGCTCCAGGTAATGCTAACGATGCTAAAGGTCTTTTGAAATCTGCTATTCAAGATAATAACATTGTTATTTTCATGGAACCAAAAGCACTTTACGGTAAAAAAGAGGAAGTAACACAAGACCCTGATTTCTACATTCCACTTGGAAAAGGTGAAATCAAGCGTGAAGGAACTGACCTTACCATTGTCACATATGGTCGTATGTTGGAACGTGTTCTTAAGGCTGCTGAAGAGGTGGCTGAACAAGGTATCAATGTTGAGGTTGTTGACCCACGTACGCTTATCCCACTTGATAAGGAATTGATTTTCGAGTCAGTTAAGAAGACTGGTAAACTTATGTTGGTCAATGATGCTTATAAGACTGGTGGATTCATCGGTGAGATTGCTGCTATGGTTACAGAAAGTGAAGCGTTTGATTACCTTGACCATCCAATTGTACGTTTGGCAAGTGAAGATGTGCCTGTACCTTATGCGCGTGTCTTGGAACAAGCGGTTCTTCCAGATGTTGAAAAGATTAAGGCTGCTATTATCAAGATGGCCAATAAAGGAAACTAACTTTCTAGCGACGGTTAAGTGATATTTCTCGCTAGTAAAATGTGTTTCTTGTTTTAACTGTGGGAGTATCGGAAATTATAATTTAAAGTAGAAAGGAGAGGGCGTTAAAGCGTTTGAGTCAATTTGAACTCGAACGAAATGCTTCGGAATTTAGA
>NZ_KV831744.1:38975-43944 GCF_001837205.1 Streptococcus sp. HMSC064D12
GAGATATCCTTCTTGAAATCATGTCAGATAAGACGAACATGGAACTTGAAGCAGAAGATTCTGGTGTTCTTTTGAAGATTACGCGTCAGGCTGGTGAAACAGTCCCAGTTACTGAGGTTATTGGTTATATTGGAGCAGAAGGTGAAGTGGTGGCTGATAACGTAGCTAGCGCACCAGCTGCTGAACCTGCGCCAAAAGTTGAAAAAGTTGCCGCTGTAGCCGAGCCTGTAGTAGCAGCGCAAACGCAAGCACCTGTCGTTCACGAAGGTGGCAAAGTACGTGCAACACCTAAGGCTCGTAAGGTGGCGCGTGAGTTGGGTATTGACCTCGCTCAAGTTCCAGGAACTGGAGCAAAAGGTCGTGTTCATGCTGATGACGTTGAGAACTTTAAGGGTGCTCAACCTAAGGCGACACCATTGGCACGTAAGATTGCAGCGGACCTTGGTATTGACTTAGCTAGCGTATCTGGAACAGGCTTTGGTGGTAAGATTACTAAGGAAGATATCCTTGCAATCAGTGCTCCAGCGCAAGTTAAGGAAGCGGCTGCTGCCCCTGTGGTTGAAGCTAAACCTGAAAAAGTCTTGCCAGAAGGCGTGGAAGTTATCCCAATGTCTGCTATGCGTAAGGCGATTTCTAAGGGAATGACGCACTCTTACTTGACTGCACCAACCTTTACTCTTAACTATGACGTGGACATGACTAACCTTATGGCTCTTCGTAAGCAAGTCCTAGATCCAATCATGAATAAGACTGGAATGAAGGTAACCTTCACTGATTTGATTGGTTTGGCGGTTGTACGTACCCTTATGAAAGAGGAACACCGTTACCTCAATGCATCCTTGATTGACGATGCCCAAAATATTGAATTACATAAATTTGTTAATCTCGGTATTGCCGTTGGTCTCGATGATGGCTTGATTGTGCCGGTCGTTCACGGTGCAGATAAGATGAGTTTGTCTGAGTTTGTTGTGGCTTCTAAGGATGTCATCAAGAAGGCTCAGGCTGGTAAATTGAAGGCTGCAGAAATGTCAGGTTCAACCTTCTCTATTACTAACTTGGGAATGTTTGGAACCAAATCATTTAACCCAATCATCAACCAACCAAACTCAGCTATCCTTGGTGTTTCAGCAACGATTCAAACTCCAGTTGTTGTTGATGGGGAAGTTGTCGTACGTCCAATCATGGGTCTATGCTTGACAATTGACCACCGTATTGTAGATGGTATGAATGGTGCCAAATTCATGGTTGATTTGAAACATTTGATTGAAAATCCTATGGAATTGTTGATTTAAGAAAAAAATATCTAAAAACTGAAGTTTTAATAGAAAGGAGAGGGCGTTAAAGCGTTTGAGTTGATTTGAACTCGAACGAAATGCTTCGGAATTTAGATAGTTTTACTGGTGTGCAAGCACACTAACGTAAAACTCCTAAAATTCTGTCGTATTTTAGCGTTCTTAGTATCATAAAATATGGCTTTTGAGATTATTATGCCTAAGCTTGGTGTTGATATGCAGGAAGGCGAAATCATCGAGTGGAAAAAACAAGAAGGTGATGTGGTAAATGAGGGAGATATCCTTCTTGAAATCATGTCAGATAAGACAAACATGGAACTTGAAGCAGAGGATTCAGGTGTCCTTTTGAAGATTACACGTCAGGCTGGTGAAACAGTCCCAGTTACTGAGGTTATCGGTTATATTGGAGCAGAAGGTGAGGTTGTAGCTGACAACGCAACTAGCGCACCTGTTGCTGAAGCAACTGCTCAGTTGGAATCAGCTGGTCTTGAAGTTCCTAAAGCTCCTGCCCAAGCTGCTCCAGCAGCCGTTGCAGAAAAAGCACCACTTGCTGACAATGAATACGATATTATCGTTGTCGGTGGTGGTCCTGCTGGTTACTATTCTGCCATCCGTGGTGCGCAACTTGGTGGTAAGGTTGCTATCGTTGAAAAATCTGAGTTTGGTGGAACATGTTTGAATAAAGGATGTATCCCAACTAAGACCTACCTTAAAAATGCAGAAATCCTTGATGGACTTAAGATTGCTGCAGGTCGTGGTATCAACCTAGCGTCAACAAACTACACTATCGATATGGATAAGACAGTTGACTTTAAGAACTCTGTCGTTAAGACACTTACTGGTGGTGTTCAAGGGCTTTTGAAGGCTAACAAGGTCACTATTTTCAATGGTCTTGGTCAAGTTAATCCAGATAAGACAGTTACTATTGGTTCAGAAACAATCAAGGGACGTAATATTATCCTTGCGACTGGATCAAAAGTGTCTCGTATCAATATCCCTGGAATTGAGTCACAACTTGTGATGACATCAGATGATATCCTTGACTTGCGTGAATTGCCTAAATCACTTGCAGTTATGGGTGGTGGTGTCGTTGGTATCGAGCTTGGTCTTGTTTATGCCTCATACGGTGTAGAAGTGACTGTTGTTGAGATGGCTGACCGCATTATTCCTGCTATGGATAAAGAAGTATCACTTGAACTTCAAAAAATCCTTGCTAAAAAGGGTATGAAGATCATGACATCTGTTGGGGTTTCTGAGATTGTAGAAGCTAACAACCAATTGACCCTTAAACTTAATAATGGTGAAGAGATTGTAGCGGATCGTGCCCTTCTTTCAATCGGTCGTGTCCCACAATTGGATGGTCTTGAAAATCTTAACCTTGAACTTGACCGTGGTCGTATCAAAGTTAATGCTTATCAAGAAACATCAATCCCAGGAATCTACGCACCGGGTGATGTTAACGGAACTAAGATGCTTGCTCACGCTGCTTACCGTATGGGTGAAGTTGCAGCTGAAAATGCTATGCGTGGCAATGTCCGTAAGGCTCACCTTGACTACACACCAGCAGCTGTCTACACTCACCCAGAAGTCGCAATGTGTGGTCTTACTGAAGAAGATGCACGCGCTAAATACGGTGATGTTCTCATTGGTAAATCAAGCTTTGCTGGTAACGGACGTGCCATCGCTTCAAATGAAGCTCAAGGTTTTGTTAAAGTCGTTGCAGATGCGAAGTACCATGAAATCCTTGGTGTTCACATTATCGGTCCAGCCGCAGCTGAATTGATTAACGAAGCGTCAACAATTATGGAAAATGAATTGACTGTCGATGAACTCTTGCAATCTATCCACGGTCACCCAACCTTCTCTGAAAACATGTATGAAGCCTTTGCTGACGTACTTGGAGAAGCTATCCATAACCCACCAAAACGTAAATAAAGTTGATAAAATTCTCGGACGGAAGTTCGGGAATTTTTCTTTTGTCACACATTTTCATCTTTAGTGATATAGCATAATTCTTTCCCTGCTTTTCAAAGAGTAATTCAAATATATAGTTAAAAGGTTTTCATGTTGTACGAATAGTAAGTTCATAAGTACTTAAGGTTTTATAATATTTTTATTTTATTTAGAAATTTTTAACAATAAGCTTTCCATTAGAGTTTTTCTATGGTAAAATGGTTGACATATTAAAAATGCAAAAGGAAAGTTAAATGCGAACGAAAGATTTTATCTACTATGCCAGTGCGGCTGTTCTTTTGGCTGTCACAACTCAGGTTGCTCAAGCTGATGAAGTGGCGACGACCAAAACTCCTTCTGTTACTGAGGAAAATCAGTATCAATCTGCGACAGCGGCTGAAATTTTTGGTGGAGAAGCAGCCTTACCTGTAACTCCTAAATCAACTGTTTCAGCACCCGCAGCTACGAGTGAAGTGGCAAAAGCTAGTGCTCCAGCGGTATCTATGTCTCCTGCTTCACAAAGTTCCGAGGCTGCAACGGCATCAACTTCAGTAACGTCTTCAGTTGTAAGTTCAGAAAGTGCAACAGCTTCTACAAGTGCGACAAGTTCGGAGACGTCAAACAGTGCTGTAGCAACACCTGCTAAATTGACGAATTCCACGGATGTTCCTTCGCAAACGCTTAAGGTACAACCAAAGACTTTTATCGATGTCAGCAGCCATAATGGTGATATCAGTGTAGATGACTATCGTGCTCTTGCACGTCAAGGTGTGGGTGGTGTCGTTGTCAAGTTGACTGAGGACACTTGGTACAACAACCCTAAAGCACCATCACAAGTTCGCAATGCTCAAATTGCTGGTCTTCAAGTATCAACCTATCATTTTTCTCGATACACAACTGAGGAAGAAGCACGTGCAGAGGCTCGTTTCTATATCCAAGCTGCACAAAAACTGAACCTTCCAAAGAGTACTGTTATGGTTAATGACTTCGAAGATTCTAATATGCTTCCAAATATCAACCGTAACACCCAAGCTTGGGTTAACGAAATGCGTAAGCATGGATACAACAACTTGATGTTCTACACAAGTGCCAGCTGGTTGGATGAGAACAATCTAGGCTACCGTGGACCTGTCTCAACCTCTCAATTTGGTATTGAGAATTTCTGGGTTGCCCAGTACCCATCGTCAAGTCTTACAGCAACGAGCGCTAAAAACATGCGCTATAATGCCAAAACTGGTGCATGGCAATTTTCAGCTACAGCTAATCTCTTGCCAGGTAAACATGTCTTTGACCAAAGCGTGGACTACACAGGACGATTTACTGCTAATGCCAGTGTCGAAGCAGATCCAACTCAAGGCGATTTGAGTGGGACTATTTCTATTGTTAATAACAATCCAACTCTTGGTAGCTTTGATGTTGTCATCTCTAATGTCAAAGCACCAAATGGTGTTCAAACAGTCTCTGTTCCAATTTGGTCAGAAATTAATGGCCAAGATGACATTATCTGGTATACGGCTAACCGTCAAAATAATGGAACTTACACAGTAAACGTTAAAGCTTCAGCTCATAAAAACTCAACAGGCCTTTATAATGTTCACCTTTATTATGTTCAAAAAGATGGCCAATTAACTGGTGTTGGTGGAACAACAACTCAAGTTTTTATTGGTAAGAAGCCGGAAATATCAGTATTTGCCAACTTGAGTATATCTAAAAATGAGAACAAT
>NZ_KV831745.1:0-232 GCF_001837205.1 Streptococcus sp. HMSC064D12
CATATCAGAACGGGTGGCTTGCTCTTCGGCTGAAAGCCTCTGCTACCGGCCGAGGCCTAAAGGCCTACCGAATGGTTTCCCTTCAGCACCACCTTTGCTAGCTGACCCGTCTAGCGGGTCTCTTTAAGATTACTTTCTTTTATTCTTCTCACCTGTAAACGGATCATACTCCTCAAACAGACTAAGCTGATCTGCTACCACGTCTTCTTGTAATTGATTACGAATATATTCT
>NZ_KV831746.1:0-282 GCF_001837205.1 Streptococcus sp. HMSC064D12
TTCTTAAAGTTGATGAAGTTTCTAAAACCGAAGCCCAACCGTTTGATGTCTTTAATCAACTTGTTAGTCGCTTCGAGTTTCGCGTTTGAATAGTCAGTTTCTAGCGCATTCTTGATGTATTGCTTGTGTCTAAGAAAAGTCCTAAAGACCGTTTGAAAGTAGTGATTGACCTTGCTCATGTTCTCCTCTATTAACTCAAAAAACTCATCTACCCTCTTCTCCTGAAAGTGAAAAAGCAAAAGCTGATAAAGTTTGTAGGCATTAGCGAGCTCTTCTGAAAAG
>NZ_KV831747.1:0-4179 GCF_001837205.1 Streptococcus sp. HMSC064D12
TATCAGGAACCTTGTCTGTTGGAACAGTAGGCGTCACGCTAACCGTTGGGCTAGTTGACCCGTCAATAACAGGCGTTGTTTCATCAGCGAAAACCCCTGATGATGCAGTTGCAAGCACTGCTGTTGAGATAAGTGAAATAAATTTCGCTTTATTCAAAGTCTCATACCTCTCTTTTCTTTTCCTTGCGGTGATAACCGACACCGCTTAAGCGAAGGAAGGATTGGTTGTTTTGCACAAATTTTCTTGCAATAACTAAATTATTCCGTTTAACGACTGATATTGCTTGAAATATAGTTGCAAAAGGCACAATCTCTTCCACGTTTACAAGTCGTCCATTTTTTCGCTCTTTTTTTTGAATTGCTGCGAACTTTGGTCGACATTTGGCAACGGTACCGTCTTGAAGATATAGCATTACACCACCTTCAAGACCGAGTTGCCTGAGATCGGATAATCTCAAAAGAGTATCATTCATTTCGAACTCCTTTTTTTGCTTTTGTTTAACCCAAAATAGTTAAATCTGCATTTTGACGTAAGGTTTATAGCTTTGTTCACCTCGAACTCATTAAGGCTGGTAGCCACGGCCCGCTTGACCAACCACACAATTTTAACTGTGGGTCCTACCTCGTTAGCACTTACTTCCTGTAAGTGTGCCTTTGTTATACTTGATACCAGGCGCTAGATATACTTCTACTAGCTACGCTTTCGCCCCCATTTCTTTATTTTATGCCTTGAGTATCACTAATCAGGACGAAAGATTATTATTCAGTTTTCAAGGAACATCAAGCAGTTTTAAGACCTGCTAAGGTCAAAGCTAAAGCAGCTTGTTACATACCAGTTGAAATCCAAGGGCCAACGCTGTCGTAAACCCATCCAACTCCGTTAGCATAGCCTTTTAGGACACTACGGTAATAGAGTCTTCCACGAATTCGGCGGTACTCATAGTAACGTCTCACTGGAGTATCTGCGTGTGCAACATTATCACCTGTCTTGTGCTGAACAGCACTGATTGTTGCACCACCCACTCCAAGAAGAGTGACTGCAAGCATAAGTTTGTTAGCAAATTTCATTTTGCTACCTCCTGAAAACATTTGTGACAGTTTAACGACTTATCCAGGTCATGCTTCTCAAGAAGGTGCTTGCGTTATATTCGCCAGGTCATCCATTCGTATTTTCTTGTTTTCGTCTCTCTTGATTGAAAACAGCTAGAATGCCATTAAAAACAAATTCTGCAATTTTTTCTGTAGAGGATGCGTAACGCATATTTTCCAGGGCGTATTGATAACGTTCATCAAAGTGGCGCATTACAAAGTCTGCTGAAGCTTTTGAGAACCTCTCTTGTCTTAGACGGTCATATACAAGTCCCCAAATATAATCTCTATCGTACTGTGTTGCTTCATCAACTTTGCGGTTTAGCGTATTTTGATATTTATCATCTTGACTAGAGTGAGCCATTTCCTCATCATCATCAAAATGACTGACTTTATTATTACTCTCTTTAATCTCACTCACTTTAGTATAAGTTGAGTCGTAATTTGCGACTTCTTGAAGTCTGATTTCACGACTTCTTGAAGTCGTATTTTCCGACTTCCGGAAGTCGGCTTTTTCGACTTCCGTTGATTTCACTGGGTTTAAGAGCTGTTGAGCTTCCTCAAATTCCATATTAAGAATTTGAATATCTGTGATAGCGTTCTTGACATAGATGCGATTAGCCTTATTTAAACCTTGTCTAACTTCATCAATCAGCCCATATTTAATTAACTCTTTTTTCAACTTCATGACTTTATCTCGACCACAACCAAGGTCTTCAGACAAGTCCTCAATGTTGTAATAAATAAAAATATCGCCCAAGTCATCCACGAATCGTAAGTCACCTTTACGAGTGCTATCAAGCGAAGCACTTAAACGGTCACGGCAAAGCATAAACATCAACTTAGCTTCTGCTTTCAGTTTGCGGTAATACTTAGATTTAATAACCACTTTTGGAAGTTGATAGAAATTGTCGCTATTCAAAGCCTGCTCTAAAGAAATTCTACCGTAAGCCATTACCTTACCTCCCCAACTTTCAGCATCATACCACCTTGTTTAGGAAACTTAATCAAGTTATACTCTTCAAGTTCCTTCAAAGATTCAACTACTTTTTCACGTGACCATCCTGTATCATTCATCAATGACACAATAACCATATTTCTTGATTGTCTTTGTTTAGCACGTAATTTTTTCTGATTTGATTTCATAATTGAACCTCCGAGAGTTAGTATGAGAAAAAACAAAGAGAACGCTTTCCACGTTCTCTTAATGTTATTTATCTAATTCTCCCAATTCAGGACACATACGTAAAGAGTTAGAAATTTTCCCTCATAAAAAAATTAAGCCCTATGCGTCATCTTTTCTCCGGTCAAACTTCATGCTAAAATAAGAGAATGCTTTATCATAAAAAGAAATTAGGAGAAAAACTAGGACTTCCAACCTTTAACCACTACTATAATATTCCTATTACTTCCCTAGAATATAACCTTAAAAACTTAGGTCCGAGTGATACCTATATTATCACTTTTAAACAGGACAATAACCTCTTTGTTGTTGACATAAGACATTCGCTTGGACATACCAGTCATTTTGATACCGTCTCCCTCTTTGAACAAGACAAGGTCTTATCAGGCATCGCTGCTGTCCCTTTGGCCTCTGTTCATAGCATACAAATCTTGTCTTTTCCAGACAAGTTACACTCTCTGGACCCTAGTCAGCGTCTAAAAAATCTCGTCGCTCTTTACTACAAGGATGCAGAAATCATGCGTTACCTCAAGACGACTAAAAATATCGGTGATCAGGTGGCAAGATATCAATTAGAGGCTGATCGACTAGAAAGACAGGATAAGAGTTTTGACTTCTTCAAGTACGCCAGTCGTAGCAAAATACGAGAAGAAAACGGTCTTTCGGAAGTATCCAGCAAGGACTACGACTTCATTCCTGATTTTCATCCCTTCTTAACCTCACCAAGAAGCCAACAGGTTCTAAGCGTACCAGTAACCTACTGTGATGACAAAACGAAACAGACCGCTAAAATAGACATCATGGGGTGGTATATCAAGGACCAACAACTTAAGATTCGTTGGAAACCCAAGTACATGCGCAAACGTCGATGGCGCTCATCACGTATCTCAATTGATATCGTGACCGACAACTACTTCTTCCAAGGACAAATCTATAGAGACAGTAGCGCCCCCATATTTCTGAACAACCTAAGCTTTGATAGCAAGATTCCTAAGAGCTTCCTGCCGCATCTTAAAAATCAATACCAAATCTTTATGGCTCTAGTCGAAGAACAAAAAAGACTGGCTCTCCTACGAAAGGTCCAGTTAAACAATAAGGATTAAGTAACTTTCAAAATTCAACATATCAAAAAGCTCATTCTTACACGCTAGAATGAGCTTTTAAGATTCTTCAATTGTCATTAGAACATCCTTTTGGAATTTTGTAAAAAATATTTTCATAAGGAGGAGTCATTGTGTGTCACCATTTTTATACCTAGCAATCATAGATTACCTCCATCAACTTACAAATAACTTTTATGTATTGTAAATTTTCTATTACATTGGTATCACTCCCTAAGCTATTTTATGCAATAACTTAAGGTGTCTCCATTTTTATAACGTCCTAAATTCATCATCATAGTAATCACCTCTGATTCGTATGATTTGAGACCTATCTCCCCATTGACCACTCAATGAGATCTACTTGTCGCCGTTCTTATAACGACTTACATCAAACATCAACATAAGCGTCACCTCGGTACTTTGTTACAAGATTTAAGCATTTAACTTTTGTCGATAGTTTACTCATTTGGCATCGGTATCACTCCTTAAGCTATTTTACGCAACAGCTTAAGTGTCTCCATTTTTATACCTACTAACATTTCTCATGAGCTTTACCTCACTTTTTGACGTTAATCTTGAGTTTAGCTTTCGATTTCTGGTGGTATCACTCCCTTGTAGCTATTTTATGCAACATTTTTAATCGCCGTTTTTATACCTACTGATATTTTTCATGAACTCACCTCGTTCATCTTAAGAATATAGGATTTACGTTTCGTGTGGCATGGGTATCACTCCTTAGGCTATTTTACGCAACAACCTAAGTGTCTCCATTTTATACCTACTAACATTTCTCATGAGCTTTAC
>NZ_KV831747.1:4279-23406 GCF_001837205.1 Streptococcus sp. HMSC064D12
CCTACTAACATTTCTCATGAGCTTTACCTCACTTCTTCTTAAGTTAACAGATTTGAGTTTAGCCTTCGACTTCTGGTGGTATCACTCCCTTGTAGCTATTTTATGCGACTGAATTAATCTCCGTTCTTGTAACGTCCTACTGTCATGCGGTCACGCTCCTCAGAGATGATTGATAAAGTTATTTGTTTTGCCTACTGTTTTGTTTAGAGATCTCAGTCTCCGTTTTTGTACCTTGAAATATTGACTCTCACCATGGCTTTTACCTCCTTGATGAATCCTTATCTTCTTTACACTCTTAGTATAATGTAAACGCTTACTTTTGTCAATCTTTTTAACAGAAAAACGCATAATTTTTTGAAAAAAGATTTCTTTGCTACAATAGAGACATGTTAGATTTAAAAGAATACGGCATTGTCATGTGGGATGCTGAGAAAATCGCCTCTTTTCGTCGTACCCTCCTGGACTGGTACGATCGAGAGAAACGAGACCTACCGTGGCGAAGAACTAAAAATCCCTACTATATCTGGGTCAGTGAAATCATGCTACAACAAACCCAGGTTCAGACTGTCATTCCCTATTACGAGCGCTTTTTAAACTGGTTTCCAACAGTTAAAGATTTGGCTGAAGCTCCAGAAGAGAAGCTTCTCAAAGCTTGGGAAGGGTTAGGTTACTATTCACGTGTCCGAAACATGCAAAAGGCTGCTAAACAAATCATGGATGACTTTGATGGTCAGTTTCCAGATACTTATGACAATATTGCCAAACTCAAGGGCATCGGGCCCTATACTGCTGGTGCTATTTCTAGCATCGCCTTTGGGCTCCCAGAACCCGCTGTTGATGGTAATGTTATGCGAGTCATGGCTCGTCTCTTTGAGGTTAATTACGATATTGGAGACGCCAAAAATCGTAAGATTTTCCAAGCGATTATGGACATTTTGATTGACCCTGACCGTCCAGGGGACTTTAATCAGGCGCTTATGGACCTTGGGACCGATATCGAATCGGCTAAAAATCCAAGACCAGACGAAAGCCCTATTCGCTTTTTCTGTGCAGCCTATCTCAATGGAACTTATGACAAGTACCCTATCAAATTGCCTAAGAAGAAGCCTAAACCTATGCAAATTCAAGCTTTTATTATCAGAAATGCAAAGGGTGAATTTCTGCTCGAAAAAAATATCGAGGGACGTCTGCTAGGTGGTTTCTGGTCCTTCCCTATCATGGAAACGGACTTTATTGGTCAACAACTCAGCCTTTTTGAAAAGGATGATTATATTCTCGAGACAGTCTCTCAAAAGGCTATTTTTGAAGAAAATTATGCCCTTAATCCAGAGTGGACGAACAATGATTTTACACCTGTAAAACATACCTTCAGCCACCAAAAATGGACCATCGAGATGGTAGAAGGTAGCGTCAATGACGACAAACTCACTACCGATAAGGAGTTATGCTGGGTAGCGGCTGAGGACTTCGACCAGTTCCCAATGGCCACACCACAAAAGAAAATGATTAAAACTTATGAAGACAGCAAAAAAGGATAGCATTGAGTGCTACCCTTTTTGTTATACGTCACGTTTAGCGTGCTTCCGGCCACGCAAAGCAAGGTATACCTTTGAAAGAACTACTCCCAAAAAGATATAAAACAACTCCAAATAAGTCACATTTTTTGACATCAAAAATTCAATCATAGTACGACACTCCTTTTTATTAAGAACTCCTGTCGCTGTTCTCAGTTATGGTTCTATTATAGGTAATACGGCCAATAAAAAATAGTGACATAAATGTCACTATGACGAAAACAAAAAAGCCGAAACGTTTCAGTTTCAGCTTGTTAATCATTAGTCTACTTTGTAGAAGAAATAACTATCGTCTGTGGTGCCATAAAGTGACTACCCACCCCAGATACGATCCTTACTTTTATCTGACTGATCATCGGCTTTCTCATTTGGCGATGACATTACAGAACCAGTCAAAGATACTCCTTTGGGTAAAAATGCTAATGTTCCACCACTAGGACCAACTTCTTTTGGCACAAGTCCTGCTTTAAAAAAGCCATCAGTAATTTTACCATATTCAATTGCTACCTTTGCCGTATACAATCCTATAAATTGGAATTAATTTACTTCATTGTCTCTTTCTTTTTTCTACATTTGTACACAATAAAATGGACTATACAAAATATAACGAACATAGACGTGAAATTTATCCAGATGTCCATATACGCGGACTGAGCTAAATTTTCTCTAAAGCTCGTAGACCATACATAAAAAAATGCAAGCAAAACTGTCGGTATGTACGAAACTGCATATCTTAGAACCATAGGCTTTATAATCAGCTCTGTAACAAGAGCATATGCCACTACACCTATTAAAACTATGATTGCTCTGTCTATTTCGTGCCAGTTTCCGCTCGGATCCTCATATATTCCGTTATATAAATACAAAATGCTGTTTAGCACCGTTACAAATGTATATAAAACCGTATATGCGAAAATCAAATTCTTATATTTATCCTTTTTCATTGCACTACTACTCCAGAAATTCAAATTTGTTTATCTAATTATAAAATAAAGGTTAACGATTAATCAATTTAATTATATAACTAAAATTAGAAATGTTTATTCCAAATTTATTTGAGAGCTGTTCTAAGTTATTCCTTCCTTTCTAAGTTCATAGATTAGAACTTGTAACTTGCTCTTCGGATGAAAGCCTCTGCTACCGGCCAAGGCTTAAAAAACCACCGAATAGTTCCACTTCAGCACCACCTTTGCTAGCTGACCCGACTAGCAAGTCTCATTAGTATATTAGCTACTGGTCGGGAACCCCTATCTAATATAACACTTTAGGGGGGACTTTTTTGATACATCGTTAAAAACTTTTCGGAACCACTAGCATATCTGGTGGTTTTCAATAGGCAAAAAAGCCGGACCTCAGTCCAGCTTTTATCTGTCTATTTCTACTTGGTCATAAAGTAGGTGATAATCACCAATACTGCTACGATAGCTAGGACAACGGACAGAAATCCTAGCATGTAGCGCAAGAGAAAGTAGGTAAATGGAAAATTTTCTTTCATGTGTTACTTTGCCTCATACCATGTGCGGCCGTCATTCTCATCTGCGATGAGAGGGACAGCGAGTTCAACTGCAGCTTCCATGGTTTCTTTAACCAAGGCTTTCATCGCTACAAGTTCATCGTTTGGCACCTCAAGAACGATTTCATCGTGTACCTGGAGGAGCATCTTAGTTTTATAGCCACCTTCTACCAGGGCCTTGTCTAGGTTAATCATAGCAATCTTGAGGATATCAGCGGCACTTCCTTGGATAGGAGAGTTGATAGCTGTACGCTCTGCGAAGTTGCGGACGTTAAAGTTACGAGAATTAATATCTGGCAACTCACGACGGCGGTGGAAGAGAGTTTCTACGTAGCCCTTATCCTTGGCTTCACGAACCACATTATCCATATAGGCCTTGATACCAGGATAACGTTCAAAGTAGGTGTCGATATACTCCTTGGCCTTCTTACGGCTAATGCCAAGGTTGTTAGAAAGACCAAAATCAGAAATGCCATAAACAATCCCGAAGTTAACAGCCTTTGCATTACGACGGTCGTTAGGTGTGACATCCTCTGGCTTTTCAATACCAAAGACACGCATGGCTGTAGAGGTATGGATATCTGCTCCCTCTTTAAAGGCTGCAATCAAATGCTCATCTCCCGAAATATGGGCAAGCACGCGCAACTCAATCTGTGAGTAATCCGAGCTTAAAAGCACTGCATCCTCAGTCGATGGGACAAAGGCCTTACGAATGAGACGACCTTGCTCCAAGCGAACAGGGATATTTTGCAAGTTGGGATCCACTGATGACAGACGCCCTGTCTGAGTTAAATCTTGCACATAACGGGTATGGATTTTGCCATCCCCAAGGATATAATCCTGAAGCCCCAAGACATAGGTAGACTGAAGTTTAGTGATTTGGCGGTACTCCAAAATCTTAGCTACGATTGGAGCAATTGGTGCCAAACGTTCAAGAACATCCACAGCTGTTGAGTAACCGGTCTTGGTTTTCTTAGTGTATTCCAAAGGTAACCCCATCTTTTCAAAGAGGATAACACCCAACTGTTTAGGCGAGTTAATATTGAACTCCTCGCCCGCCATTTCGTAGATTTCTTGGGTCAATTTATCGATGACTACTTGGTTTTCCACTGCCATCTCGTTAAGGGTTTGCCCCTTGACCTTAATACCAGCGATTTCCATCTTAGCTAGCACATTTGCCAGTGGTAACTCCATGTCAAAGAGAAGCTCTGATTGGCCGTGTTCAGCCAATTTTTCAAGCATGACCGGCTTAGCGACCTGAAGGACCTTGACTTTTTTAGCCAGGTGGCTGAGCAAGACATCTTTTTCAGGAACCGCACGTTTAGCTCCCTTGCCATAGACCACTTCATCTGTTTCCAACGGTAGGTCCGTATAGAGGCGGGCAATGGTTGACAATTCATTGTCTTCAACGGTTGAGAGCAGATACTTGGCCAGACGGGCATCAAAATTAGCCGTAGGTAAGTCAATACCTAGATGGTTCAAAAGGACCTTACTACGCTTGAAATCGTAGATATTAACAGCTTTTGAAAGAGCTGCCTGGAATGCCTCTGATTTAAGTAGGTCTGTATCTGTAGACGCATAAATCTGCTTGTCGTTCCCCCAAGCAAAACCGATGATAGGTTCTGTGTGATAATTGTCACCAAGGATTTCAAAATAGAAGAAATCTTCAGAGCTAAAGTGATCTTCTGTCACTTGACTAGGCTCTACGTAGGCCACATCAAAATCTTGTGGCACAGCCTCGCCACCTAGGGCATTTTTGAACTGAACAAAGCCCATTTCGTCATAAAAGGCTGCCAATTTTTCAAGGTCAGGTCCCGCAAAGGCCGTATCATCTAAGCCAATTTCAATAGGAGACTGGGTATCAATGGTCGCCAGAGTTTTAGAAAGGAAGGCTTGCTCCTTATCATTGATGAGATTTTCCTTCATCTTGGACTTCTTCATCTCATCAATATGCTCATAGATACCTTCAAGGGAACCGTGTTCCAAGAGGAGCTTGAGACCAGTCTTTTCACCAATCTTAGTAACCCCTGGAATATTATCGGACTTATCACCCATGAGAGCCTTAAGGTCGATGAATTGCGCAGGGGTAATCCCCATTTTCTCCATGAGGTAGTCAGGTGTGAAGGCCTCAAACTCAGCCACACCCTTCTTCGAAATTTCAACGACAGTATTTTCGTCAGTCAGCTGAATCAAGTCTTTATCCCCAGAGACAACAGTAATTTGATAGTCCTCACTGGTATTTTCAGCCATCTTAGCCAAGGTACCGATAATGTCGTCTGCCTCGTACTGAGCCAGGTCATAATAGGCGATACCACGTGCAGCCAACATCTCACGGATATAAGGGAACTGCTCACGGAATTCCTCTGGTGTCTTGGCACGACCAGCCTTATAGTCCGCAAACATCTCTGTACGGAAAGTTGTTTTTCCAGCATCAAAGGCTACCAAGACATGAGTCGGTTGGATACGCTCAAGCAGGTTGTCCAACATGAGGTGGAAGCCATAAATGGCATTGGTATGAAGGCCACTATTGTTACGAAAACGGTCAATTTGATTATAAAGTGCGAAAAAAGCACGAAAGGCAACGGATGAACCGTCAATTAGGAGTAATTTTTTCTGATTAGTCATAGGTTTATTATAGCATAGATGAGAGCATTGGTTTTGATTGAAAACCTCTTATTTTAGGGAGACTCTTTTGTAAAAATAGCTAGTCAACATCTGATGACAAAAGTTCACTGATAAAACGACCTCAGGCATTTCCCTCCTCCACGCCCCATAGGCAAATGTGCTATAATAGAAGCTATGAACACAAAGATTTTAGACCAATTAGAATTTAACAAGGTCAAGGACCAGTTCACAGAATACCTGCAGACCGAACAGGCTCAGGCGGAGTTACGTGACTTGGTGCCTATGACCAATCCAGAAAGAATTCAAAATCAATTTACAGAAATCCAAGAAATGGCAGAGATTTTCGTAGAGCACCATAGCTTTGCCATTGGTAGCTTGCGAGATATTTCTGAGCCCTTACGTCGCTTGGAACTGGATGCTGACCTCAATATCCAGGAGCTTATTGCCATCAAGAAGGTGCTGCAAGCTTCGGCTGACCTTGGTCGCTTCTACGCTGACCTTGAAAATGTTGAGCTCGTCGCTCTTAAACGTCTTTTCGAAAATATTGAGGCCTTCCCAAGTCTACAAGGCAGTCTTCAAAGTATCAATGACGGTGGTTTCATTGAGCATTTTGCTAGCCCTGAGTTGCAAAATATCTGTCGTCAACTCAAATCTTGTGATGATGCCATTCGCCAGACCTTGCAAGACATTCTCAAGAAATCTGGCCACATGTTGGCTGAGAATTTGATTGCTAGTCGTAATGGTCGTTCAGTGCTGCCTGTCAAAAATACCTACCGTAACCGTATTGCTGGGGTTGTGCATGACATCTCAAGCTCTGGAAACACAGTGTATATCGAGCCACGCGCCGTTATCCAACTTAACGAAGAAATTACACAATTACGTGCAGACGAACGTCATGAGATGGCCCGTATCCTGCATGAATTGTCTGATCAACTCCGTCCACAAGCTGCTGCTATCGCTAACAACGCTTGGATTTTGGGTCACATGGACTTTATTCGAGGAAAATACCTCTATCTCCAGGATAAAAAGGCAGTTATTCCAAAGATTAGTGACAACCAAACACTCCAACTGCTTAACGTTCGTCACCCTCTTTTGGTCAATCCAGTAGCCAACGATTTACGCTTTGATGAGGACCTCACAGCCATTGTCATTACAGGTCCCAATACCGGTGGTAAAACGGTCATGCTTAAAACTCTGGGATTAGCACAACTGATGGCTCAATCTGGTCTTCCAATTTTGGCTGATAAGGGTAGTCGTGTAGCCATTTTCCAAGAGATTTTTGCGGACATCGGAGATGAACAGTCTATCGAACAGAGTTTGTCAACTTTCTCTAGTCACATGACCCACATTGTCGAGATTCTGGACGCTGCCGACAGCAACAGTCTTGTCTTAGTCGATGAGCTTGGGGCTGGTACTGATCCTCAGGAAGGGGCTAGTCTAGCCATGGCAATCCTAGAGCACCTCCGTTTGAGCCAGATTAAAACCATGGCTACTACTCACTATCCTGAGCTTAAGGCCTATGGGATTGAGACGCAACATGTGGAAAATGCCAGCATGGAGTTTGACACAACGACTTTAAGCCCTACCTATCGTTTTATGCAGGGAGTTCCTGGTCGCTCTAACGCCTTTGAGATTGCTCGCCGCCTCGGTTTGAATGAAATTATTGTCAAAGAGGCAGAAAACCTCACGGATACTGATAGTGATGTCAACCGTATCATCGAGCAACTTGAAGCCCAAACTGTGGAAACACAAAAACGTCTGGAACACATCAAGGACGTTGAGCAAGAGAACCTTAAATTCAACCGTGCGGTCAAGAAACTCTATAACGAATTCTCCCATGAGTACGACAAGGAACTCGAAAAGGCTCAAAAAGAAATTCAGGATATGGTGGATACAGCTTTGGCTGAGAGCGATAGTATTCTCAAAAATCTCCACGATAAGAGTCAACTCAAACCTCATGAAGTTATTGACGCCAAAGGAAAACTCAAGAAACTTGCCCCACAAGTGGACCTCTCTAAGAATAAGGTTCTTCGTAAGGCCAAGAAAGAAAAGGCTGCGCGTGCCCCTCGTATCGGAGATGATATCATTGTTACCGCCTATGGTCAACGTGGTACGCTTACCAGTCAAGCCAAAAATGGTAACTGGGAAGCCCAGGTAGGTCTCATCAAGATGACACTCAAGGCGGATGAATTCACTCTTGTTCGTGCCCAAGTGGAAGCCCAACAACCTAAGAAGAAACAAATTAACGTGGTTAAAAAAGCCAAAAAGGCATCTGGCGGTCCTCGTGCCCGTCTGGACCTTCGTGGGAAACGTTACGAAGAAGCTATGCAAGAGCTTGATGCCTTTATTGACCAAGCCCTACTTAATAACATGAGTCAGGTGGACATCATCCACGGTATTGGTACAGGTGTCATCCGTGATGCTGTTACCAAATATCTCCGCCGTCATCGCCATGTTAAAAGTTTTGAATATGCCCCACAAAGTGCCGGTGGTTCCGGATGTACCATTGCAACCTTAGGGTAAAAATAGTTAAGAAAGACTGGGACCTTGTGTCCGGTCTTTTTCATATCCTACCAAAACAAAGAACAAAAAAAGTCTCTCTTAATCAAGGAAGACTTCTTTTTTCTATATCACACTTGTCCACAAATGCTGGATAATCTGACTAACTGGAAAATAGCCATTAATCAAGATACGTAAAACCCAGCTCGATGACAAGAGCGTTTGAATGTTGTTCATAGGAACAGTCGCAAGAATATTCCCCAACATAGTCAAAGGCACAAGACTCACTAAGGTGGCCAAGACGCCACCTACCACTTGGTAACGTCTTTGATCAAGTCGCTCAATTCTCACAAAGTGGAAGAAAATACCAAGAAAGCGTAAGCCATAATAGGTTATACAGTAGATAGCAAAATAAGCAACGCCCGCATAATAGACACGGTCAAGTGAAAAGATGTTCTGATCTTTAAAGAAAGCTATACTAGCATCCTTGGTTGGATTGGTATAAGGTACCCAAAGATTGATAGCCTCTCCTAGCGACCGGTAGAAATAGGCCGCCACACACATGGCGATAATGACTGAAACCACGTAATAAGCTTGCATAAAGAGGCCTCGACGGTAGCCAATGTAGAAATTCCAAGCCATAATGGCTAAGACAAGGAGTCCAATCATGCGTCATCCTCATCGTCATTTGTAGCTGTCGCCTTAACCTTGAGCTGCTCAAGTTGCTTAGCTCTCAACGTTGCCAACTCTTTTTCCATATCTTCAACTTGAATTTCGCGTTCCAACTGAGTTGACAGAGAATTGATAGCCATTAGGATAGCGATTGTTTCATTGTCAGCATTTTTCATCTGCTCTTTGATAATTTTATATTTCTCGTGGGCAACACGCTCCACCTCTTCCATGAATAGGTTGTCCTTATCAGTTGTTAGCGTGAGGTTCTTCTCTCCAAAATGAAATTTGTAACGGTTCTTATTTGCCATTTGCTTGTTAGCTGCCAATCAATGGTGGTCATGGATATTCCACCGCAGCTTCTCCTTATATTATTGCTTGTATATCGCCATTTTTAGCAAGATTCAGACACTTACTCTGAGGCGTGTTCGATACTTAAATGCCAACCCATTTTCTCTAATTGTGGAAAAAAGAGCATGGTTAGGCATTCTCTTTCTAATCATTATATCCTAAATTTTAACTTTCGTAAATTTTAGACTTTGCACTTCTCTAGAAAAATAATTTTCAGGGATTCCGAGTCTGTAAAATATCTACCAATTCTCCTTTTTTGTGCTAAAATAGATTTCATGGGCACAATCGTATTAAAAATGACAGCAGAGCAGATTTCGACACTCCAAAAGGACCTAGCAAACTATGCAACTGCGACTAAAAATCCTTATGCAAGTTTTTCAGCCAAGGTCGATGGAATAAGTGTCATCGCCTATACTTCAGGAAAGGTAACTTTCCAAGGAGCTAAGCCAGAAGTCTTGGCTAGCCGTTTTGGATACCAAGCTGAACCTAAGCATTCACCTGATGGGCAAAACCTAGCCCTAATTGGATCAGATGAAGTCGGAAATGGCTCCTATTTTGGTGGTCTAGCTGTTGTAGCTAGTCTAGTTACCCCAGCTGACCATGCCTTTTTAAAATCTCTTGGGGTCGATGATTCTAAAAATCTTAATGATATCAAGATTCGTCAGATTGCACCTATATTGGAGGAGAAAATTCCTCACAAGGCACTTCTTCTTTCGCCTAGAAAGTACAATGAAGTGGTCGGAGACGGTAAGAGTCATAATGCTGTGTCCGTTAAAGTAGCTCTCCACAATCAGGCTATCTTCCTATTGTTACAATCAGGTGCTAAACCAGATAAGATTGTCATTGATGCCTTCACCAGTGAGAAAAATTATCAGAAATACCTCAAGAATGAACGCAATAGCTTTGACTTTCCTATCACTTTAGAAGAAAAGGCTGAGGGGAAATACTTAGCTGTTGCGGTGAGCTCTATCATCGCTCGCAATCTCTTCCTGGAAAATCTGGACAAACTCAGCCAAGAGGTTGGCTACACCCTTCCTTCAGGTGCTGGTGCTAAATCTGACCAGGTCGCAGCTAAGCTTCTTCAAGCCTACGGAGATCAGGCTCTCCAAGCTACTGCTAAATATCATTTCGCCAATACCAAAAAAGCCTACCAACGCTTAAAATAACCCTGAAAGGCCTTAACTATGAAAAACAAATGGACCCAATACTTCCTCATTTTACTTCGTGAATGGGGACTCTTTATCCTCTTTATCACATTTTTCCTTTTGACTCGCCTCTTCCTTTGGCTCCCTGTCCAGGTTGACGGCCACTCAATGGATCCTACTCTAGCCAATAATCAACGTGTTATCGTTTTGAAACACACATCCATTGAACGCTTCGATATTGTCGTTGCCAAGGAAGTCGAAGACGGTAAGACGAAACAAATCGTCAAACGTATCATCGGTATGCCAGGTGATACCATTACCTATCAAAATGATAAACTTACTGTCAACGGTAAAGAAGTCAAGGAAGAATACCTCAAAGAATTCCAAGCTGCCTTTGCCAAGGATAAACTACAAAAAGAATATGCTTACAACGATGACAAGAGCAAGAGTGGATACTTCCAACAACTAGCTAAGGATGCCAAGGCCTTTACAACCAATGCTGACGGTAACACGACCTTCTCTGTCACTGTTCCTGAAGGCAAATATTTCCTACTTGGGGACAACCGTATTGTTTCCAAAGATAGTCGAGTAGTTGGTTACTTTGACAAGAGTGCTCTTGTAGGGGAAGTTAAATTCCGCTTCTGGCCACTTAATAAAATTGGTACCGTTGAGGACAACTAAAAACACTAAATAAGATAAGGTTGGGGGAACCCAGCCTTATTATGTATCTAGGAAAAACACATGCAAGAATTTTATTTTTCAGGAACTATCGAACGCGTCATTTTCGAAAACGCTAGTAATTTTTTTCGTATCCTTCTCTTAGAAATTGACGAAACAGACAGTGATTTTGAGGACTATGAAATCATTGTTACCGGAACCATGGGAGATGTCATGGAAGGTGAAGATTATACCTTCTGGGGTCAGTTAACCAATCATCCCAAATATGGTGAACAACTCCAAATGACACGCTACGAACGGTCAAAACCTTCTGCCAGCGGTCTTATCAAGTATTTCGCTAGCGACAATTTTAAGGGGATTGGTAAGAAAACAGCTGAGCGTATTGTCGAGATTTATGGTGAAGACCCTATTGACAAGATTCTCGAGGATCCGAGCAAATTAGAACAGATTCCTAATCTGTCCAAGGTCAATCGAGAAGCCTTCGTTGCAAAGTTAAAAATCAACTATGGAACCGAGCAAATCTTGTCCAAACTTTCCAGCTATGGACTCACACCAAAAGCTGCCTCACAAATTTTCAACCAATATAAGGAAGAATCGCTCAACCTTATCGAAGAACACCCTTATCTCTTGGTAGAGGAAGTTCAAGGAATCGGATTTAAAATAGCTGACCAACTAGCCGAACGCTTAGGAATTGCTAGTGATGCTCCTGAGCGTTTACGAGCTGCCTTGATTCATTGTCTGCTAGAAGCCAGTATGGAAGAAGGCGACACCTATATCGAAGCCAAAGCCTTGCTTGAACGAACTATCATACTTTTGGAAAGTGCTCGTCAAATTGAACTTGACCCTGCCTTGGTCGCTAAGGAATTAACCAATCTCATCCAAGAGGATAAAGTGCAAAATGTAGAGACTAAAATCTTTGATAATACCCTATATTTTGCGGAACAGGGCATCTATACCCACCTAACTCGTATCATGAAAGACCAACCTGACATCAGTGCAGAGGACAAAATCCAAGCAAGCCTTGAAGAGGTGGAAGAGGAACTTGGTATTACTTATGATAAGGTTCAAAAAGATGCCATTATCAAAGCCCTACAAAGCAAGGTCTTCATCCTGACAGGAGGTCCCGGAACAGGGAAAACCACCGTTATTAATGGAATTATTAAAACCTATGCCGACCTTCATGGTCTAGATGTCAAAAAGTCTGACTTGCCTATTATTTTAGCGGCACCAACGGGACGGGCTGCTCGTCGGATGAACGAACTCACCCAACTCCCTAGCGCCACTATCCATAGACATTTGGGACTCAATAGCGAGGACGATTTCAAGACCTTGGAGGACTATCTCGATTGCGACTTGATTATCATCGATGAGTTTTCTATGGTTGATACTTGGTTGGCCAATCAACTTTTTGAAAGTATCTCTGATTCAACCCAAGTCATCATTGTGGGTGACCAAGACCAACTGCCTTCCGTAGGCCCTGGCCAGGTCTTGGCTGACCTTTTGCAGATTGATAACTTGCCTAAGGTTTCTCTGACCAAAATTTTCAGACAATCCGAGGATTCCACCATCGTTACTTTAGCTAGTCAGATGCGCCAAGGCCAATTACCCGCTGATTTCACAGAGAAAAAGGCTGACCGCTCTTACTTTGAGGCCAATGCCAACCATATTCCACAGATGGTTCCTAAAATTGTCTCTGCCGCTATAAAGAGCGGGATCGCTGCTCAGGATGTGCAGATTCTAGCTCCCATGTATCGAGGACAGGCTGGTATTAACAATCTCAATACCATTATGCAGGATCTACTTAATCCTCAAGAAAAGGCCAATCAGTTTGCCTTTAATGATATTTTCTTCCGTAAGAACGACAAAATTCTCCATCTGGTCAACGATACCGAACTCAATGTCTTCAATGGCGACATCGGCATCATTACTGATCTCATTCCTGGTAAATATACTGAAAGCAAGCAGGACGAAATTTACATGTCCTTTGATGGCAATGAGGTTATCTATCCTCGTAACGAATGGAATAAGATTACTCTGGCCTATGCTATGTCAATCCACAAATCCCAAGGGAGTGAGTTCCCAGTCGTTATCCTTCCCATCACACGACAAAGTGGACGTATGCTACAACGTAACCTCATCTACACCGCTATCACACGCGCCAAGAGTAAGCTAGTCATGTTAGGGGAAATCGCAGCCTTTGATTATGCCGTTCGCAACGAAGGAGCTAAACGGAATACTTATCTCATCCAACGTTTTGAACAAACTTATACACAAGCTGTTGATAAGTCTGTCGAAAAGACTGTTAAAAACGAGGCAACAGGCGCCTCCAATCAAACAAAAACGAAAAACAACGACCCCTCAGAAACCCTTGAAAACAAAGACTTCTCTGAAAATATCAATCCATCCCCAGATCTTGTTAACACTTATTCACAACCTGTGGATAAGTCTGTTAACAAACCTGTGCAAACAGAAGAAAACTATCGTTTAACTGAAGAAAATTGGTCAACTATAGATCCAATGATTGGTCTCAGTGAAGACGATATTGCTGCCTTTTTTAACAATAACTAAAAAAGACTTGGAAAGCGACTCACTAAGAGCAACTCCAAGTCTTTTCATTTGCTAAAATACGAAACGAATCAGGGCCATAGATATTATACCGACGATTACTGCATAGAGCAGATTTTTGCTCTTAAATGCTACAATTACCGTTGGCACAGTAGCCAGTATTTCCATCCACTTAAACTGTGGCAAGTGACCAATCTTCTCAGTCGTGAGACTAGAGAGAATCAAGGCAAAGAGGATAGAAACTGGTAAGTAGTGCAAAAAACGAACAACGATATCTGGTAAGCCCTTGTATTTCACTAAAATAAAGGGGAGCACACGAGGAAGCCAGCTGACCACAAACCCAAGTAGAATAGCAATGAGAATAAATTCATTGACGGCCATCACACATCACCCCCACACTACATCCAACCAAAGTAGCCACTAAAACAGCCAAAGATTCCGACAAGACGACACTAAAGCTCAGATAAGCCACAGCAATAGATAGTAAAATCAAGAGTAGCTTACGCACGCCTTCCCCTAACAAGGCATCAATCTGACTACTTAACAAACCTATAAACATGGCAATCAAAGCAAAATCCAAACCAAAAAGCTCAGGATTAGGAATCATGGAACCAATCAAACAACCAATAACTGATGATACAATCCAAACCAGATAGCTGAAAATATTGTTACCATGCATCCAGTTAGCAGGAATATCTTTATGATGCACATATTCTCCCAACAAGACACCATAACTTTCATCCGTAATCAGACTACCAATTCCCAGCTGATTCCAGAGACTTGTTTTTGTAAAAATCGTCGTTGCATGTAAACTCATCAACATGTTACGCAAATTAACCAAGAAAACAGTCAAGGTTAACTCACCTAGACCAGCTCCTGCAACTACTAAGGCACACATGGCAAACTGGGCCGAGCCACCATAGACCAAGGCACACATGAGGCCAACCTCAAGGGCTGATAGACCCGAAGCAGCTGCTACAACACCAAAGGCTAGGCCAATAGCTACATAGCCTAAAGCTGTCGGTACCGCGGCTTTTACACCTAAACGAAAGTCAGACACACTCAATTCCTTTCTAAAGGAACCTCTTACCAAACTAGTAAGAGGCTCTTCTTATTCTTCAAATCCTGCAAAGGCTAGACTTGGTTTTGCATTCAAGTCCAACTCAGCAAAATGTTTTTGATCACATTCAATAGCGGCTGCTAGAGCAATCATACCAGCATTGTCACCACAAAGACGGAAAGGCGGAATAACCACATCTACATCTGTGATTTCTTCAGCCAAACGTTCTCGTAAGCCCTGATTAGCTGCCACGCCACCTGCAACAACAAGTGTCCTGACAGGATAACGCTCCAAGGCTTTCTTAGTCTTAGCTAGGAGAATATCCAACACAGCAGCTTGGAAAGAAGCACAAAGGTCTTCTTTAATTAGAACGTCACCCTTTTGCTCTGCGTTGTGATGTAAATTGATGAAAGCTGACTTCAAGCCTGAAAATGAAAACTCCAAGTGGTCTTCCTTAATCATAGCACGTGGAAAATCATAAACATCTTTCCCTTTATGAGCTAACTCATCAATTTCACGCCCGGCTGGGTAGGTCAACCCCATCACACGCCCGACCTTGTCATAGGCCTCACCAACTGCATCATCACGTGTCTCACCAACAATCTTGTAATTTCCCGGTTCTGACACATAAACCAACTCTGTGTGCCCTCCAGACACCAAAAGCGCTAAGAGGGGATATTCCAATTCTTGAACCTCACGCGCTGCCATAAGATGCCCAGCCATATGATTAACTGGAATCAAAGGCAATCCGTGTGCCCAAGCGAAGGCCTTAGCTGCTGCCATCCCGACCAAGAGCGCCCCGACCAAACCAGGACCATAGGTTACTGCTACAGCATCTAGTTGTTCAGCAGTAATTCCCGCCTCAGAAAGGGCATCTTTAATGCAAAGAGTTACCACTTCCACATGGTGACGGCTAGCCACCTCAGGAACAACACCACCAAATCGTTTATGGCTTTCCACCTGACTGGCAATAATATTACTTAAAAGTTCTTTCTCATTTTTCAAAACGGCAACTGAAGTCTCATCACATGAGCTCTCCACTGCCAAAATATATCTATCTGCCATTAGACTTCCTCTCGCCTCATGATAACTGCATCTTCTTGAGGCTCATGATAATAATTTTTCCGAATTCCTAGACTTTCAAAACCAAATTTTCTATAAAGTGCCTGAGCGACTTGATTTGAAGCCCTCACTTCTAGAAATATAGGCTCACTACGCTCTTCCAAATGATTCATCAGCTGACTAGCATAACCACGCCCCTGATAAGCTTTTAAAACGGCGATATTGGTCACCTCAAGCTCACCCACCAAATTTTGAAGGGCTAAAAAACCAACAACTTCTTCCTGATCATAAACATAGAAATACTCCGTCGTATCCAAAGCCAAGTCTGCTACCACTTGTTCTATCGTCCACGGAGATTTGTCATAAACATCCGACAAAATCTGATAAATCAGTTGAGCTTGCTCATGGCTACTCAATCTAGACGCGCTTGATGTAGTTGTCACGGTTAGTCTCCTCATGCGTCTTAAGCCAATTCTCCTCCGCCTCAACTCGCTTCAAGTAATGTGGAACAAAAGCATCCACATCAACAGAAGGCAAGGACAAGCCTAAACGACCAATTAACTGGGCAGACGGAAGGCTGGACAAGATAGTTGCTTCTGGAAGGCTTTCCTTAATCTGATCCACAAAATTAGCCACTTCACCGACAAATGTCACCTTTTCAAAAGTTTTAGCTTGCTCCAGAACATCTACAAAAGATGCATGGCAATCTGGGACGAGGGCCTGACCATTTTCATAAAAACCAACGTAAACATTATTACGACGGGCATCCATGATAGGAATCACAACACCGTCAACCGAAAGGTCTGTCAGTGCCTGTAGGCTTGAAACTCCCACCAAATCAATGTCGAGGGCATAAGCTAAAGTCTTAGCTGTTGCGACAGCCACACGAAGCCCTGTGTAGGATCCAGGACCCTGTGCAACCACAATACGTTCTAAATCAGACGGTTGCCAGCCTGCCTGAGCAACTAAAAAATCAATGGTTGGCATTAGACTAATACTGTGGTTCTTTTTTACTGTGACAGTTGACTCTGCCACTAGTTTCTCATCTTCTAACAAGGCTACTGATAAAGCTGTGCTAGAAGTATCAAATGCTAATATTTTCATCTTTTTTCCTTGTTTCCTTTTATGCTTTTCTATTATAACACAAGTCACTGTTTCCCAGAAACGAACATTTTCCAACTTTTTCCGCCATTTTCTTTATCTAGCCCCTATCTTATGGTACAATAATAATAATTGTTAAACGAATCAAGGCTACTAGCTATTACTCATAAAGTGAATATCATAACGTCAAGTAAATCATAGAAAGATTAACT
The DNA here is from genome assembly GCF_001837205.1 of Streptococcus sp. HMSC064D12. NCBI lineage: Bacteria > Bacillati > Bacillota > Bacilli > Lactobacillales > Streptococcaceae > Streptococcus > Streptococcus sp. HMSC064D12. Next base: position 21,334 of record NZ_KV831747.1, read on the forward strand.
TGACCGGTTTTTTTATAGAATGGCAGAGCCTTTTGGAAAGAAAGGAAAACCATGATTTATAAAGTCTTTTACCAAGAAACTAAAGAGCGTAATCCACGCCGTGAACAGACAAAATCACTCTACCTAGATATCGATGCAGAAACTGAACTTGAGGGACGTATCCAAGCTCGTCAAATCATCGAAAAAAACACTGCCTATAACATCGAATTCATCGAGCTCCTTTCAGAAAAAGCCCTTGAATACGAAAAAGAAACAGGCGTTTTTGAAGTAACGGAGTTCTAAGACCATGGCATCAAAAATCAATCTAAAACCTGAAGAAGTTGGGGTTTATGCGATTGGTGGTTTGGGGGAAATCGGTAAAAATACCTATGGTATTGAATACCAAGATGAGATTATCATCGTCGATGCGGGTATTAAATTCCCCGAGGATGATCTTCTCGGAATCGACTATGTTATCCCGGACTATTCTTACATCGTTGAAAACGTTGATCGTGTAAAGGCACTAGTCATTACCCATGGTCACGAAGACCATATTGGTGGGATCCCCTTCCTTCTTAAACAGGCAAATATCCCAATTTATGCAGGACCACTTGCTCTTGCTCTTATCAAAGGAAAATTGGAAGAACACGGACTACTTCGTGATGCACAACTCTATGAAATTAATGCTAATACAGAGCTTACTTTCAAAAATATGAGCGTGACCTTCTTCCGCACTACTCACTCAATTCCAGAACCTCTCGGTATTGTCATCCATACACCTCAAGGTAAAATTGTTTGTACCGGTGACTTTAAGTTTGACTTCACCCCAGTAGGTGAGCCAGCAGACCTTCACCGTATGGCTGCACTTGGTGAAGAAGGCGTCCTTTGCCTCCTCTCAGACTCAACCAATGCTGAAGTACCAACTTTCACAAATTCCGAGAAGGTCGTTGGTCAATCCATCATGAAAATTATTGAAGGCATCCACGGACGTATTATCTTCGCCTCATTTGCCTCAAACATTTTCCGTCTGCAACAAGCTGCCGAAGCCGCTGTAAAAACTGGCCGTAAGATTGTTGTCTTCGGACGTTCTATGGAAAAAGCCATCGTCAATGGGGTTGAACTAGGCTACATCAAAGTTCCAAAAGGAACTATCATTGACCCTAGTGAGATGAAAAACTACCATGCCAGTGAGATTCTTATCATGTGTACTGGTTCTCAAGGAGAGCCTATGGCAGCCCTTGCACGTATCGCTAATGGGATGCACCGCCAAGTGACACTGCAACCTGGTGACACTGTTATCTTCTCATCTAGCCCTATCCCAGGAAACACAACTAGCGTTAACCGCTTGATTAATACTATTCAAGAAGCTGGTGTCGATGTTATCCACGGTAAAATCAACAATATCCATACCTCTGGACACGGTGGTCAACAAGAGCAAAAACTCATGCTTCGTTTGATCAAACCAAAATTCTTCATGCCTGTTCACGGTGAATACCGCATGCAGAAAGTTCACGCAGGCCTTGCTGTTGATTGTGGCGTTCCAAAAGATAATATCTTCATTATGGAAAATGGTGATGTCTTAGCCCTAACAAAAGACTCTGCTCGTCGTGCAGGTCACTTCAATGCCCAAGATATCTACGTTGATGGTAATGGTATTGGCGATATCGGAGCGGCCGTTCTTCGTGACCGTCGTGATCTCTCTGAAGATGGTGTCGTACTTGCCGTAGCAACTGTTGACTTCAAGTCTAAGATGATTCTAGCTGGTCCAGACATCCTCAGTCGTGGCTTCATCTATATGCGTGAATCTGGCGATCTTATCCGTGAGAGCCAACGCATTCTATTCAATGCTATTCGTATCGCTCTTAAGAATAAGGATGCTAGCATCCAATCCGTTAATGGTGCTATCGTCAATGCTTTACGCCCATTCTTATATGAAAAAACAGAACGTGAACCAATCATTATTCCAATGATTCTCACACCTGATAAATAAAAAAATGGTAGCTGGATGGCTACCATTTTTTAAGTTTAAATACAGTCTGGAGCACAACCCTTCCAGCAAGTAGTCAAAACCACCCGTGAGAATGATATGCCCCC
>NZ_KV831748.1:0-386 GCF_001837205.1 Streptococcus sp. HMSC064D12
TCTGTGACTTCTGCGCCTGTTACTGAATCGTAGGCTTTGATCTTAGTAGCATCAAGATTCAATTTAGTTTCATCGTAGTCATCTGAGATTCCTACTGATTGGATGTTGTCCTTGTTAGCTGCGTCGAATTTAGTTGTATCCAACCATACTTGATAAACCAATTTTTGACCACGTTTAACAGTCTTGGTATTCAAGTTTTCTGCTTCGTTGTTTGAGGCATCGTCCGCATATGGGTTCGCATTGGTATCTGCGTACTTGTCTGCCAACTCTTTATCATCATCAACGAGCTTGTCACCTGTGATATCGTATTTCTCTTCAGAAACAACGTATTTCTCTGGTTGGAACTTAGGCTCTTCTGGAGGAGTCACACGGTTGTTAAATTCTTT
>NZ_KV831749.1:0-243 GCF_001837205.1 Streptococcus sp. HMSC064D12
CACATTATCCAGCACCTTGGTCGAGCATTTTTAAAGACAAGAATTGCTATTATGAACCAGTTTGATAAGAAGTCACTACCCTATCGAGCCTTGAAAAATCACTGGCGACTCTTTCAAAAGGACAGCCGTAAGCTATCGCTCAACTCTTTTTATTCAAAGACTTTCCGACAAACTTTAGCACCACATGAAGTCGTTGAGAAGACTCTAGACTTTTCAGAAGAGCTCGCTAATGCCTACAAACTT
>NZ_KV831750.1:0-1037 GCF_001837205.1 Streptococcus sp. HMSC064D12
GATATGCCCCCTGTCAAGTAGACAGGTTAAATATCTAAAAAAGTGTCTGTTTTTGAAGGTCAGTCGTACAAAATAAATGTACGGCTGTTTTTTTATGCAGACCACTTTGACTTGTACTTTTCAATTTTGTTATTCTTAGCGATTGGGTATGACAAAGGATGTTCTGATGTTAAGGCAGCGTTTCTGACTTCCAAAGGCGTTCTACAGTCATATCTGCTTTGTGGACGCTCTTGACAGTAAAATCGGATATAGTCTTTGATGGCATATCGGAGGGAGGCCTCATCTGAAATCTCATACATCTGATACATTTCCGATTTTATAATTCCCCAAAAACCTTCTATTGGTCCGTTATCAATACAATGGCCTACTCTTGACATGGATTGAATCATATCAGTATCTTTCAGCTTTTTTTGAAAGTTTTTATTGGTATATTGAAACCCTCTATCGCTGTGAAATATAGGCTTAGCTGTGGGATTTTTTTCAATAGCTTTGTCAAATGTTTTGAAGACTAGCCGATTGTCATTTCGACCACTTATGACAAAAGCAATAGGATAGCGGTCATATAAATCAAGTATGGCACTCAGATAAAGTTTCTTATGAGAGTTAGGAATCTTAAACTCTGTAACATCTGTTACCCATTTTTTGTTCGGAGCAGTCGTATAGAAGTTTCTTGATAACTTATTTTCTGCAGTTTCTTCAGACTTGGCAGTCTTGTATTTTTTCCTTTTCTTACGGATAAAAGCGTGAATATCGAGTATTTTCATAATTCGGTGAATTCTCTTTCTTGAGTAATTCGTATGATTGAAATGATTGATCCAATCGGTCATTCTTCGGTATCCCAAGATGTGTGAAAAACGTTCGTCATATTCTTTAATTAATTCCGCAATTTCGCTGTTTAATTGTTCTTGTTCTGGAACTATTCTATGTTTCCATTTATAAAATGCAGACCTCGTAATGCCGAGCTGATGACACATCCAGCTAATGCTCCACCCTTTATTTGTGTTGAAGTCTTCAATCGCTAAGTATTTTGATTCGTG
>NZ_KV831751.1:0-23016 GCF_001837205.1 Streptococcus sp. HMSC064D12
GGAACCACTAGCACAGCTAGTGGTTTTCGTAAGACAATAAAAAAGCCGAGAGAAACCTCGACTTTATCTAAAATTATTTAACGAAGTCAAGCAATGCCAAGAAGCTTTCAGCTTCAAGTGATGCACCACCTACAAGAGCTCCGTCAACGTCTGGACAAGCCATGTATTCAGCAACGTTTTCAGGTTTAACTGATCCACCGTATTGAACACGTACTTTATCAGCAACTTCTTGACCAAAGTCAGCAGCTACAACGTCACGAACAACTTTACACATTTTTTGTGCGTCGTCTTGTGAAGCTGATTTACCAGTACCGATAGCCCAGATTGGTTCGTAGGCGATTACTGTTGAAGCGACTTGTTCTGCAGTCAATCCAGCAAGAGCAGCTGAAACTTGAGCACCTACGAATTCTGCTGCTTTACCAGCTTCGTAAGTTTCAAGTGATTCCCCACAACAGATGATTGGAAGCATACCGTTAGCAAAGATTGCTTTTGCTTTTTTGTTGATGTCTTCATCAGTTTCGTGGAAGTAGTCACGACGTTCTGAGTGACCGATAACAACGTAGTCAGTACCGATTTCTTTCAAAACTTGTGGGCTAGTTTCACCAGTGAAGGCACCAGCATTTTCAAAGTAAGTGTTTTGTGCAGCAACTTTAAGGTTTGAACCTTTAGCAGCAGCAAGTACAGCTGTCAAGTCAACTGCAGGAGCTGCGATACCAGCTTCAACAAGATCTGATGAAGGAAGTTTTGATGCTACAGCTTCAACGAATGCTTTTGCTTCTTCTGGACTTTTGTTCATTTTCCAGTTACCAGCGATAAATGGTTTACGTGACATTTCACATACCTCTTCTTTTATTTATTTACTCGTTTATTTTATCACAAATCCCTTACTATTACTAGGATTTTAGGAAAATTCCGAAAACTCAACCTGCTTTATGTCTATTTATCACTGTCAAAACTTAGATTGAACATCTAAAATATCTTAAAAGTATATATTACGAGTATTTTTAAACACCAAAAAGAGCCGAGTAAACTCGACTCTCTCAATTATTGTCTGACGAATAATTGTATTGGGAACTTAATATTAATTAAGCTTCGATTTCAGATACGATACCTGAACCAACAGTACGTCCACCTTCACGGATAGAGAATGTTGTACCTTGTTCAACGGCGATTGGGTGGATCAACTCAACGTCGATAGTCACGTTATCACCAGGCATAACCATTTCAGTACCTGCAGGAAGTTCGATTGAACCTGTTACGTCAGTTGTACGGAAGTAGAACTGTGGACGGTAGTTGTTAAAGAATGGAGTGTGACGTCCACCTTCTTCTTTAGAAAGGATGTAAACTTCACCTTTGAATTTAGTGTGTGGGTTGATTGAACCAGGTGCAGCCAATACTTGACCACGTTCGATTTCATCACGTTGGATACCACGAAGAAGAACACCGACGTTATCTCCGGCAATACCTTCGTCAAGTTGTTTACGGAACATTTCAACACCAGTAACAACTGCTTTTTGGATTTCTTCTTTAAGACCAACGATTTCAACTTCGTCATTAACACGAACAACACCACGGTCGATACGTCCTGAAGCAACAGTACCACGACCAGTGATTGAGAATACGTCTTCGACTGGAAGCAACAATGGTTTGTCTGTGTCACGTTCTGGTTCTGGAATGTATTCGTCAACAGTGTTCATCAAGTCCATGATGATGTCTTCGTATTTAGAATCACCTTCAAGAGCTTTAAGAGCTGAACCTTGGATAACTGGAATGTCATCACCTGGGAAATCGTATTCTGAAAGAAGGTCACGGATTTCCATTTCAACCAATTCAAGCAATTCTTCATCGTCAACCAAGTCAACTTTGTTCATGAAGACGATAAGGTGTTTAACACCAACCTGACGTGAAAGAAGGATGTGCTCACGAGTTTGTGGCATTGGTCCGTCAGTAGATGCTACTACAAGAATCGCACCGTCCATTTGAGCGGCACCAGTGATCATGTTTTTAACGTAGTCCGCGTGTCCTGGCGCATCAATGTGAGCGTAGTGACGTTTTTCAGTTTCGTACTCAACGTGTGCAGTGTTGATTGTGATACCGCGTTCACGTTCTTCTGGAGCAGCGTCGATTGAAGCATAGTCTTTTGGTGTGTTAACTGCGCTAGGAAGACGACGAGCCAATACAGTTGTGATAGCAGCTGTCAAAGTAGTTTTACCGTGGTCAACGTGTCCGATTGTACCAATGTTAACGTGTGGTTTACTACGATCGTATTTTTCTTTTGCCATTTAGGAAAAGCCTCCAATAAAATATATTTTATAGATAGACAGTAGGCAATACAGTCTAACTTTACTCTACTATTCTATCAAAATGTCATAGAATTGCAAGTATTTTATATAGTTTTCAATTTTTCTTTAGGGTAATCACAATATTTCTTTCGGTATTTCTATTTCAACTACTTCTACAAGCTTTTAGTATTACCTTTACTAATGCAAAACGCTATCAAGTAAAAAAAGAAGCCGAATTAACGACTTCTTCTTAAAGGTACAATTTTTTCATCTTGATTTTGCATTTCTTGAGTCTGAGATAACTCGTCCTCAATAGCTTGAACAATATTATCACGCTTTTCGTTGGCAGCAATATTTAAAACAAAAGCAATCCCAACAGAAGTTACCAAAAGCGAGTTCCCACCTTGTGAAAGGAAGGGGAAGGTAACCCCTGTTGATGGGATTAGCCCTGAGATTCCTCCGATGTTAACGAAGACCTGCATTAGCATGAGAGCTCCCACACCAAGCGCCATCATAGAGTTAAATGGATTTCTGGCCTTAACTCCCACAATCATAATACGAAGAATGAGGAAAAAGAGGAGGGCCAGAATCAAGCCGGCTCCGATAAGACCTAATTCTTCAATAACAATCGAAAACACAAAGTCTGTTGTAGCTTCTGGTAAATAACCAGTTTTCTCAATTGAATTTCCAAGCCCGAGACCAAACCATCCTCCATTACTCATAGCATAGTATGAATGAGATAGCTGAAGACCAGATCCTGTCAAATCCTTGAACGGATTAAAATATGCTGCGAAACGCTTGGCAACATATCCAAAGATAGGTACCTTAGCCATGGTTTGAACCCCAACCAAGGCAATTAAGCCTAGGAAGGCCGACGAAATCCCTACAATACTGGCAAATAAGGCCGTAAACCAACGGTAGCCAACACCAGAAATTGAAAACATCACTACTGTAGTCAATACAATGATAGCCGCATTCCCCAAGTCAGGTTGGATAGCAACCAAACCGATCATACCAAGCAAATAGACACGCCAGTCATTAAGTTCCTTACCATTCCTAGGAATCCATCTATTCTTCGTCAGGGCTTGGTAGTCATAACGTTCTATGGCAGACTGTTTTTTTGAAAAGGTGTGTGCCAAAAACCAAACAACAATGATCTTAAGGTACTCCGCCGGTTGGAAAGACAAGGGACCTAGCACAATCCAACCATTGGCACCATTGATTTCCCTGGTGAAAAATTTGGCAATGACCAAAAGTAAAATCTCAGAGGCAATAACAACACCCAAAAGCTTATCTTTCCTGAGAAAGTTCAATTTCAGTCGGTAGATGAAAAAAATAGAGAACAAGGATAGCAACCAGAAGCCTCCTTGGTTTATAACAGATGCAAAGGGATTAGCTCCCAAGGCTACTAAACGAGCACTTGTTGTTGAATACACTACTATTAAACCAACCACGGATAAGATTAAATAAGGTATCAAGATGGTGTAATCTAAAAGATGCTTCTTTTCAATTTTCATATCTTTAAAAAACTCATACTTTCTATTACGTTACTCTACATTTTCTCTTAAAATATAAAGCTAACAGCTTATATTATAACACTTTGATACCTTAAACTAAAGCAAAAGCTAAATTAACCGTTTTCAGGACTGAAAATCTGATTATTTTATCTTACCTTCAGATAGGTTTTACAATGAGCTTTCTTTGATAACCTTGCTACTTCTTATGTTTTCTTTTTATGTTTTCTTTTTATGTTTTCTTTTTATGTTTTCTTTTAAGACAAACAAAAAACAAGACCTAAGTCTCGCTTTTTGTTTATCTTATTTTGTACCGACACTGATACGATTAAGTGCTCGACGGAGAGCAACCTGAGCACGTTGAACTTCATCAATACGGTCAGATTTAGTTGCTTCTTCCAAGTCACGTTCGGCACGTTGCTTGGCACGTTCGGCACGAGAAACGTCAATGTCGCGTTCACGTTCTGCTGAATCGGCAACGATAGTAATAAAATCATCTTTAACTTCGATGATACCACCATTTACGGCAATCCAATCGACGTGACTCTCGTCATCCACACGACGAACCTTGAGTTCATCCACTTCAAGTGGCGCAATCAAGTTAATATGGCCTGGCAAGATACCAATTTGACCATCTTTAGTAACCGCGTGGATAAAGCTGGCATGGTGGTCATATTTAAGACCATCCGGAGTTACCACTTGTACGGTCATTTGTGCCATATATTCACCTCATTAGTAGCCCATAGCTTTAGCTTTAGCTACTACATCCTCAATCGGACCTACGCTACGGAAGGCATCTTCTGGAAGATTGTCATATTTACCTTCAAGGATTTCCTTAAAGCTACGAACGGTTTCAGCAACTGGAACATAAGAACCTGGTTGACCTGTAAACTGTTCAGCAACGTTGAAGTTTTGTGACAAGAAGAATTGGATACGACGAGCACGTCCAACCAATGTTTTTTCTTCGTCTGACAATTCATCCATACCAAGGATAGCGATAATATCTTGCAATTCACGGTAACGTTGAAGCACACGTTGAACTTCAGTCGCAACAGCATAGTGTTCTTCACCAACAATTTCAGGTGAAAGGGCACGTGAGCTTGATGCCAATGGGTCAACGGCTGGGTAAATACCCATTTGTGTCAACTTACGTTCAAGGTTGGTTGTTGAATCCAAGTGAGCAAATGCTGTAGCTGGCGCTGGGTCAGTATAGTCATCAGCTGGAACGTAGATGGCTTGGATTGATGTAACAGAACCTTTTTTAGTTGATGTGATACGTTCTTGCAATTGACCCATTTCAGTAGCAAGTGTAGGTTGGTAACCAACGGCTGATGGCATACGACCAAGAAGGGCAGAAACCTCAGAACCCGCTTGAGTGAAACGGAAGATGTTATCGATGAAGAGAAGCACGTCTTGACCTTCGACATCACGGAAGTATTCCGCAATTGTCAAACCAGTAAGGGCAACACGCATACGTGCTCCAGGTGGTTCGTTCATTTGACCGAAGACCATGGCTGTTTTCTCGATAACGCCAGATTCTTTCATTTCCCAGTAAAGGTCATTACCTTCACGTGTACGTTCACCAACACCTGTAAACACGGAAATACCACCGTGCTCTTGGGCAATGTTGTGAATCAACTCTTGAATAAGAACGGTTTTACCAACACCGGCACCACCGAAGAGTCCGACTTTACCACCCTTAAGGTAAGGGGCTAGCAAGTCAATAACTTTAATCCCTGTTTCAAGGATTTCAGTAGATGTTGACAATTCATCGAAAGTTGGTGCTTTTTTGTGAATTGGTTCACGCTCTGCATCGTCTGCAAAAGGTGCTTCCAAGTCAATGGTATCACCAAGAACGTTAAAGACACGTCCAAGGGTATCTTTACCAACAGGAACGCTGATTGGACGACCAGTGTCCAGAACTTCTAGTCCACGAGTCAATCCATCAGTAGATTCCATGGCAATGGTACGAACCACACCTTCTCCAAGTTCAAGAGCTACTTCGAGCACGATACGTTTAGACTTTTGTTCATCAGTATAAACGACCAATGCATTGTTAATCTCAGGGAGTTTATCACCAGCTGCAAACGCTACGTCTACAACAGGACCAACAACCTGAGCAATTTTGCCTGAGCTCATTGTTTTCTCCTTATGATAGTTTTCTGGATGACAATCATCCTTTTTCATGTGTGTCTAATTAAGACAAATCTCTAGCTATTCAAGTGCACTTGCACCACCAACGATTTCAGTAATTTCCTGAGTGATGGCAGCTTGACGCGCACGGTTATATTGGATTGTCAAATCGTTAATCACATTCTTAGCATTATCAGTGGCTGTCTGCATTGCAGTCATGCCCGCCGCGTGCTCAGCTGTTTTGGCATCTACGATAGCACCGTAGATAAGACTCTCCGCATATTGTGGTAAGAGTTGATCCAAAATAGTGTCACGATCTGGTTCCAATTCAAACTTGGTCAACACATGACCTTCTGATTCATTGGGATCCAAATCAGCGATAGGAAGCATTTGTTCCACACGAACTTCGCTAGACAAACTGTTGACATGGTGGTTGTAGCACACATAAAGTTCATCAAAAAGTTCATTTTGATACATTCCTACTGCTTTAGAAATGATTTTTCCGACTTGTTCAAAACTAGGTTGATCTTCAAGGCCACGAAGTTCAAAAGCAACATTCATATTACGAGCCTTGAAGAAATCTGAACCTGTTCCACCAATAGAAATGATAGCATATTCATCTTCAGAATCATGGTCACGTTTAATCATGTCCAACACAGCTTTAAGAATTGTTGAGTTATAACCTCCAACAAGTCCTTTATCTGAAGTAATGACAATGTAACCTGTCTTACGGACTGGGCGTGCATCCAACATTGGATTTGACGAACCATTAATCAATTCTGAATGTAGAAGATCTGTTGTGATCTGTCTAATTTTTGAGGCATAGATTTGGAAATCTTTAGCAGCTTGCTCAGAACGTGTCAATTTTGAAGCAGAAACCATTTGCATGGCCCCTGTAATTTGACTCGTTTTCTTTGTTGAAGCAATTTTTGCTTGGATTTCTCTTAGAGAGCCTGCCATATGCTGTCCTCCCTATTTCTATTTATATTCTGACTGATCTTTGAAAGCTTGGATAGCTTCATTAAGTACAGATTCCTCAGGAAGATCCTTAGTTGTACGAATAGTTTCAAAGATATCCTCATGGTGACTATCAAAGTAGTCATAGAGTGCTTCTTCAAAATCCAAGATTTGATCAACCGGAACACTATCCAAGAAACCGTGTGTCAAAGCGTAAAGGATAACAACTTGTTTCTCAACTGGAAGTGGTTTATGAAGCGGTTGTTTCAAAACTTCGATTGTACGACGACCACGGTTCAATTTCGCTTGAGTCGCAGCATCCAAATCTGAACCAAATTGCGTAAAGGCTTCAAGTTCACGATATGAAGCCAAGTCAAGACGAAGTGTACCAGCAACCTTCTTCATCGCTTTAATTTGCGCTGATCCACCTACACGTGATACGGAAGAACCCGCATCAATGGCTGGACGAATACCTGAGTTAAACAAGTTTTCTTGCAAGAAGATTTGTCCATCTGTGATTGAGATAACGTTTGTTGCGATATAAGCTGAGATATCTCCGGCTTGCGTTTGGATGATTGGCAAGGCAGTAATTGAACCACCCCCAAGATCATCTGAAACTTTAGCTGAACGTTCCAAAAGACGTGAGTGGAGATAGAAGACATCCCCTGGGTAGGCTTCACGACCTGGTGGACGACGGAGAAGCAATGAAAGTTCACGGTAGGCCACGGCTTGTTTAGACAAATCATCATAAACAATCAAGACGTGTTTTCCGTTATACATGAACTCTTCAGCCATTGCAACACCAGCGTAAGGTGCGATGTAAAGCAATGGTGATGGTTGTGATGCTGAGGCAGTCACAACGATTGTGTAATCAAGAGCACCATGTTTACGGAGAGTTTCTACTTGTGTACGAACTGTTGATTCTTTTTGACCAATAGCCACATAGATACAGATCATATCTTGACCTTTTTGGTTCAAGATCGCATCAATGGCTACTGAAGTTTTACCAGTTTGGCGGTCTCCGATGACCAACTCACGTTGACCACGTCCAATTGGAACCAAGGCATCAATCGCCTTAAGACCAGTTTGCAATGGCTCAGAAACTGATTTACGTTGCATAACACCTGGAGCAGGTGTTTCAACTGGACGGAAACCTGTTGTTTCGATGTCACCAAGACCATCAACTGGTTGCCCAAGTGGGTTTACTACACGACCAATAAGGGCTTCACCAACTGGAACTTCCATGATTTTTCCAGTACGTTTAACAATATCGCCTTCACGAATTGCTACGAAATCCCCCAAGATAATGATACCAACATCATTAGATTCAAGGTTTTGGGCCATACCATAGGCACCATTTTCAAATTCGAGCAACTCACCACTCATGGCATTATCAAGACCACGAGCACGTGCGATACCGTCACCGATATAGGTAACGACACCAGTTTCAGTGACGTCAAAGTTTGGCTGGAAGTTTTCAATTTGCTTTTTAATTAAAGCGCTAATTTCTTGTGCGTTAATTGCCAAAAGTCACACCACTTTCTATTTCAAATTCGTTTTAAAGGTTTGCAATTGACTGCGAATTGACGTGTCAACAACCTTATTTTTTGCTTTGATGACGAATCCTCCGATGAGGTCCTCATCAATTTTTTCTACTAAACGACGTGTCTTAATCTCAAATTTTTGTGAAACAATCGCCAAAAGTCGGGCTTTTTGTTCCTCAGACAAGGGACTTGCTGATGTCACTGTGACATCGTAAGTATTGTCTTCTTGGTCAAAGAGCTCAAGGACCAATTTCAACACATCATAGAGAATGTTGGCACGGTCATTGAGTAAGATTACCTCAAGAAAATTGTTCATATACACTGAACAAGACTCTTGAAACAAGCTCAAACTTTCTTTTTTAGCTTCACTTGTCACATTTTCCTGCGACAAGAAGGTTTTTAGATTTGTTTCAGCAAAAACTGTTAGGATTTGCCTTACTTCTTCTTGGATTGTTGACACGGCGTCTTGTTCAAAAGCGACTTCTACCAGGCTTCTGGCATACTGCTCAACAAGAGCTTGTGTTTTCTTATCCATTAAGCATCTCCTAATTGATCAAGATAGCTATCAATCAAGTCAGATTGCGCTTTAGCATCAAGGTTTTGTTTCATAACTTTTTCCGCCAAGAGGACAGTCAAGTCTGCAACTTCACCTTTAACGCCAGCAAGTGCTTCCACACGGCTTTGGGCGATGTCTTGATTTGCTTTTTCTTTCAAGCGTTTAGCTTCATCATGTGCTTCTGCAATGATTTTTGATTCTTGAGTTTTACCAGTTTCCTTGGCCCCATCAATAATTTGAGCTGCCTCAGTGCGGGCACCTGCCAACTCATCTTGACGTTTTTGTGCCAAGCTTTCTGCTTCTTGACGAGCATTTTCAGCACTATCAATATCTGTGGCAATTTTCTTTTCACGAGCAGCAAAGATTCCTGTAATTTGATCCCATGCGAATTTACGGATGAGGTAATACAAGAGAAAAACTGAGCCGAGTGTGATAATGATATTACCAAGTGTCGTACTATTAATAAGTATTGACATTTCATTTCTCCCTTTCTTAGTTATTCTTCGTTGACTTTATCACCAATATAGTTTGAACTTAGGATAATAAAGACATAGGCTTGGATAAAGCCGATAAAGGCTGAAAAGGCAACCCAGACAAGGTTCAAAGCAAAGGATACAGGTGCTGCAAAAGCAGACCAGGTCACCAATTGAAGAATCAAGCCAGTAAGTACCTCACCAGAATAAATGTTACCAAACAAACGCAAGGCCAATGAAGCAAGGTTGGTTAATTGTTCCAAAATGTTCATTGGGAGCATAGCTGGGTATGGTGAAAGGTAGCCCTTTAGATAGCCTTTAAACCCTTTTTTACGGATCCCCTCAATATGACTAATGAGGGTAATAATCAAAGAAAGAGTGATAGTAACACCGAAGTTCGATGTTGGAGAAGTCCAAAAATTGTAATGCTCACTTTTTACAGACACAAGCAAACCTAAGTTGTTTGCTGTAAAAACAAAGGTGAAAATTACAAACAAGAGCAAACTATAATTCTTCGTGAATTTCCCAAGACTTTGAGAAATGGTACTATTCACAAACTCATAGATGAACTCAAGCACATTTTGTTTTCCCTTTGGTTTAATGGTCATCTTACGACTTGACCAAAAAACCACTCCAAAAACGATAATTACTGTCAAGAGAGACATGGCAAGGACAGTCAAGTCAAAATCAATCCCAAATAATGAGACGGTTGGATTACTTGTAGTTTCCACTGCTCATCCCTCCTTCATCTTTTATTTGTCTATTAGACAATGTAGCTAAGGGCAAACAATACGAAGAAGGTACCTTCGATAAAGGCAACACCAGTAAACATCAATGTTTGAAGTTTGCTAAACATCTCAGGTTGGCGAGCTGCAGCTTTAGCGATATTGGCAACGAGGATACCCTCACCAACAGATACACCCATAACGGCCAAACCGAGGGCTAAGATAGTTAGATTCATAGTAGAATTCTCCTTTTAATTTTTTTTACCCTGTTATTTTAGTCCTATTTTCCACGAAAGTCAACGAATTGATGGTTTTTTAGACGTTTTCACTGACTTTGCCTAACGTTTTCACTAAATTTGCATAAGCGCTTACTTTTAATGGAAAACTGATCTGTTTATTACAAAAAACAAGCCTAACTACTATGGTAGGTTAGACTTGTTTGGGAAATTTATGAAAAAAAGAAAGTTTCACTGTCTGACTCAGCGTCAGAGGTGTGAGTTCTACCGAACCATGTTCAGCAATACTTATTAGGATGATTATAGTGTAGCTTGGGTTGCTTAAAGAAAGCTGAAGGAAAGCTGATTATTTTTTTCAAATTGCTCCATTATTTCTTTTAAAAGTCCTGCTAACTCCAAACGTAGGAGACACTACTCCGACACTTTTTAATATTGGTATCGATCTATATCAAATGATTAACTTATCAATAATCACCATTGATGTTGCTTCTTTCCTTGAATAAAATAAACACTAATATTATCAGATGTTAGACGACTTACCCAGCCTTGATTTTTTTATAGCCTAGGAACAACAATACCAACCCTTGGAGACTTTGTATTTTTCATAAAATGACGTGTATAAAACGGTAACTCGTCAGATTTAACAACTTCTGTTGTTCAAAAAGCTTCTGCTATCTTCCTTTCGTTGTCAACGATAGAATCTGGAAGCTCACTGTACCTAGATTTATATAATGTGAGATTCCTAGACTTTATCATTCTGTGATTATAGTCAATTTGAAATATAGATAGTTTGAAGCATCTGAACTTATTTTTGTTATAATATCTTATATAACTATTTACTTGTAATCGAAAGGAAATAAAATGAGTTTTACAATTTTGAAAGAGGAAGAGTTTACATCTTTCATAGAAAAATGTAAAGAACATTCGTTCATGCAAACAGTATCAATGTCTAATCTCCTAAGAAAAAGAGGATTCGAGACTAAGTTTTTAGGTTGGAAAAGTAATAATGAAATTACTGTTGCTGCTATTGCTTTCATGAAGCATTTGACTGGAGGAGTCAGAATAGAAATTAATAGTGGTCCATCGTATACAGATGAATCCGACTTAAAGAGTTTTTATCATGAATTACAACTTTTTGCTAAGAAACAGGGAGCTCTAGAACTGGTTGTAAAGCCAGACGACACTTATCAGACATTTGAAATTGATGGAAAGCCTACTGAACCTGAGAAAACAGAATTAATTTCTACACTAACAGATCTTGGCTACAAATTTGATGGTTTACAGGTAGGCTATCCTGAAGGGGAACCAACCTGGCATTATTTGAAAAATCTTGAGGGCTTTGATGAAACATCCTTATTAAAATCATTTAACAAAAATAGCGTCAGAAACATCAAAACTGCTCTCGACTATAATGTTATTGTTCGCAAAATAAATAAAGGCGAAATCACAGAATTCAAAAAGATTATAGAAGAAACCGGAAAAAGGCAAGGGTTTGAAGATAAAAGTTTAGATTATTATACAGATCTATATGATGCATTTGGTGATAACGCTGATTTCTTGGTAGCAGAGTTAGATTTTGAAAAAAGCTTAGATCACATAAATAGTAAACTTACCTCACTGAACCCTAAGAGCAAACAGTATGAGCAACAAGCTCAAAAATTGAATAAACAAAAACAGATCATTTCAGAGCTCAAACAAAAAATTAATACAGAGAAGATACTTCTTGCTTGTGCTTTAATACTATATACACAAGATCAGGCCACCTATCTATTTGGAGGTTCCTATACAGAATTTCAAAAATTCTCTGCTGCTTTCTTAATTCAGTATCATGCCATGAAATGCACTTTGAAGAGAAATATTATGAGTTATAATTTCCTTGGAATTACAGGCGTGTTTGACGGCTCTGATGGAGTTCTACGATTTAAACAAAACTTTAACGGTTATATTGTTCGTAAGATGGGAACCTTCCGTTATTACCCACAACCTTTAAAATACAAACTTATCCAAGGACTTAAAAAGCTTCTTAAACGTTCTTAGTTTAAAGAATACTGTTTGCTATTCTCTCCTTGAAAATAAACACAAAATTCTAATACAACAAAAAGTCATCATATGATGACTTTTTGTTGTATTAGAATCGACGTGAGACTATTCTCAATAGTCATAATCACTCGTCTAACAGTTAATTTGCTTAAACGCTATAAAACCAAATACCGGCCAGTGCCCAAGCATTTTCTTCAAATCTTAGTACACTTGACTCGTCACAAACTCTCAAAGAAGAATTCGCAGTACTTAGTATTATCAGTAAAGCTTTCAATACACTCTCGCATAATAGGTGATTTATTTGTCTCATACCTTCGAAGCGAGACAAGCTTAAACTCACATAAAAAAAATCCAACCCTAAGGCTGGACGCTATCACAGATGCCACCACCGAGAATTGAACTCGGAACGGAGCATTACCATTGCTCTATTATACCATTTAACTATAGCGGCAACTGTTTTAATCTTACCATACTTCTATTTACTGTGGCAAGATTTTTTGCTTATTTTTTATAAATTTAAGTCTTGGTAAGGCGTACGGTAACCAACCTGTAAAACCTTACCATCTTTAATCAAGATAGGACGTTTAATCAACATACCATCTGAAGCCAAAAGTTCAACAGCTTCATCAAGGGATAGGGTTGGCAACTTATCCTTTAGACCTAGAGAGCGGTAGGATTGACCACTCGTATTAAAGAATTTCTTAAGTTCTAAATCTGACCCTTCCAAAAGCTCTTTTAAAAATTGAGCCGAAGGTGGATTTTCCTTAATATTAATAGATTCAACATCTAAACCTAATTGATCGAGTTCTGCCTTTGCCTTACGACAAGTGCTACATTTGGGATATTCATAAAAAATGTACATAATTTTCTCCTTTTTTCTAGCATAAGATATCTGTCTAAGGCTTGTCAAACCTAATGCCTTCTAAATGAAGTAAGAAACGCTTGGCGTCTTCTCCTGCAGCATATTTTCCTATATGACCACTACTAGGAAGAACCCGATGGCAAGGGACCAGAATCAACCAAGGATTCTTACCAACAGCAGTTCCTACGGCCTGTGCCGATTGACATAAAATCACTTTACCAATCTGACTATAAGTTCTGCTCTCCCCCACAGGAATGTCCCGTAAAGCTGACCAAACCTTTAGCTGAAAGGTTGTCCCTCTATCAGCTAGAGGGAGGGTATCTGGACTTGGATGATCACCTTTAAAATAAGCCTCTAACCAATTCTTGGTCATTTTCAAGATAGGATTTGAGGTGTCTACTAGCTCCTCTTCCCTGATTCCTGACTTAAAATGTTTTTGCCCCTCCAACCAAACACCATAAAGCGCTTGGTCACTTGCCACCAAGCACAAGCGTCCAATAGGAGATAAATAATACTGACGATAAAGCATGTCTTTATTATAACAAAAAAGACAGGAATCTCTTGTTCCTGTCAATTAACTCTTATTATTTACCTTTAATCAAACGCACACGAACGATATTGTCACTAGCTTCAAACTTGGCAACCAATTCATCAATCTTAGATTTGTCTGTTTCATCAAGGTCAAGAAGTGTATAGGCATAGTCGCCCTTAGAACGGTTGATGATATTATCGATATTGATATTAAAATCAGAAACCGCAGTAGAGATACGAGCCACAATATTAGGCACGTTTTTATTAATCAAGGTGATGCGGTATGGGGCACTCAAGGCCTGTTGCACACGTGGGAAGTTAACAGAGTTAACAATTTCACCTGTTTCCATGAAACGACGGATGGTTTGACCTGCCATAATCGCACAGTTAAGTTCTGCTTCACCTGTTGATCCACCAACGTGTGGGAAGACAGTCACATTAGGTTTGTTAAGGAGATCTTCTGTACCAAAGTCGGTGATATAGCGTTTAACCACACCTGTTTCCAAAGCATCAAAGAGGGCATCATTATCTACCAACTCTGCACGGGCAAAGTTAATGATAGTTGTCCCTTTTTGCATAAGGTTAAAGGCATCCGCATTGAAAGTTCCCTGTGTATCTGGTGTCAATGGAACGTGAACAGTGATATAATCACAGTTTTCAAAAATCTCTTTAAGATCAGAAACACGTCTTACATGGTGAGAAATATTCCAGGCAGCTTCAATAGAAACATATGGGTCGTAACCATAGACCTTCATTCCCAAACGGTAAGCATCATTGGCAATACGTGCACCAATGGCACCGAGCCCGATAACACCCAATGTCTTACCAGTAATCTCGCTACCTGCAAACTGTTTCTTACCTGCTTCAATTTGTTTAGGAACATCATCACCACTAAGTGTGTTAACCCAAGCATTGGCCGCAATATAGTCACGTGCTGAGAGTAAGATAGAGGCCAAAACAGCTTCCTTAACAGCGTTAGCATTGGCACCTGGAGTATTGAAGACAACAATCCCTTTTTCAGTTGCTTCGTCAACTGGGATATTGTTAGTACCTGCACCAGCACGCGCAATAGCTTTCAAGTTGTCAGGAAAAACAGTGTCATGGAGATTTTGACTACGAATGATATAGGCATCCGGATTTTCCGCTAAATCACCATCAATTTGGAAATGATTTCCAAGTTCCTTCAAACCAATCTGGTTAATATTGTTATACGTTTTTACACTAAATACCATAATTTTATTCCTCTTAAATCAATGTATCCCGTGGTGAGCTGCTTCATCAAGTTCTTGATAAAAGGCTTTCTCTCGCTTAGTTTTGATTTTCTGATAAGCAAGACGTTCACCATCAATAGGAACCTTGCCACAATAGACATAGCCAAGTTTCTCCAAAATATGCTGCATGACAGTATTCTTTTCATGCGTATCGCAACGAAAATCATGAGCATCAGTCCCCTCAATAAGACCTTGAATGAAGGTTTGAGCAATGCCCTGACCCGTAAATTCACTTAAAACGGCGATTCTATGAAAAGTAATGTAGCGCTTATTGTGATGTTTCCAGTCCCCGTCATAGATTTTGTCGTAAGCAGGGTCTCCATCAACAATCACCGCAGCATAAGAAACGATTTGACCATCAACAATTCCTACATAGGCCTGCCCATTAAGGACATCGTCAAAGATAGTTTCTTCAGTAGGGTAACCATCAGCTCCTTGCCATTGGGTACTCCCCGCTTCTGCTAAAGCAGTTCTAGCACTCTCAATCACAGTCATGATAGCCCCAATTTCATTTGGGAAGGCTTGTCTAATTTCCATCTCTTTACCTAATTATTTATTTTCGGCTTCAAATTTCTTCATAAAGTCAATCAAGTCAAGTACACCCTGACGTGGGAATGCATTATAAACACTAGCACGCATACCACCTACTGAACGGTGTCCTTTGATATTCTTGAAACCAAGAGCATCTGCTTCTGCTACAAATTTAGCATCCAACTCTTTACTTGGTGTTACAAATGGGATATTGCAGACAGAACGATCCTTGGCATCTTTGACAGGATTTGTGTAGAAATCAGATGACTCAATGTAATCGTAGAGAAGTCCTGATTTCTCACGTTGAATTTCAGCCATCTTGTCCACGCCACCAATTTCATTTTTAATCCAGTCAAAGACGAGTTTTGAAATATAGATGTTGAAACATGGTGGTGTATTGTAAAGTGATCCTGCTTCAGCTTGAATACGGTAATCCAACATGGCAGACAATTGTGGTTGGTCGTTAAGGAAGTCTTCACGAACGATAACCACTGTCACCCCAGCAGGTCCAATATTTTTCTGAGCACCAGCATAGATAAGGGCAAAGTCCTCAACATTGTAACGAGCAGCCAAAATATTTGAAGACATATCAGCTACAATTGGCACACCATTAGTATCAGGCAAATCGTAGATAGATGTTCCTTCAATGGTATTGTTCGTTGTCAAGTGAACATAAGCAGCTTCTGGATCAATTGTTGCTGGGTCAAAACTTGGGATATGATCGTAAACAGTTTCTTCTGAAGAGGCCAAAAGAATTGGTTCAAACGGAATAGTTTTTGAAAGTTTAACAGCTTCTGTGTAAGCTTTTTTACCCCATGAACCACCTACAAGGTAGTAAGCTTTCTTACCTTGAGCGAGGTTAAGTGGGACCATTGTAAATTGTGTTGAAGCGCCACCTTGCAAGAAAATAACCTTATAGTTATCAGGAATGGCCATAAGCTCACGAAGTGTCGCTTCCGCATCTTTAACGATTTTGTCAAATTCTGGAGAACGGTGGGACATTTCTAGCACGGACATACCGGAATCTTGATAGTTAAGCAATTCAGCTTGGGCTTTTTCAAGCACTGGTTTTGGTAATGTAGCAGGTCCTGCTGAGAAATTATAAATTGTCATAAAGACACCTCCAAAATTTTAATAGTCCTATTATAGCGAATTTTCTGAATATTGTAAAGTGTTAACAGTAAAAAACGAACGGGATTAACCGCTCGCCTCGAAAAAGTTAGGTATTTTATGTATATTCTTATCAGTAATTGATTTTAGTATCCGTTTATTTTTGCTTAAGAAAATAGGCTGCCCCAATTAGATTAGCTCCATTATGATGATGACAAGCAACAATCTCGGGACGTTTAATAATTTTACCGATAAAGTCAATCTCATGGTGAACCTTATCAAACTGGCGGTTGACCTCCTTGATAAGAATCGGCTGGGCTGAAATGCCACCTCCAATAACAAAGGTTTCCATATCAAAGATGGTTTGAAGATTCAAAATGGTAATGGCTAGGTTACGGCAATAGCTTTCAAAAAGCGAATAGACTGTCTCATCTCCTGCATTTATGTCCTTAAATGCGGCTAAACCATCCTTTAAATCTGAGTTACCTAGCACTTCATTTACCTTGGTAATTAAACCGACAGCCGACAAAGTCATGCCTCGCATCAATGAAGGATCAACTTTTTCCATTTGAACTGGTAACAGAAAGGTCAACTCACCCGCTTGAAAGTGGCTTCCTTGAAAAAGTTTACCATTAATAATGAATCCACCACCTAGACCTGAACCCAAAACAAGGGCTGCACCATTGGTCACTCCTTGCAAATGACCTGTGGCTAGCTCTGCCAAGGCTGCTGCTTTACCATCATTAAGGGCCATTACAGGTAGATGGTACTTGGCTTCGAGGACCTCTTTAATACGAAAGCCGTGAAAGAACCTCAATAAGCCACCATGATAAATGACACCTTCCTCAGTATCAACTGTCCCTGGAACACTAATTGCTAAACCTGATAAGTCTACTTCAACTGAAGTAACTATCTGATCAATCACGTCAATAGCTTGTTCCAAGGTTTGTGGGGATGACTGCGTCGGCAGACTCTTTTCAATGGCAAACTGCTCTGAAACAAGTGCTGACTTCACCTGTGTTCCCCCAAAATCAATCGCTAAAATCGTCATAAGCATCCTCCACAAATTGTTTTTCGTCATTATAACACAAAAGAGCTAAAACTAGAAAAAACGGTTCCAAAATGCTATCATAAACTTACAGAATTAGATAAAAGGAGTATCTCACATGACTAAATTTCTACACACTTGTGTCCGTGTCAAGGACCTAGAAGCCTCACTTAAATTTTATAAAGAAGCTCTTGGTTTCAAAGAAGCTCGTCGCAATGATTTTCCAGAATATAAATTCACCCTTGTCTACTTGCAACTCGAAGATGATCCTGATTACGAGTTGGAATTAACCTACAACTACGACCATGAAGCTTATGATCTCGGGGATGGATATGGTCATATCGCCATTGGTGTTGATGACCTAGAAGCTACACACCAAGCTCACAAAGAGGCTGGCTATACTGTCACAGACCTCTCAGGTCTTCCTGGTAAACCAAAAATGTACTACTTTATCACTGATCCAGATGGCTATAAGATTGAAGTTATTCGTTTGACGCAATTCCTAGAAAAATAAATCAAAAAAAGTCAGATCGTATAGATCTGGCTTCCTTTTGTGCTTAATTTTTATTATCTGTCTTTAAGGCTGACAAAATTTGGGTACGAATATCATCCACACCGTTTGGATTATTTGGTAGGAATAAGGTTTGATTGCCTTTAGCCGCAAAAGTATTAAGCGTATCTAAGTATTGGTTAGTCAAGAGAATAGACATAATCTGCTCTTCAGACATACCCACATTGGCCTCTTTAAGTTCTGCGATTGATTCAGCCAATCCATCAACGATAGCCTTACGTTGTTGGGCAATACCAACCCCGTGAAGGCGATCTTTTTCAGCTTCGGCTTCAGCTGCTGTGACAATCTTAATCTTATCAGCTTCTGCCAATTCTTGAGCTGCTACACGCTTACGTTGGGCAGCATTGATTTCATTCATAGACTGTTTAACTTCAGCATCTGGTTCAACTTTGGTAATCAAAGTCTTAACAATGATATAACCATAAGTTGTCATTTCTTCAGCCACTTGGTGTTGAACCTCAAGGGCAATTTCATCTTTCTTCTCAAAGAGCTCATCAAGTGTCAATTTAGGAACTGATGAACGGAGAGCATCCTCAATGTATGATTTAATTTGAGCCTCTGGACGCATGAGTTTATAGTATGCATCTGTAACATTTTGCTCATTAACACGATATTGAGTGGCCACATTCATCATGACAAAAACATTGTCCTTTGTCTTAGTCTCAACCACAATCTCACTTTGAAGCAAACGTAGTTGAATACGAGCGGCAATTTTATCGATACCAAATGGTAAACGCATATGAATCCCACTCGTTGCAATTTTTTGATAACGTCCAAAACGTTCGACGATAGCCACTGACTGTTGACGTACAACGTAAAGCATACTGATGAGAATTCCCAAAATAATCAGGAAGGAAAACAGTAAAAAGAGAAGTGCTGCTTGCATGTTAAGTCCTCCAAAATAAACATTAAAAATTTCTTTGTTTTATTATAGCACAGTGATACAATTTTTCAAGAAAAATAGCATAGCTCGTTAGAAATAGTGTAAAAGAGACACTTTCTTTATCGCTTATGTGTCAGCACTCCTGAAAAGTTGGAAACTCCTACCAATCGAGAGAGTTGTACGTAACAGGCGAGACCTTTTGAAGTAAGAAAAAAGGCTGAAACTATTGCGTTTCAGCCTCTTAGTATTTTCGAAAATAAAATCGTTTGAAGAATCATTCTAGATAGCATCTAAAACTCAAATCTCAAAAGACTTATTTACGATACATCTTGACTTGAAGGTAAATATCGTTATAGATTCCTAGCCATTTTTGTCCCAAGTTGTTATAGACTTCAAGATTTTTAATGGTTAATTCTGATGGATAAAAGGCTTTATCATCGGTGATACTCTTTGGAAGCAAGGCTTTAGCTGCTTGGTTAGGTGTGGCGTAACCGATATATTCAGCATTTTGGGCTGCATTTTCTGGTTTAAGCATGAAGTTGATAAAGGCATATGCCTCTTTTTCATGCTTTACAGTCTTAGGAATCACCAGATTATCAAACCAAAGGTTTGAGCCTTCAGATGGAACAACATAACGTAGGTCCTCATTTTTATCAAGCATCTCACTAGCTTCCCCTGAGAAAGTCACTCCGATAGCTGCGTCACCTTGAACCATGTAGCCCTTCATCTCATCACCAACAATAGCCTTGATATTTGGTGTTAGACTATTAAGTTTAGTTTCAGCCAAACGTAATTCAGTCATGTTCTTCGTATTCAAGCTATATCCCAGACTATTCAGTGAGAAACCAAGGACTTCACGCGCACCATCAACTAGCATAATCTGGTTTTTGTAATCTGGTGACCAAAGATCATCCCAGTGCTGTGGTGCTTTTTTCACCAATTTTGTATTATAAACAATACCGACAGTTCCCCAGAAATAAGGGATGGAATAGTCATTGTGAGGGTCAAAACTAAGCCCTTTAAAGCTTGAACCAATCTGGTCAAAACCTTTGATTCTAGATTTATCCAACTTCACCAAAAGGTCTTCCTTAACCATTTTATCAATGGTATAGTCTGACGGCACAGCGATATCGTAGGTTGTTCCGCCCTGCTTAATCTTGGTATACATGGCTTCATTGGAATCAAAGGTTTCGTATTGGACCTTGATGCCCGTTTCTTTTGTAAACTTGGTCAGGAGGTCTGGGTCAATATAATCACCCCAGTTATAGATAACTAATTTGTCTGACACATTTCCAGTACGACTCTGCATGTAGGCAGAGATGCCCCAAAGGAAGAAGATAATGGCTAAGATACCTGCCAGAAATTGATAGAGTCTACGCATCCTGCTCCTCCTTCTCCTTGGTAATCGCATAATAACCTATCACTAAAAGAATAGAGAATAGGAAAACAACGGTTGACAAGGCATTGATTTCCAGAGAAATCCCCTTACGTGCACGTGAGTAAATTTCCACAGCAAGTGTTGAAAAACCATTCCCCGTTACAAAGAAGGTTACTGCAAAGTCATCCAACGAATAGGTAAAGGCCATGAAATAACCAGCAATAATACCAGGTGTCAAGTATGGCAACATAACCTCACGTAACATCTGCCATTGAGTTGCACCTAGGTCATAAGCGGCATTCACCATATCTCGATTCATTTCCTTGAGACGTGGCAACACCATGAGAACCACGATTGGGATTGAAAAGGCAATGTGACTCAATAAGACAGATACAAAGCCTAGTTGGAAACCAATCAAGGTGAAGAGAATCAAGAAACTTGCACCAATCATGACGTCCGGTGCAACCATGAGCACGTTATTTAGGGATAAAATCCCAGTCTGCTGCTTCTGTTTACTCTCATAGATAAAGATAGACCCAAAGGTACCAATAATCGTTGCCAGAAGAGCGCTAAGGAAAGCTAAAAAGAAGGTTTGAGCCAGAATTAACATAAGACGGCTATCTGAAAACATGCTCTGGTAGTTATCCAGAGTAACACCTGTGAAACTATTCATATCGCCACCACTATTGAAAGAATAGGCGATTAAATAGAAGATTGGCAGGTAAAGGATAACAAAGACAAGAGCTAAATAGAGATTTGCAAATTTTTTCATTGACGTCTCTCCTTTGTTAACCACATTGTCGCAATCATAGCAGCAATAAGAACAACACCAATGGTTGCCCCCATTCCCCAGTTTTGTGTCGTGAGGAAGTGCTGTTCGATAGCTGTCCCTAAGGTGATAACTCGGTTACCACCAATCAAACGTGTCAGCATAAAGAGGCTGAGACTAGGAATAAAGACAGACTGGACGCCAGAGCGTACCCCATTAAGCGATAAGGGAAAAATAACCTTGGTAAAGGTCTGCCAATCATTGGCTCCCAAATCTTTACTTGCATTCACAATATTTTCATCCAAATCATCCAGTACATTGAAAATCGGTAGAATCATAAAGGGAATTTCAATGTAACTAGCTACGAAAATAAAGGAGAAATCCGTAAAGAGAATTTGCATGGGTGCAATCCCAAAGAAACCGAGAAAGGCATTGATACCGCCTTGTTGACCAAAAATCCCCATAAAAGCATAGGCTTTCAGAAGGAGATTGACCCAGGTTGGCAAAATGACCAACATTAACCAAAGTTGCTTATGCTTCAGTCTGGTTAAAAGATATGCCGTCGGATAAGAGATGAGGAGAGTTACTAGAGTAATGATGGCTGCATAAAGAACTGAGTTAAAACTCATCCTTAAGTAAGTCCAACTTGAAAAGAAGGTGCCATAATTATCCAATGTAAAGTTGCCACTGATATCAAAGAAAGACTGATAGAGTAGCATGAGCACTGGAGCAACCACGAAGAGTAGGAGCCAAAGCAGGTAAGGTACCGAGAAGAGGCTAGCTGTTTTCTTCATAGCGCTCCTCCTCAATGGCATTAATCAAGCCATCTTCATGCTCTTCCACTTCCACATATTCTTCAATACGTGCATCAAATTCTTCTTCTGTCTCATTAAGACGCATGATATGAATATCCTCAGGCGTAAAATCAAGACCGATAATCTCACCCTCAATCGCCTTACGGGTTGAGTGAATCATCCATTCATTGCCAAGATTGTCATAGGCAATGATTTCATAGTGGACCCCACGGAAGAGCTGAGTTTCCACACGAACTTGCAGTTTACCTTCCTCAGGAAGTGTAATCTGTAAATCTTCAGGACGAATAACCACTTCGACAGGTTCGTTAGGACGCATTCCTCCATCAACAGATTCAAAACGTTTCCCATTGAACTCAACCAAATAGTCCTCAATCATAACACCTGGAAGGATGTTGGATTCTCCAATAAAGGTTGCAACAAAGTGATTGATAGGTTCGTCATAGATATCAACCGGAGTTCCTGATTGAACAATTTCACCATCATTCATAACAAAAATCCAATCCGACATGGCCAAGGCCTCTTCTTGGTCATGGGTAACAAAGACAAAAGTAATCCCTAGACGTTGCTGTAATTCGCGCAACTCGTATTGCATTTCAGTACGTAGTTTCAAATCCAGTGCTGACAAGGGCTCATCCAAAAGGACCACACGTGGTTGGTTAATAATCGCACGGGCAATGGCCACACGTTGACGTTGACCACCTGATAATTTTTGAATTGAGCGCTTTTGATAACCATTTAGTTGAACCATCTTTAAGGCTTCTTCTACACGCTCTTCGATTTCCTTTTT
>NZ_KV831751.1:23116-97629 GCF_001837205.1 Streptococcus sp. HMSC064D12
TTTTTGGCACCTTTTTCAATTTAAGGGCAAAAGCCACATTGTCAAAGACATTCATATGTGGAAAGAGGGCGTAAGATTGAAAAACGGTGTGGACATCCCTTTTATTAATAGGAATATCATTGATACGCTTTCCATCCAAAAGGACGTCACCACTGGTCGCATCTAAGAGACCTGCAATGATGTTCAAAATCGTTGATTTACCAGAACCAGAAGCCCCGAGTAGGGTATAGAACTTACCTTCTTCTAGTTCAAAGTTGATGTCTTTTAAAACTTGTGTGCCACTATCTTCAAACACTTTTGAGACGTTTCGAAAGGCAATAATCGGATTAGTCAATTGTCATAAATCCTCCATGGATAGCAAATATAGGGATAGGGTTTTATTAGTTTAATTTGTCGCCAATGATACGTACTTCAGGCTCAAGTGTTACACCTGAATTTTCCTTAACCTTAGCGATGACATCTGCAATAAGATCTTCATAGTCTTTAGCTGTTCCGTGATCAACATTGACCATGAATCCAGCATGCTTAGTTGACACCTCAACACCACCGATACGATGTCCCTTGAGATTTGCTTCCACAATAAGCTGACCTGCAAAATGACCTGGTGGGCGTTTAAAGACCGAACCACATGAAGGGTATTCAAGAGGTTGTTTAAGCTCTCGCAAATGATTAAGACGATTCATCTCATTCTTGATTTGCTCGTAATCTCCTGGTTTGAGGTTAAATTTAGCTGAGATAACCACTTCACCTGTTTCTTGGAGCACTGAACGACGATAACCAAAACGCATATCCCTTGCGTCAATCGTACGAATATCACCGTCTTTTGTAAGAACCTGAGCAGAAACCAAGACATGGGCAATCTCGCCACCATAGGCACCAGCATTCATAAAGACAGCACCACCAATACTACCTGGAATCCCCGCAGCAAATTCAAAACCGGTCAAACTTTGGAAACGAGCCACCTTGGTTGTCGCAATCAAGTTAGCTCCCGCTTCAGCTTCAATTTGATAACCATTAACTGCGATACCATTGAGCCTGTCAAACATAATCACAAAACCTCTGATACCACCGTCACGGACAATCAAATTACTGGCATTACCAAGCACCATCCAAGGAATGTCATGCTTATTAGCAAATTTGACAATACGAGAGAGTTCATAGCGGTTACGTGGAAAGGCCAAATAATCTGCTGGACCACCAACCTTGGTATATGTATAACGTTTTAAGGGTTCGTCGAAACGAATATCAATTCCCACTAAATCTTCTTTAAGTTCATCTAACATGTTATTTTCCATACTTTTTCTATACATTGATTTCTTTGTAGGTATCGTGATAGACTCCCCCATGTTACTATCACTACCTAAAAATGAGTTAGTATTTTTCCCTAAAAATTAGAAGAAAAATACAGCAAAAAGCCAAGTTTAATTATAGCAAAAATTCCCCATCTTGACGACAAGGAATTTCACGCAAAGCTAGTCCATAAGTTCCAATTTACGGACATCACTAGTGTTTAAGTGACTCAAATAATTTTTGTAGGCTTGCCCAGTTTTGGGGTCAACCAAATCATCTGCTATTTCTACTAAGGGCACCAAAACAAAAGCTCTCTGGCTCATATAAGGGTGGGGCACTTTAAGGTGCTCAGTCTCCCAAATTTCCTGCCCATATAGAAGAATATCGATATCTACTGTCCGAGGCCCCCAATGCTCATGACGAACGCGATCAAGATCTTTTTCAATTTGCTGACATGACCTTAGTAAGGTCTCTGCTGGCAACTTCGTCTCTAAAGCCAAGGCAAGATTCAAAAAATCAGCCTGATTTGTCAGTCCCCAAGCAGCCGTTTCATAATAAGAGGATACCGCTTTAACCTCCGTCTCAGGTAGGTCATTCAAGGCCTTCACAGCTTTTTGAAGATAGCCCTGACGGTCTCCCATATTAGATCCCAAACTCAAATAAACTCTTGTCATCGGCTACGCTCCAATTCGATACCAACACTCTTATAATGCCCATTAATTGGGGGATTTTCCTTGGTAATTCGAACTTTAATAGATTGAATTGGTGGAAACTGTGCAAATAGATCCTCGCAAATTGCACCAGCTAAACGCTCAATCAAAATGTACTTTTTATCTTCCACTTGTTTTTGCACAGCTTCAAAAACCAATCCATAGTGAACCGTATCATCTAGATTGTCACTCTGTGAGGCCTTGGTTAGATCAACAGCCAATTCCAAATCTACCACAAAAATTTGTCCCAGGGTCTGTTCCTCAGCAAAAGCCCCGTGATAGCCATAAAAACGGCAACCATTTAAAATAATTTTATCCATAGTTTCTCCTTCACACGACTAGACTCCTCTTTATTCTAGCACAAAACAGTTGAAAAGTTGGTCTCTAATTAGTATGATATTTTAGACAGATCTGAAGTTATTGTGTTTACGCGTATGCAATCGGTTGCATAATTCTTCTGATTTGGTAAAATATAGGCACAGGAGTTAAAAAGATTCCTGATTACAAGCAAGACTATCTCAACTAATAAGGAAAAAAACTATGACAAATCAAACCGCAATGCAATACTTTGAGTGGTATCTCCCAAGTGACGGACAACACTGGAACAATTTGGCTGAAGATGCCCAACATTTAGCAGACCTGGGCATCAGCCACGTTTGGATGCCACCTGCTTTTAAGGCCACCAACAAAGATGATGTTGGTTACGGAGTCTATGACCTCTTTGACCTTGGAGAATTCGACCAAAAAGGAACAGTCCGCACAAAATACGGCCTCAAAGAAGAGTATCTCAATGCTATCAACCAACTCAAAGAAGTTGGTATTGTACCTATGGCCGACGTTGTGCTTAACCACAAGGCAGCAGCCGATAAACTCGAGACCTTCGAAGTGGTCGAAGTTGACCCAGAGGACCGCACCCAAGAAATCAGCGAACCATTTGAAATCGAAGGCTGGACACATTTCACCTTTAACGGACGCAATAAAGCCTACAACGATTTTGAATGGCACTGGTACCACTTTAACGGAACTGACTTCGATGCCAAACGTAATAAAAGTGGCATCTATCTTATCCAAGGTGACAACAAAGGTTGGGCAGACAACGACTTAGTTGATAACGAAAATGGGAACTTTGACTACCTCATGTATGCTAACCTAGACTATAAACACCCTGAAGTTATTGAAAACATTTACGAATGGGCAGATTGGTTCGTTGAAACAACAGGTGTTCAAGGATTCCGCATGGATGCAATCAAGCACATCGATTCATTCTTCATGCGTAACTTTATCCGTGATGTCAAAGAAAAACAAGGGCAGGATTTCTATGTCTTTGGTGAATTTTGGAATGGTAATGAAGAAGATAATAATACCTATCTTGAAAAGATTGAAAAACGTTTTGACCTCGTCGATGTTCCGCTTCACAACAATCTACACAAGGCTAGCTTAGATGGTGCCGATTATGATTTGACGACAATTTTCGATCATTCCTTGGTCAAAAATCATCCTGAACATGCTGTAACCTTCGTAGACAACCACGACACTCAACGCGGACAAGCTCTAGAATCTACTGTTGAAGAATGGTTTAAACCAGCTGCTTATGCTCTCATCCTTCTCCGTGAAGACGGTCTTCCTTGCCTATTTTATGGTGACTACTATGGCATCGAAGGTGAATTTGCCCAAGAAAATTTCCAAGAAATCCTAGATACCTTGCTCTACGCTCGTAAAGACCTAGCTTACGGAGAGCAAACAGACTACTTTGATGATCCAAACTGTATTGGATGGACACGCTCTGGCAACGAAGATGGCTCTCCATTAGCTGTAACAATCTCTAATGATGCTGCTAACAGCAAGTCTATGGAAATTGGTAGTGATTGGGCCGGCCAAACCTTCTACGACATTCTTGGAAACTGCTCTGATACTGTAACCATCGACAAAGACGGATGGGGAGACTTCCCAGTTTCTGAAAAATCTGTCAGCGTTTGGACAATTCAAGACTAAGAAAAAAAGCTCAATTGAGCTTTTTTTAGTGTCATAAAATTCCTGAAATGGTCTTAACAATATCACGATTGGCGTCGACATTATGCACACGGACAATCTGACAACCCTTGCTAACAGCATAGCCAGACAGAGCAGCCGTTCCCTGATCACGGTCCTTAGCTTGGGTATTTCCACCTAGTAGGTAGTCCACAACACGCTTACGAGAAATCCCAAAAAGAACAGGATAGCCCAAGTCAACGACCTTGTCCAAACCTTTTAGCAGGTCAATATTGTGTTGGACATTTTTCGCAAAGCCAAAGCCTGGATCAATCCATATATTGTCCTTGGCCACACCTGCTTCCAAGGCGGCCTGGGCACGTTGACTAAGGAATGTACAGACATCTTCTGTGACATCATTGTATACTTCTTCTTTTTGATTATGCATGAGAATAATCGGCACATTCTTTTCAGCTGCTAAAGCTAGCATCTGACCATCATAGAGTCCAGCCCAGACATCATTTAGAATATCTGCACCTGCTTCAAGAGCAGCTCTGGCAGTGGCTGTCTTATAGGTATCAATACTGATGAGCACATCATATTTTGCCTTGATAGCCTGAATAACTGGCACGATACGAGCAATCTCTTCTTCCTCAGTTACAAATTCTGCTCCTGGTCTTGTAGATTCGCCACCTACATCGATAATGGCAGCCCCTTGGGCAATCATACGCTCAACCTGAGCCAAAGCATCTTCTACAGTGTCAAAATCGCCACCATCTGAGAAAGAATCAGGGGTGACATTCAAGATTCCCATAATACAGGCCTTACCTGCAATCTCATGTTTGCCAATAAACATCTTAACTCCTAAAAATCACGCATCAATGAAAGAATTTCCTTGCGTTCTTCACGGTCTTCTTTATAAAGGCCCTTAGCGACAGTTGTGATTGTCTTACTTCCTGGTTTCTTAATGCCTCGCATGGTCATGCACATGTGCTCTGCTTCAACCATGACAAAAACTCCTCGAGGATTCAGAGCTTCTTCAAGTGCTGTAGCAACTTGATCTGTAAGACGTTCTTGCAACTGCGGACGACGAGCAGCTACTTCAACCGCACGCGCTAATTTGGAAAGTCCTGTCACCTTGTCTCCACTTGGCAAATAAGCCACGTGGGCCTTACCATAAAATGGAACCAAATGGTGCTCACACATAGAGTAAAAAGGAATATCCTTGACAAGGACAACTTCGTCATGGACTTCTGAAAAGACAGCTGTAAATTGATCCTTAGGGTCTTCATTTAGACCTGAAAACATTTCAGCATACATCTTAGCCACACGTTTTGGTGTGTCCAAAAGTCCCTCACGCTCAGGATTTTCACCTAGAGCTTCCAATAGTTGATAGACTGCTTGTTCTACTTTTTCTTGATTTGCCATAATTTCCTCTTGCAACGTTATAATACTATCTATTATACCTTATTTCGCTGGATTTTTCTTGCAAAAAATGAGATTTCCTAGCTACCTAAACCTCAAAAAAAGCGAAGACTACCTTTCATATAGAGGTTATCTTCGCTTATATTTTTTAGTCTTTCAAGTGGTAAGAATAAGATGAAATGACAATATTCTCACGCCATTTGAGGTAATATTTCAATCGCAAACTCATCTGGTTATGAAGCATGGTTTGCCATGATTTTTTAGGCACAAACTGAGGAATCATGACTGTCAAAGTCGCATTATCCTTCTCAGCTTGAGTGGCGACCTCGTCCACATACTGAATGGTTGACTGAGTGATTGAGCTGTATGGTGATTGGATATGAACCATCTCAATTTCAGGGAAATATTTTTTAAACTCTTGTTCAGTTTCCTTGTCCTTGTTCTCAGTATCCTTAGTAGATACATGCATGGCGATAACCTTGTCACCAATAGAACGTGCATAGGAAATAGCTCCGATATTAGCCTTGGTAACATTCCCAACGAGGATAAGAACAATATTTCCTTGATAATGGTGTTCTTCTACCGCTCCATCAATACGCAACTGTTGAGCAACACCATTATAGTGTTTTTTAATCTTAAGGAACATCCACATCAAGATTGCAATAATTGGGAAGAATGGCCAGATATCTCCTAAACGGAAAAGGAAGAGAATGAGAACAATAGCATAACAAATGAGGGCGCCCAAGATATTAGCTAAAGAGTGTTTCCAGAATCCCTTACCATATTCACGAATCCAATGGATAACCATCCCCGTTTGAGAAAGAGCAAATGGAATAAATACACCGATGGTATAAAGCGGAATCAAACGTTCCGTATTTCCTCGGAAAATAAACAAAAGGGTAATGGCACCGATTGCAAGTGTCAAGATCCCATTAGAGTATCCCATACGTGCCCCTTTTTCAAGGTACATGTGAGGCATGTATTTATTTTTCGCCATATTAAAGGACAACATCGGAAAGGCTGAAAAACCTGTGTTAGCCGCTACTGCAAGAATCATGGCAGTAGAGAATTGGAAAACGTAAAATAGAATACTACCAATCCATGACTGACCGAGAATTTCTCTAGCCATTTGTGACAAGATGGTTACTCCTGCATGAGGTGTAATACCTGTCCACCAGTTGAGGAAGGTGATTCCCGCAAACATAGCCCCCAAAATGCTAGACATAATAAAGAGGGTTGAAGCTGCATTTTTGGCCTTAGGTTTCTTAAAGAAAGGCACCGCGTTAGAGATAGCTTCTACCCCTGTCAATGAGGCAGAACCTGAAGTAAAGGCCCTTAAAATAAGAATCAAAGACACACCTGTAATTGGTTGTCCTAAATGTGCTGTGGCTGCGTTAGGCATATGACCCGTTAGAATTTGAAAGAAACCAAATCCCAATAGGAAGAGCGTCGAAACAATGAAAAGATAAACCGGTATCATCAAAGATTTTGCCGATTCACGCATTCCCCTAAGGTTCATAACCATCAAAACAAGCACCAAAATCATTGATATTTCAAGATTGAAAGGATGCAGGAAAGGAAGGGCTGAAGTAATGGCATCTGCACCTGAGGCCACTGAAACAGCAACCGTCAACATGTAATCGACCAAAAGACTACCCCCAGCTATCAAGCCAAACTTAGGAGACAGATTTTCCGTCGTTACCATATAGGCGCCACCACCTTGAGGATAGGCTTTGATAACCTGTCTATAAGAAATGGTAAGACTGGCCAAAAGGACGAGAACCAAAAGCCCAATAGGGATTGACCACCAAATAGCCGCACTAGATACAGCTGTCAGAACCAAGACGACCTGCTCTGGACCATAGGCGATAGATGAAAGTGCATCACTCGACAACATGGCCAAGGCCTGAATCTTGGACAATAAGTGTTCATCACCACTATCATCATGAGTTAAAGGTTCACCGATTAAAATGTTTTTCAGACGTTGAAACATTGTCATCTCCTTACTTTTAAAACATACCAGGGCTATTATACGCTCCTAAATGTTATCTTTCAAGTCTTAACCATCACTTGCCTGCTCTAAAACCCATTTTCTGACCTGAGAAATGAAGTATAGAGATCCCGTTACCACATAAAGTTTCTTATTGTCAGTCGTCACATGTTCTTTAATCCATGTTTTGAAGTCTGGTACCTGCTTATAGGCCTCTGGGTATTTATCTAATTTAACACTGTTTGGATAGTCAAAACTCGTTACAGTCAAGTCACCAACCAATTTTAGTTGGGCAAGCATGCCATCAATAGGCTTGGTGTCAATAGCCGCAAAGAGAAGTTCAATCTCCTTATCTGCATATTCTGATTGCAACAAGTCAATCAAAACTTTAACACTCTCATTATTATGAGCACCATCAATCATGAGATTAGGTCTTAAAAATTCTGTTCGACCTCGCCAATTGGCATGAGCCAGGGCATGCTTTATAAGTTCAAGAGTTACTTTAGGATAATCTTTTTGAAGCAATAAAGAAGCCATGATAGCCAAGCTAGCATTTGCTACTTGGTGTTGACCGGCCATAGCCAAGGCTATATTATCTAACCTTTGCTCTCCATAGGTAAAATCAAAGGAGTGGCTTGACCCTTCAGCTGTGAAATCTCTTCCCAGCTCATAGGTCTTAGACCCTTCTTCACGCGCCTTCTTCTCGAAAACATCTCGAACATCAGGACGGTCAGTCGCATAAATAAAGGGAGCCCCATTCTTCAAAACACCGGCTTTTTCTGCTGCAATTTCAGCATGGGTATTTCCCAAAATAGCCTGATGGTCTAAACCAATCGAAGGACATAGGACTGCCAAGGGCTTAAAGAGATTAGTCGAATCATGAAGACCACCCATTCCCGCTTCAATGAATGCGATATCCACAGGATGGATCTGACCAAAATAGAGGAACATCAAGACTGTGATAATTTCAAACTCTGTCGCATTTTCATGCTCTGTCTCTTTTGGTAAACGTTCAACCACAGGCTTCACACGATTAACCAGGTCAAGTAAGTCCTCTTCTGAAATCATCTGACCATTAAGAGAGATTCGTTCCTTGAAGTCAATAATATAGGGTGAAGTAAAGGTTCCAACTTCATAGCCCGCCTGGGTAAAAATGGTTTGTAGGGCATTGACTGTAGACCCTTTGCCGTTTGTTCCCACGATATGCACAGCCTTGAGATTATCTTGTGGATTTCCCAACTCTTTAAGCATCCAAGCCATACGCTCCAAGCCAGGCTTGATGCCAAATTTTAATTGTCCATGAATCCAATCCAACGCTTCCTGATAAGTCATAACTACTCCTTTTTTAGGCTAATGCTTCAACTTAGTCATTAAGCTGACCTCTAAACTAGATTTCTAGTTTTTCCTTGAGCTTAATGCTTTGACGCTCTTATTATACCAAAGACTTCTAGGTATAACCAAAATATGCAAAAAAGGCAACCCTAGGGTCACCTCTTAAGCTTTCTCTTTTTCGTCAATAACAAGACGAACTTTTTTACCTTGAGTAGGTACCGAATAGACAATCGCTCTTATCGCCGTAATAGTACGTCCTTTTTTCCCGATAACTCGCCCAATATCGGCTGGGGCAAGATCAAGATGGTACTCCAAAAACTCAGGACCGTCAAAAATTTTGATGGTCAACTGATCTGGTGAAGCAATTAAAGGTTTAACGATAGCGATAATAAGATTTTCAATGGTATCCATAGGCTAAAAAATTATTTTGAGAATTTTGATTCGTGGAATTTCTTCATAACGCCTTCTTTTGAAAGGATGTTACGAACTGTATCTGAAGGTTGTGCACCTTTAGACAACCACTCAAGAACACGTTCTTCTTTAAGTGTTACTTGGTTTTCTTCAACGAGTGGGTTGTAAGTACCAACTGTTTCGATGAAACGTCCATCACGTGGAGCACGTGAATCTGCAACGTTAATACGGTAGAAAGGTTTTTTCTTAGAACCCATACGAGTCAAACGGATTTTTACTGCCATTTTTAATATCTCTTTTCTTTAGTTTTTTATTATGGTGGAGGCACTTATCGCCCCTCGACCTTAACTAGTATACCATATCATTTTTATGTGTCAAGAAAAAAACTTGACAGACTTAAAATTTCTACAAAAAAAGTTAGAGTCAAACTCTAACTTCCTTTTCGACTATTTCTTAGTCGTAGTCTTATGATTTTTTTCATAAGCTACCTTTGCTCCAGCATATTCAGCTTCTAAACCCTTAGCCGCTGCCTTCGACACTTTCTCGTAAGTATCACGACTGGTCAACTTGCCATCCTCGTTGTAGGTAGAAACAACCAAGGTATCTTTATTTACAGTATAGGACTTGGTGCGTTTCCCTTTACGGTAGAGTCGGTAGTTATCTACGTTATCCGAAATATAGTAATCTACTAGATTCTTATCTGCATTTGGATAAAGTTGCGAGACAACTTTAGTTAACTCACGCTTAAATTCTGAAACTTCTTTAGTATAGGTGATCGATTTATTCCACTGATCAACAACTTGATATTCCTTCAAATAATCTGAAGCTGTAAAAGTAGGCTGATCCTCCTCACCTTTTTTATAAAAGTAAGAATGTGTTTGTAAATTATTAGACTGATCAACTTTAAGGAAAGAGACGTAAATTTCATCTTTATCTTCATGTTCTTTCAGAGCATTGGTTAACTTTCCAGAATTTTCATCCAAGACCTTAGACGATTTTAATTCCCAAGTCCCCTCAATGTTCCCCGAAGCATTACGCCAAAAACCGTAGACACCACCGACAAGCAACATCAAAACAACAGCAACAAGACTAGATATCAAGGCTCCTTTACCCCAATTTTTGGCCTTTTGCGATTTTTGATTAGCGTTTTGAATCGTTTCGAGAAGACGAACCTGACTTTCCAATCTCTTTTCTAGTTTGGCAACTGTCTGTTCTTCCTTAGATTTAGCTTTAGCAGCTAATTTTTCAGCCTTTTTCTTATCACGAGCAGCTTGACGAGCAAGCTTCTTAGCTGCTTTTTCTTCCTTATGATCAAGTTTTGTCAAATCCTCAGACAATCCAAGATGCTGTGCTTGGTTACTGAAAACTGGAATAGATTGATTAGGTTCACTCGAGGTATTAACAGAATGATTTCCTGCATCTGGACGGGTTGGCGCATAACTTGCCAAACGCTCCTTAGCCTCTGCGACGCGTTTACGTTGTTCCTCTTCTTTTTGAATATCCTCAGCCTGACGGCCCGACTGAATGGTTCTTACTTGACCAACAGTCTCTTGAGATAGGGCCTTCCGCTTTTCTTGGGCCGCATTTGCCATAGCCTCTTGCGCGTTGTCACGCTCTTTCTGAGACTGGGCTAGTGCTCTGGCAGTTGCGGTTCCTTCTTCAAACTGTTGGTCAGCTGATGTTTCTCCTTGATCAGCTACTTGGTTAGCCTCTGCACCTTCAGAGAGAACAAACTCTCCTCGTTCCAAGGCTTCTTTAAAGTCGATTGGTCTTGGTTTTCGGCCATTCACAGCCTCAAAGTACTCTAACCATTCGTCTTTCAACATAATAAATCCCCCTGAATTAAAAAACACATGATTAACTTCCCTATTTTACCATACTTTTTAACATAAAAATAGGGATTAATAAGAATTCTAAAAATTCTTATTAAATCCCCATTAATCTTCTTTTGGTGTAATAGACAATAATTGGACAAAACGGTGTTGTGCTGATTCCGTTTCAAGCGTGACATTATCGTATCTAAAGAGAATCTCTTCGATATTTGCCAAGCCCAACCCTCGACCTGTTCCTTTTGTTGAAAATCCTCTTTGTTTCAAAGGAGTTACATCAATATAAGCTTCCTTAGTTGAATTTTCAACAACAATAACTGATTGATTTCCCATCTTAAAGATAGCAATAGATAATTTTGGTTTATCTGCCAATACAGTAGCTTCAATAGCATTGTCACAAAGAATGGATATGATTGTAATCAAGTCTAGAGCACGCACTTCTGTGAAGAAAACACCTTCTTCAACCTCAACATGACATTGAATTCCCTTATCAAAAGCTTCAGCCAATTTAGATGATAGAAGACTCTTGAGTGGCATGTTGGTCACTCGTGTTAGTTTTGCTAAATCAAACTTTTGCTGATTCAGATCTGATGCAGAATCTTTAAGGACACTGTCATAAATCATCTTAATCTGGTCAATGTCTTTCATCTGAATGGCTTCATTAAGCGAAATCATGACATTAGTATAGTCGTGACGGAAACTGCGTAACGTTTCGTAAAGACTTTCAACCTGCTCAGAATACTTCTCTAGGTCATCCAAGTGACGACGATTTTCTTTTCTTCGCTCATTTTCAAAGTACTCATCTGCGTATCTATTGACACTGTAAACAGCATAAAGAATCGCTATATAGCCAATCAAGGTTATAATATGGCCAGCATAGTACAAATCAAAGAAACGCGAAGCCACAACTACGGAATAGTTCATAATCACATAACTAATCAAAACAAAGTTAGTGAAAAACATTATCCGACCAAATTTGCGATCTCGCTCCAAAACCCTCAAATATTTAAAATCAATATTAAGAAGTTTGGAAAGAGCAACAAATGTTGGAATAATTAAAAGGTCAAAGAAAATAAAATAAAGATAACTTTTGTTAAGAAAATCCGATGTGATACCAAATCCCGGCATCAAAAAGTAGGCATAACCATTAAAAATCAAAAGATAAAGAACAAGAGGATAGAAGGCATAAAACGCCAACATATTGGTGGTTCTTTCCTTGCCATAGAAATAAGCATAGAAAAGAAGGTAGAAAGGTGTCATAAAGGACAAACCGACATTATATGACAT
Source organism: Streptococcus sp. HMSC064D12 (assembly GCF_001837205.1). Taxonomy (NCBI): domain Bacteria; kingdom Bacillati; phylum Bacillota; class Bacilli; order Lactobacillales; family Streptococcaceae; genus Streptococcus; species Streptococcus sp. HMSC064D12. The sequence goes on from NZ_KV831751.1 coordinate 35,359, forward strand.
CCCCAGTATTCCCCCTATACATTCAACTAGGAACGCAATAGGAAGAATCATACGTGGTATCCTAACCAGGCTAGTCTTTTCGTAAATCCACTGTATAACGATGAAATGCAAAAGAAACTCTAATGCAATTTGTAAATTGAGTATCATTTAATGGTTAGCAACTTCCTTCTAAAGATTCTAAATAAACAACAAAAGGTCATACTGCTATTCTATCATAATTCCTGATAATAAATGAGATAAAGTTGAATAGTTATCCCTAATTTCAGAAAAATTTCAATAACAATTAAAGAAAAAAGGAGAGCTAAAACTTTAACGGTTTTTCAACCGTTCCAAAAATTCCTTTTTACGTGTGCGCGAGAGCAGACAAGACTCATCACCCTCAAAAAATACCATATTAGCTGTACGATCAACGCTGGCGACATTGCTAACATTGACAACAAAGGAGCGATGCGTTTGGAAGAAAATGTCATCCAACTTTGCTACCTCTGCAATCTTTCCATAGAATTCTACCAAGTTTAACTTGGTGTGGGCAATCAACTTATGGGGTACCGGAGCTGTCTCAATATATAAAATATCTTCATAAGGAAGATTGACATCATTTTTATCTGTTTTGACAGTTAGGCTCTGAGCCTTAGTTTCTTGTTCAACCTGTGACTGAGCAAAATCTAATAGTTCTACTAGGGCTCTCTTAAGATCCACATCGTCCATGGATTTATCTACAAAATCAAGGGCTTGAATCTTATAACGAAAGGTCAAAGGCATAAATTCGGAATAGGCCGTTACAAAAGCAATTTGTGCCTTTAAATCTTCTTTTCGAATCTCCAAGCCAATATCTAGTCCCTGCTTGGTCTGATTCTTGAGGTCAATATCCAAAAGATAAACCATGGATTTACCTGAGTCCCTGTCAGTATCTAACAATTCCTGACCCTGCTCATAAAAGGTAATCCCATCAACAACGGCCTTCGACTCCTCAACTGCTTCGTCCAATAAACGACTAACACGATGACGCTGCAAGGCATCATCTTCAAGGACGATAATAGAAAGCATCTTATTTCCCTCTTTCTTTCTAATATACTTTAATATACCTACCTAACATTTTATCATAATTAATCGGATAATATTCCTTTTTTTACAGCATAAAATCTTTTTAACCCACCACATTTCATTTATAAAACAATTGTTATCTCCTTGTCATTTCATCTTCATTTTTAGGTGTTATCATGAGAACTGTTTTTGTTTGATATTAAAAAGGAGAAAGTTATGTTACGTTCATTTAAAACACAAGGGACTAAGACAAAGACCATCTTGACCCTTGCAACTGTCGGTATCATTAGTGCTTTTCTTGTGGGAAGTCCTCAGCATGCCTCTGCGGATCAAACCTATGTTTCAGATCCTAATCAGGCTCTGACATTTTCCGAACTTGAAACAGCTACAAATACAAATATCATCGCTCAAACAGGTGTATCTAGTGAAACACCTACTACTGTGACTACTGTGTCACATACCTCTGTGGATGGTCTTCATACACATGAAAATGACTATGAACAAACTCCCGCAAATACTACGACTTTTGAGGAATTGAAACAAGATAGTCAAACAGCTAATAGTACTGTCGACAGCCAGACTGGCAGCAAAACCTATGAGACTAGAATTCCGACAAATACAGATAGCAATCAGAAGGCTGTAGAAAATCAAGCTGAACCAAAGACCGAAACTGTTGCTCAAGCACAAACCTGGTCAAATGATGGTGCTACATGGGTGTCAACAGAAATTAATAATGGTAACGTTCATAAGATTCTATCTACTTATATTCCAAAACCATTAACACCTTCTACAAAACCAACGACAACAGCTACACCGAAACCTAAACAATCAACTCCTGCTGTTAGTCAACCTAAAAAAGTGGCCACAGTCGCTAACAAACCTAAAACACCTACAACTCAGCCTAAGAAACCAACAACGACTGTCACTAAACCTACAGCTCCTAAAGCCACTCCTATCCAACCTGCTAAACCAGTGGACCGAGTTGCTCAAGTATGGCAAAAGAATAACGAACTGGTAAAAGAGAATTACGACACTCCTCACTGGTCAAGTAAGGAAGCAACAGTCTTCATCAATGCTAAGAATCCTGAAATCGTGAACGCCTACAAACAAGCTATCACTTCTTGGAATAACACTGGTGCCTTTAATTTCTTGCTCACTAACGATAAACAAAAAGCTAACATCATTGCTGATGAACGTTATGAAGGTAATGTAGCAGCTCCTCTTGGGGTTACCTACTCTACTTACTACCTCCCAACAAAGCAATATAGTAATGCTACTGTTTACTTGAATACCTTCCATGTTCAAAACAATTATTATCAAAAGAATGGTGGAAAACTCCTTAACACTGCAGAACACGAATTAGGACACTCAATTGGACTTGAGCACAACAGTGCCGTTGCCTCTGTAATGGAACCTAAAGGTGGTAAGACAAGTATCCAACCTGTTGATATTAACAATGTTAAGAAACTCTATAGCAAGATTGTCTAAGTTCTTACACTATTACTACAATTCATAAGCAGACCTATCAGGTTCTGCTTTTTTTATACAGGTGAGTTGACCATTCAAGACTAGAAAATGACTGTTCATGATTATTTCTTACATATTTTAAAAATACGTAAGATTTTCTTCGTTTTTTTGGTAAAATAGAAAATGTAAAGAGAGACCGGATGAGTTATAGAACTCAACTTTGTTAGTTTTTGCTCATTATTCTCATAAACAGAATAACATAGTCTAGGAACCCTTCTTAACATTTATACCTATCTTCCCCAAACACTTTTCCCCCATTCCTAGATTTCCAGATCTCTCCTAATAAAGAACGTCTAGCAACAGCAGCTAGGCGTTTTTTAGTCTATTAAAGCACATAGTCGTTGGTATTAGCTCACTAGATTAGTAATCGTTCAAAATAATTCTCACAAAATTACCATTCAAGACCAGAAAATGACTGTTCATGATTGTTTCTTACATATTTTTGATATATGTAAGTTTTCTCTGGTTTTTTTTGGTACAATAGATAATGTAAAGAGAGATATAATGAGCTGTAGATAAGCGTTTTGTCATTTAAAATTTATTATTCTCATAAACATTTTCTAAATAGTCTAGGAACCCTTCTTAACATTTATAACTATCTTCCCCAAACACTTTTCCCATTCCTAGATTATCAGATCTCTCACAAGAAAAGCGTCTAGCTCACCCGGCTAGGCTTTTTTTCTTTTTCCATACTTTTGCTATAATAGAGCCATACCGTTTGAAAGGAACTCATAAAATGACTATAGATCAGCAACTTCTTTGCTACAAACGTTTACCAAACTGGACAGCTACAACACTTCCGGAAATGGTGACGCAAAAACACAATACTAAGGTGGGAACTTGGGCTAAATTGACCATTCTATCGGGATCTCTTCACTTCTACGAATTAGACGAACAGGGAGAGGTTACTGCCGAGCACCTCTTTACCCCCGAGACAGAGATTCCTTTTGTTGAACCACAAGCTTGGCATCGCATCGCTGCTGCTTCAGATGATTTGGAATGCTATCTTTCTTTTTACTGTAAGCCTGAGGACTACATGGCTAAAAAGTATGACACTAGGGCCCACTCCGAGGTTCTTGAAGCTGTCCAATCTGGCCATATCAAACCTGGTCGCACCCTTGACCTAGGCTGTGGTCATGGCCGTAACGCTCTTTATTTGGCATCTCTTGGGCATGATGTTACAGCCGTTGATGTTAATAACGAAGCTACACAACGCATCCAAATGATTGCAGATGAGGAAAATTACAATGTTAGAGCTGGCTACTACGATATCAATGCTGCTGCTCTTCCTGAGTCTGAGACCTTTGATTTCATCCTCTCAACAGTAGTCTTTATGTTCCTTGATCCCAATCAAATTCCGGCTATTATCAAGAATATGCAAGAGCGTACGGTCGTAGGTGGTTACAATCTGATTGTTTGTGCCATGGATACTGAGGAACACCCTTGTACCATGCCTTTCCCATTTACGTTTGAAGAGGGAGAGTTGAAAAATTATTATAGTGACTGGGAGTTAGTCAAGTATAATGAAAATCTTGGTCACCTTCACCGTTTGGATGAATATGGCAATCCCATCGCCCTTCAATTTGCAACCATGTTAGCTAAGAAGGTTAAATAAGAGCGAATAACTGCAGACGAGCTGAGCACAGCTTGACTTGTCTTCAAAGTAAAAACTAGGAACCCAGTCGGATTCCTAGTTTTTAATTGTTTACAATATCTGCATATCCTGATTTAAGGTCTGCATTTTCTGTTTCTTTGACATAATAGACACCACCATTGGTAGTTGGTGAATAAAGAACAAAGGGAGTCCCATCTTTTTTAATGGTAAAGAAATAACGGTGAACTGATACATTTTCCCATCTCTCGTAAACGGAAACAATAGTATACTCAGAACTGCTATTACCATTTGCAGCATAAGTAGCATCCACAGTCTGGTTATGGTCCGACATCCAACGGATAGGCAAAGAAGAAGCCTCATTGGTGATTTCTTTGTATCCAGGCTGATTCATCTGATTGCCCCAAGAAACCATCAAACTAGCAAGTCGACTAGCCTTATCATTGGTCCAACGTGGATTTTCAGTATAGGCTTCCTTGGCATGGTTAGCATCAGGTGTGTCAATACTTGCACTGCTAGATTCACTTGTCCTCGTATTTCCGGTCGATGAAGTACTTGATGAGGCACTAGCCTTATCTGTCGATGAAAATATCGAGCTAGCCACTGTGGCAGATGACTTAGTCTGTTTGACGTTCTTCATTGAACTAGAGACTAGAGTCAAGCCAATGCCAACTACGATTGCTACTAGAGCCCCCAGAAGAATATAGATATAATTATAATTTTTCGAGATTCCAATAAGGCCAGACTGATAAGCTAATTGTAGTTCATCTGGTTTCGGTTTCCGCCCTTGAACTTGCTCAAAACGACTTATCCATTCTGCTTCTGACAGCTTTCGCATAATTTTCCTCTTCTCTTTATCAATTATCTTCCATCCTATCATAGAACAGTGATGATGACAATAGTAGAGAGAACTTGAGGTCTACCTTCAACCAATTACCCTTTATTTTCAAAATAACGACGAACAATCGGCGCCACTTCTTCACCATAAAGTTTAATGGCCTTTAGAACGTCTTCATGTGGCATAGAACCAATCGGGAGATGAAGCATGAAGCGATCTAGCTGTAAATCCTCAATAATACGAATGATTTTTTGAGCGACGTGAGCAGGGTCCCCAACGAACATGGCTCCGTTTGGTCCAACACTAGCATAGTACTGATCTTTAGTCATTTCAGACCAGTGTGGGCGATCCTTAGCAATGTTATCCACTGTTTGTTTTGTTGGATAAAAATAATTCTCTATCGCTTGGAAATTATTCTCTTCAATCCACCCCCAAGAATGAGCAGCCACCTTAAGTTGTTCATCCGAATAACCATTTCGAGCACCGATTTCCTTATAGACCTCAACTAATTTTGCAAAGGCCTTCGGATTTCCTCCAATTGTAGCATAGGCAATTGGCAGACCTTTTTCCGCAATTTGAATGGTCGACTCAATGTGACCACCTGTCGCTACCCATACCGGAAAGTCTTCTTGGACTGCTCGCGGATACACAGGGCGATTGTCAACAGATTGAGTATGCTTACCTTGCCAAGTTAAATTCGTTTGCTTTCTCACTTCCAGAAGCATGTCTAGTTTTTCATTGAAAAGTTCATCATAGTCTGAAAGATCATAGCCAAAAAGTGGGAAACTCTCAACAAAGGAGCCTCTACCCGCCATGATTTCTGCACGGCCACTTGACAGAGCATCAATGGTTGCATACTGCTGATAGACACGAACCGGGTCAATAGATGACAAAATGGTCACTGCACTAGATAAACGAATCTTCTTGGTATTCACAGCACCTGCTGCAAGAACAATTTCCGGTGCCGACACTGCAAAATCTTCACGGTGATGCTCTCCAATCGCATAAATATCTAGTCCAACCTGATCCGCCAATTCAATCTCTTCAACGAGTTCTCGAATACGTTGGTCATGAGAGATAGCTTTTCCAGTCGATTCTAGGAGGGTTGTTTCTCCAAAAGTTGAAATGCCAAGTTCAATCGTCATAAATCTTTCCTCCAGTAATTCTTTTATTTGTTATGAGAACAACATTATCACTAGTTAGTGATAATTACAAATAAAAAAGCCTAAGACTCTATTTTCCAAGAAAGGCTAATAGGGTTAGGCAGAAAAGAAGAACTAAAGCACCCATGACCACTAGGAGACTAAGCTTATAACCCAGAGGATTTTGAGGATTTAAACTAGTTCCAAGACCACTCCTACGAAGGACAAATAAGGGTTCTGAGGGAGATTGATTAAGGGTGTAATGCAAGAGATACCTTAAGCAAAATAGAAAGTAGAGACTCATCCCTGGAAAAATGGCAAGGGGAAGAATCATTCCCTGTGACCACCAAATCATGATTGTAAGAATGATTTGTATCAATAAGAGAGCCCAAAACAAGTAATAAATGTAGGATTGCTTTTTCATTAATATGTACCTCTCAATCTAAGATAAGTATACTCCTCCTAGCGTCCCTTATCAAGCCCATAACTCGCCTGACACCTTATTTTCTGCTACAATAGATAAGAATAATTCAAAGAAGGAAACTGTACACATGAAATTAATTTCTTGGAATATTGATTCCCTAAATGCCGCCCTTACTAGTGATTCTGCACGCGCTCAATTATCACGCGCTGTTATCGACACTTTGGTCGCTGAAAATGCAGACATCATTGCTATTCAAGAGACAAAACTCTCTGCTAAAGGTCCGACTAAAAAACATTTGCAAATCTTGGAAGACTACTTCCCTGACTATGACAATACTTGGCGTTCATCTGTTGAACCTGCCCGTAAAGGTTATGCTGGAACCATGTTCTTGTATAAAAAAGAATTGAATCCAGTCATTACCTATCCTGAAATCGGAGCACCTTCAACCATGGACTGTGAAGGACGTATCATCACTCTTGAATTTGACAATTTCTTTGTGACACAGGTCTACACACCAAACGCTGGTGATGGCCTCAAACGTCTGCTTGAACGTCAAATCTGGGACGAAAAATATGCGGATTACCTAGCTGAATTGGATGCTCAGAAACCAGTTCTTGCGACTGGTGACTACAATGTTGCCCACAAGGAAATCGACTTGGCTAATCCTTCAAGTAATCGTCGTTCACCAGGATTTACTGATGAAGAACGTGCTGGTTTCACTAACCTCCTTGCAAAAGGTTTCACAGATACCTACCGTCACCTCAATGGCGACGTTACAGGAGCCTACACATGGTGGGCCCAACGTAGTAAAACATCTAAAATCAACAATACAGGCTGGAGAATCGACTACTGGTTGACTTCAAATCGTATTGCCGATAAGGTCACAAAATCAGACATGATTGACTCTGGTGATCGCCAAGACCACACACCTATTGTCTTAGAGATTGATTTATAAAATAACTCTAGACCTAAATCACAAAAAGAGTAGAACTACTACTCTTTTACTATGCCCAATTAAGGAGAAATGATGAAAACCAAACTTAATACCACTCAAAAGCTCGTTCTGTCAGCTATTATGATGGCTCTTTACATCGCTATCCTCTTTGTATCTCAAGCTATTTCCTTTGGTGCGGTTCAGATGCGTCTGGCCACTGCTTTATATGGATTAACCTACATCTTCCCGTTTTTGGTATTCCCAATTAGTCTGGCTAATGCCATCGCAAACTCTTTTGGAGGTTTGGGATTGATTGACGTGGTTGGTGGTTTCTGTGCTAGCTTTTTAACAACTGGTAGCATCTACCTCATCCGTAAAGCCAAGTTATCTAGCTGGTTCATCATCTTTCCAATCCTACTCGTTCCTGCTTTAGTGGTACCAATCTGGCTTAGTGCCTTGCTAAAACTTCCTTATTTTGCTCTCGTTATTAATCTCCTCCTGGGACAATTAGTTCCTGCGATTTTGGGAGCAGTCCTGGTACGAGAATTAGCTAAACAAGGATATAAAGACTGACAAAAACAAAAATATCTCTGCAATGTGCAGAGATATTTTTTTAGTAATGATATGCTTTCTTGTAAGCTTCTCTTGGTGTCAATTTGTCACCAGAGATAAGCAAACGGTAGTCAACATTAGTAGGATCTTTTTGATACTCATCAACCCAATCTTGATTCATTTCAAGATAAAGATTATAAGTTCCCAACTCAGTCGAAACAGTACCTACCTTGTAAAAATCTTTATAACGCTTTTGGTCATCCGTTTTTTTCAATTTTTCATATCGATAATAGGTTCTGGCAAAGTCTGTGAACTGGTATTCTTTCTTATCTTTTCCAGAACCAGTTGTGACTGAAATGGTGCCCTTGTTATTTCTTAAATGTAAATCATAATCATAATCATTGTGACTATTCACTTGGAAGACACCTGAAGTAATGTCACTATCATCAGAGAATGTCTGAATGTCAGCGAACTTAGCAGCCTGCCAAGAAGTAGGGACTCCTTCATATTCACCATCACTCTGTAGCCCTAGAAGTGACCAATAATGACCGAGATAGAAGGTATTAGACTTCTCACGGTCTGTCACCAGTTCACCTACCATCTTAAGATTTTCAGCACCCAGACGGTATGGGTTAGAGAGATAACCAAAGACTGGGAAGAAATAAATGATGACTGTAAAGGTCAAAAGGGTCTTCATATTAATCTTATTGATAGCCCAGAAGAAATAAGCAGCTGAGAACAAGAGAGCGTAAGCAGCACCGTAGCTGAACTTATGCGCATGGGCAATCAAAAGTAAAATGAAGAAAATAGGTTGAATAGGACGGACCTTATGATAGATGATAGAGAAAACGTCCTCCTTGTCTTCCTCAGATTTGAAAATCAAGGACAAGACAATGGTCAAGAGTACAAAGAAGGCGCCAAACCCGAAGCCAACATCATTTGGACGGAAGAAATAAGCCAAGATGGACATGTCCATCACCAAAAGCCAGACAGATGCAAATTTGATCATGTTGTTACCAAATTTTGTAGCCGTTTGACTAGGTGCCTTTAAAGGTACCTCAAAGGCTTGTGCAAGCGCTCTTTCTTTGGCTTGGCGTTCGGCCTCTATTGCCGCTTTCATTTCCTTAGTACGGCGTTCCTTTTGGAACAAATGGGCAACCTTGGTCGGTTCATCTTCCCTTGACTTGGTGATACTCAAAAAGAGCAAATATTGCATGGCAAAGATAAGAGCTGTGTTCCCACCGTATTCTAGGAAGGAACCATTCCAAATACTAGAAACAACTGCAAAAACGATATAACCTCCAATTGAGATTAAAACCGTCAAGAGCAAATGAATCCAACGATAGCGGTAAGTGTATTTATCAGTTGTATCTCGCCTCAAAAACGTGTCACGTGGGTAAAGATACCAGATAACGAAGATAAGTTCAATGGCTTGAACTGCTGTTAGAAAACCAACGTAGTTGAAGCCAAAAACGGCTGCTACCACATTGATGAGATAGGAAATAATGGCCAAAACTCGCAGACTGGTGCGCTTAGACAAGAGTCCAATACTCATCAGGGTGATAGTTGAGAAGGCAGAAAAACCAGCGCCCATCTTATTATCAAAGATAAACACATTGACAAAGGCAAAAATCAAGATTCCTAAAAGAGTTAAGACTTGTTTTTGCATTTCTTTTTTCTTTTCTTTCATATTTTCCCTCCTTATGGAAATGATAACGTTTCCGTACTCCTATTTTAACACAATTGTACTATTTTTGTCAGATTTAAAAAGACATTCGGATAACCGAAGGCCTTTTTCATTTGTTATCTATTGCTTCAATCTTGAGGAACACAAAATCCCCATCAAAGCGTTGAATATACTTTTGAAAACCTAATAAACTAAAGGTTTCAATCTCATATCGGACCTGATCAACACCATCACTAGTGCTTTCTTCAAGCAATTTTAGTTTTGGAATATCGGATTCCAAGACATCACGGTAAAGTCCTTTATACTCAAAGGTAATTCGAGCCCACTCGTTACCAGAAAGCATTGAGAAAGCCTGATAACGCACCTGCTCATCTGTAATAAGACGTTCTTTTTGTTCTGGACTGAGCGTGAAAGCCAAATCATTTTCAGATTTATGAATGGTCTGGAAACGATCCACACGGAAATAACGGATTTCAGAGAACTGATAATCACAAGTAAGGTTGTCATCCAGTTTGTAAGAAATACAGTAGAAATAGTGGTTGTCAAAAATGACTGAAATTGGAAAGACCTTATATTCCTCTACTTTTTCTCCTGGCTTACGGTAACTAAATGACAATGGACGTTGGTCCACTATGGCATCGAAAATAGCTGAAATAGCAGGTAAGAGTGACTTATCTTGTTCCTGATAAATCTTAAGTTCTTGATAACTATCTAATTCTAGTTCAGTCAATCGCTTGATACGTCTGCGCTCCTTGTCGTCTACAGCCCTCTCAACAAAGATGTTGATTATCTCTGCTACTTCATCCTTTCGAAGGGCACGACTCTCTAAAAGAATCTTAGAGAGGATAACTGCCTGATTGTATTTAAGGTTACCGTAGCCTTGTTCATACTGAGCATGATAGGAACCGTATTTTCTGGAATACTTAACCTTCATATTTGGACGGAGTTCAGTCAAGTTCTCCTTTAGCTCACTCACATCCTCTTTAAGCGTACGCTCACTGATACCAAAGCGAGCTAGGTAGTCCGTTTTTGAAATGTCATTTCCCTTTTCTAATTCGGACATAAAGTACAAGAGACGTTTGGTTTTTGATGCTGTCATTATAAAATCCCCCTTTATAATCAAACCTCTTATTACTAAAAAATTGCTGTCTAGTTATTATTTACCATAGATAGTCATCACCAGTGGCCACGATCCACAGAATTATAGCTCAAATAATAGTCCTTTTTCTTTTCGTTGTACTCATAAGAAGACCGACATCCAGCTCACACTTAAGAGTATCAATGGCAAAACAAGGGTCAAAAAGAAATGTCGCTTTTCAGCTTTTTCCTCCTGAAAAGCAGATTCAAACTCTGGCCCTTGATTACTAAAAGCCGACTCGAAAACCTAATCACCATTCTTTCGATGATCATCACTTAAATAACGTTCACTTTCTTTATTAAACATCTACTCCTCTAAATATTCTATATAACAATTTCCCAGTTTTTTCTATTGTAACAAATGAAAGCGTCATTTTCTACAGATATACTTAAAAAGCAGCCTATATTAGGTTGCTTAAAGGTTTAACATTAGTCATTCTCAATTTTTTCAGCTTCTGTACTGAATTTTTGTGCGATGGCTTCAAGAGCTAATTCGTCTGTATCTGGAAGAGTGATGGCATCATCAGAAATCTCATCAATATTTGCATAGAATTCAATATGATTCTTCAGATTTTGGAGGTGAATTGGTGCATCACCACCGTATTCGCCATCGAGGTTAATCATCATACGATCATCACTTAGAGGCTCAATATACAGCGAGCTCGTTTTGATATAGGAAATTCTCTTATCGTAGATGTGTTTACCACCTTGGAGAACCTGACGAATGAGGTCCACCAATTCAAAGAGGTTAGCTGTCTTAACCATAATTAGTGTAAATTTACCATCATCCAGTTTAGCATCTGGGGCAATCGTTTCAAAGCCACCAACGGAATTGGTCAAGGCAACGAAAATCATGGAAAGGCCACCTTCAAAGACACCCTCATCATGCGTAATACGGACAGGAACCTTTTTAACTTGTGGCAGTAATTCTGCCCCCTTAACAAGGTAAGCCAAATAACCAAGGACTGTCTTTAAGCGGCTAGGCACACTATAAGTTAGTTCCGTAAAGGAACCCGCAGCCGCAATATTGATGAAGTATTTGTCATCATAGGCACGACCAATATCCATTTGAAGGGTTTGATTTTTAGCAATAACCTTGGCTGCTTCTACAGGATTCCCTCTTGGAATCTTTAAAGCGCGTGCAAAGTCATTTGTTGTCCCCGTTGGAATAACCGCCATTTGTGGGCGCTTTTTGAGTGGGGCAATCCCAGAAACAACCTCATTGATTGTTCCATCGCCACCTGCAGCAATAACTAAGTCAAAGCCTGCTTTGGCTGCACGAGTGGCCTCATTTTTTGCTGAGTTCTCATCTGGTGTTGTTTGAAAGGCTGACGCTTCAAAGCCAGCCCCTTCCAGAATATCCAAGACCTCGGCAACATTTTTTTTCATAATTTCTTGTCCAGATGTTGGATTATAAATTAAGCGGGCACGTTTTTGTTTCATATTGAACTCCTATAAATCCAGCAACCAAGCCTCATCTTTTACGTCAATTCCTAGGCTTTGTGCTTTTTCCAACTTACTTCCGGCATCACTACCAGCAACTACTAAATCTGTTTTCTTAGAGACAGAACCTGTCACCTTAGCACCCAGAGCTTCTAATTTTGCCTTTGCTTCACTACGTTTAAGATGCTCCAATTTTCCTGTCAAAACAACTGTCTTACCAGATAGGATGGCATCATCTGCTACCTTTTGCCCAAGGTAGGACAAATTAACTCCATAAGTCTCCAGTTCTTTCATAAGAACTTGAGCTTCTTCCTTGGCAAAATAGCGCTGGATGGATTTGGCGATAACCCCTCCTAAACCATCTACAGCAGCAATTGCCTCGACATCTGCACTTGCTAACTCTTTTATACTGCCAAAAGCTTCTAGCAACTGCTTACTAACTTTGGTACCGACATGACGAATGCCCAAGCCATAGAGCAATTTCTCTGCAGAATTTTCTTTTGAGGCTTGAATGGCTGCATAAAGTTTTTCAGCAGACTTTTCCTTGAAACCTTCCAATTGGAGGAAATCTTGACTGTTCAAACCATAGATATCAGCCACATCTTTAACCAATTCAGCTTTAAAGAGCTTTTCAACCACTGAAGGTCCCATACCTGCGATGTTCATGGCATCACGAGAGGCAAAATGGATGAGGCCTTCCTTAAGCTGAGCAGGACAAGAAGGATTAATACAACGTAGGGCAACTTCATCTTCAAAATGTAAGAGGCCACTACCACAAGATGGACATTGCGTCGGTACTTCCATTGGTTCTTGCGTTGTACGCTTACTTTCCACTACACGAAGTACTGCAGGGATAATATCACCAGCTTTGTAGACAATAACGGTATCACCGATACGAATGTCTTTTTCAGCAATATAATCCACATTATGAAGGGTAGCACGACTAACCGTTGTCCCTGCTAATTGCACTGGAGTTAAATTAGCAGTCGGCGTTACTACACCCGTACGACCTACCTGCCAGTCCACTGAGAGAAGCTCTGCTTCCTTTTCCTCAGCTGGGAATTTATAGGCAATGGCCCAACGTGGTGCCTTAACTGTAAAACCTAGCTCTTCTTGCATAGCCAAACTATTGACTTTGATAACAACACCATCAATGTCATAGGCCAAGTCATCACGATCCTGTCCAACAGCTTGAATAAAGTCCCAAATCTCATCCATCGATGATGTGACAATACGTCGTGGATTAACAGAGAAACCTAGTTCTGCCACTTCATTCAAGACATCATTTTGTGTGAGACGCTCCGTTGGACTCGCTTCCTGATAAAGGAAAGTCGCCAAACGACGCTCTGCAACCACTTTAGTATCCAACTGGCGAAGGGTTCCGGCTGCTGCATTACGTGGATTGGCAAATTCGGCTTCACCGTTCTCCTGACGCTGGATGTTGATGCGTTCAAACTCAGCCCGTGGCAGGTAACACTCCCCACGAACGGTAATATTAAGCGGTTGGTCCAACTTGAGAGGAATATCTGAGATACGCTTGACATTTTCAGTGATATTTTCACCGATAGAACCATCACCACGTGTCGCACCTACCTGGAGAACACCATCCACATAGGTTAGCGAGATAGAGAGACCATCAATTTTGAGTTCAGCCATATAATCAGCATTAGGAAATTCGGCCTTCACTCTCTGATCAAAGGCATCCAGTTCTTCTCGTGAAAAAGCATCCTGCAAACTATAAAGCGGATACTCATGTTGATATTTTTCAAAACCATCAAGGACCAGACCTCCCACACGATGCGTAGGACTATCTGCTTGAACATATTCAGGGTGCTCAGCCTCCAAAGCTACAAGCTCTCGATAGAGCTTATCATAGTCTGCATCTGACACCGATGGATTATCTTCCGTATAATACTCTTTTGCATACTGGTTAAGTTTAGCAACCAGCTCTTTCATTCGTTTTTCCATAGGAACATTTTAACATAAAAGCAGAAAAAAACGCCTTTACAGACGTTAATTTAGGAAACAAAATCAATGACTTTGGCCAATTTCTTAATAAGAATTGCACCAACCAAGAGAGAGGCCAATTCTCCCATAGCAACAGTGAACCAAGTTGCCCAAAATGGTGCTTGAGTAACTAGAGTCAACTCAGCCGCAATCGTCACCATGAAGAATGAAAAGTAAAAGGCAAAGAAAACATGAGCCTTGTCAAAAAGGCCACCCAAAATGTCTTGGTTTTTAAAACGGTCAAAGAAATAAACACCTGAACCGACAAAGACCAATGTTGATAGGCTTCCAACAACCACATCAATCATGTTAAAGCTAAAGAAATTGGCAATCACACAACCCAAAGTAACGGCAATGATATACTTGCGATTATAAAATCCTAAAAGATTGAACATTTCTGCAATTCGGAACTGGTAGGGACCATAGGAAATTAAGTTAAAAGGTGGCACAACAGTCAAGACCACATAAAGGGCTGCCACAATAGCAATATGTGTTAAATCACGAACAGTTTGTTTTTTCATTTTTCCTCCATAATCAATGTTTTTATTAGCTACGAAAAATCAATAATCCCGTCAAAAGAGCCTGGATCTCACCAAGCTCTTTTTATCATCTAGGAATCATCCTCATGTTTTTTGTGTTTTTTGCTGTCACTACCATCTCCAGAAAAACTCTGAATAATAGTAATCACATCTCCTCTTCTACTTTTCAGTTCACCTTGTCTAAGCTCTTGATAGGTCGCATTAAAGACAGCACCCAAAATCAAAATCCTGGCCAAAAAGATGAACCAAAGCATGAAGACGAAAATCATAATGGATCCAAATAACTTGATGTCAACCAATCGACTCAAGGTACGAATCACATAGGTTCCAAACAAGTTGCTTAAATAACCAATCACTAAAGTCGTAAATATTGTTCCTGGCATAACATAGCGGATTTTTCGAATCTTCACATTTGGAAGCACGAAATAAAGCACCATCATTCCCAGGAAGACAACTGCAATACTCAGAGGTTGAATACTATTTAGAATAAGCTGGGTCATCTTGGAACCAATAGGATAGGTCTGATTGACAACTCGAAGGACCGACTGAATAATCGTGGACAGCATTAGTGCAAAGGTGAGCAGGAACAAAATGACCAGACTCATGAAACCACCGATAATGTGACTAATAAAGACATCACGGTGTTCTGAAGCACCATACACCTTGTTAATCGCCTTTTGAAGGGAAGACAAGGACTTAATCATAGTCCAGAATCCTGTCAAAGAGGCAACTCCCAATAACTGTCCAGAAGGTGTCGAGAAGATATCCTGAACAACGTTTGCTGCAGGTGCATAAAACTGCTTAGGAAGGTGCTCATTCATAAACTTCAAAAGATCAGTCGTATCAATATTCAAATAGGGAAAGACATTGGCCGCAATGACAATGAGCGGAAAAACCGTCAAAATGAGATAGTAAGCCACTGCGATAGTTGAAATGTCTATCTCTGCACTACGATAATGCCTAAGATAAACCTGCAAAGGGCGCCACTGGAGTTTATCCAGGAGACGGGCCATTAAGCCTTGTCGTTTCATATTAGTAAGTTCTTTCTTCGCCTTGAGAAGTCAAAATTACTGGACCATCCTTAGTAATAACAAATTGGTGTTCATATTGACAAGAAAGTCCACCGTCAAGAGTTTTGTGAGCCCAGCCAGTTTCAAGGTCCGTATCGATTTCCCAAGTACCAGTGTTAATCATTGGCTCAATAGTCAAAACCATTCCTTCTTTGAGACGGAGACCTCGTCCAGCCACCCCATAGTTTGGCACCATTGGCTCTTCGTGCATTGTTGGCCCAACTCCGTGTCCAACCAAATCACGAACAACACCGTAACCACGACTTTCAGCGTATTCTTGGATAGCTGCCCCGATATCACCGATACGGTTACCGACTACTGCTTGTTCAATACCAAGATACATAGCCTCACGTGTTACTTCCATAAGTTTTTTAACTTCGTCAGATGGCGTTCCAATCGCATAAGCCCAACATGAGTCAGCCAAACCGCCAGAATATGATTCCGTGTATTTTTTAACCTGAGCAACATTGTCAAAGTCCAATTTTGATACATCAAGGACTGACTTATCGATAGGTTCTGACAAGACCATATCAACTTTCAAGAGGTCACCATCTTTTAAAATATGGTGACGTGGAAAGGCATGTGCCACTTCGTCATTAAGACCACAGCATGTCGCATAAGGGTAATCCATAATACTTCCCTCAACACCAATCTGAAGAGGAAGAACATTTTCTTCTTTACAACGACGACGTACATACTCTTCTACTTCCCACATGTCCACTCCTGGTTTCAAGAGGTCACGTAGACCAATGTGAATACTAGCAAGAAAATCCCCTGCCCTATCCATTGCTTCAATTTCACGTGCTGATTTTAATGTAATCATTGTTTTCTCCGTTTTCTTTATATCTTTTATTTTTTATTCGTTACTAAGTTTTCTTAACCACAACAACTGATTTGCAGACGGTATGATTCCCATGAGTAACCATAAGATCCAGATGAGCTCTACGTCTGGTCTCGGCGATAATACTTGGTGTAATCGTCACCTTGTCATCAATCTGAGCCGCCTGAAGAAAGTAAAACATCATCTCTTCAATCACAAGACCATTTTGCTCCTGCTTTTCCATGATACGATAGACAACCTCTTTAACCATCTCTGCAAGAACACCCTGAGTGAGGTTCCCAGAATTGTCAATCATAGTGGGCTCCACCTCAAAACTGAAAGCATGCTTGTCCTGGTTCAGGTTAGCTATCATTTGATCGCTGAAAGTGTGCAAGTTGCCACGATTATTGTCCTGAAGTTCTTCCAAAACCTGACGACGGGTGATAACACCTAGATAGTGTTTTTCTTCGTCCACAACAGGAATGATATCAAAGTCTTCAAAAATCATCTTTTGGGCAACAGTTGCCAGACTAGTCTCAAGTCGTGTCACCGTCGGCTTGGTCATGATTGCCTTAAGCATGGTCGTCGGTTGCTGATTAGACACATCCCGCATGGTCACAATCCCAATCACTTTTTCAGACTCAGATAAGATTGGAAAACGTACCAAGTTGGTCCGTTTAACCAAATTCTGAAAATCCCTGACCGTCATTTCTGGAGTCATGTAGTTGTAGTCTTCTCGTCTGGTATAGACTTGAGCTACAGTCTTGATGTCTGTTTTGATGCGGACATTCGAAAGCGCCTGGTTAATCATAGTTGCCACGGTAAAAGTATCGTATGTTGTGACCATGACCGGAAATTGCTTCAAACGAGAAAGCTCTTTTACCCTATCGGAAACCTGAAAGCCCCCCGTCACTAGAATAGCATTATTGTGTTCCAGGGCAAGCAATTGAATATCCTCACGGTCCCCAACAATAAGAAGGTCTCCCTTGGTTAGATAACGGGTGATATTCTCAATAGTCATGGCTCCAATATAGAACTTACTGAAGACACGTTCCAGACCTTCATGACCAGAGATAACCTCAGACTCTGTAATCTCTGCAATCTCCGCAAATGTCAGCCTATCAAGACGAACTTGGACTTTCTTTTCAATTCGAACCGTCCCACTCCGAGGACGTGTCTCAACCAACCCTCGATTTTCAGCTTCTTTAATTGCTCGATAGGCAGTTCCATCAGAAACCTGTAAGTGATTCGAAATACTACGCACACTAACACGCTTACCGATAGGCAAGGCCTCAAGATAATCTAGAATTTCTTGATGTTTACTCACAGTTCTCCTCCTTCTCAAAGCGGAGATAATCACGCATGGTACGAGTGTATCGGTCTGCTCCCTTAAAGCGAGACACAAGTTTAAAGCCAGATTTTTCCGCTACACGAATCGATGCCTTATTTTCCAAATGTGCAATAAGGATAATACGATCCATTCCCATAGCTGTCAAAGCCAAATCTGACAGACAGGTAACCGCCTCAGTCATTAGACCTCTACCCCAGTAAGAGGCATTCAGAAAATAGCCAAGCTCTGCAGTCCGTTTCTGGACATCAATCTTCTCAAAACGAACGACGCCAATCATCTTATCTAACTCTTTATCTACAATGGCCCATACACCTAGAGGCTCCTTCATGAAATAATGGACCAAAAGGCAATCCGTTTCATGCTGTGTTTGAGTGGCAGGAAAGAAAAATTGTAGATTCTGAGGATTTGATACAATTTCGTGTAAATCAAAACGATCCAAAAAGATGAGTGGTCTAAAAGAAAGGCGCTCCGACTCAAAAAAGGCAAAAGCACCCAGACTAGTCCAAATATCCATGATAGTATTATAACACAGTTTTAGAAATGGAAAAAGGCTCAACCACTAGGGGTTGAACCTTAGACTTAATCTTCAATCAAACGAATATCTGCACCAAGGTCAGAAAGTTTCTCAATGATATTTGAATACCCGCGAAGGATAAACTCAATATTGGTAATTTCAGTTTGACCTTCTGCCATAAGACCTGCCGTAACAAGCGCCGCACCCGCACGTAAATCACTAGCTTTTACTGGTACACCTGAGAGTTGCGTTGGACCGTTATAAACAATCTGTCCACCGAGTACTTGAATATCAGCTCCCATACGAGCCAATTCAGGAACGTGGTTCACACGTTTTTCATAAATTGTATCTATGATTTTTCCTCGACCAATTGCTTTCAATAACAACGGTGTCATCGGTTGTTGTAAATCTGTTGCAAAACCTGGATAAGGCGACGTCTTAATGTCAACAGGTTTTAGATCACCTTGCTCTTCCACAAAGATGGCATCTTCTTCAACTGTCATACGAACACCCATTGCTTCAAGTTTAGCAATAAAACTTTCAAGGTGTTCATAAAGAACATTTTTAACCTTAACTCCCTTACCGATAGCCGCGGCCATAGCAATGTAAGAACCCGCTTCAATACGGTCTGGAATAACTTGGTGACGAGTGCCATGTAAGCTCTCTACACCGTCAATCGTGATAACCTCTGTACCAGCGCCACGTACACGTGCGCCCATATTGTTAAGAAGAGTTGCTACATCAATAATCTCAGGTTCACGCGCCGCATTTTCAATAACCGTACGACCCTCAGCCTTAGCTGCTGCCAACATGGTATTGATAGTCGCTCCAACACTGACCGTATCCATGTAAATATGAGCACCCTTAATGCATTGACCAGCATCAGTCGCAATACGCATAGACTCCGCTTCATAGGAAATGCTAGCACCCATCGCTTCAAACGCCTTAAGGTGAAGGTCAATAGGACGTGGTCCCAAATCACAGCCACCTGGCAAACCTACTGTTGCCTGTCCGTAACGTCCAAGCAAGCTACCGTAGAAATAGTAAGAAGCACGAAGGCTGTTAATCTTACCAAATGGCATTGGCATATCCTTAACGCCTCGTGGATCAATTTCAAGTGTTTCGCCATCACGCTTAACAGAACCACCCATTACTTCTATAATTTCAATGAGGTTATCGACGTCGCTGATTGCTGGTACCCCGTCAAGAGTAACCACTCCATCAGATAAAATAATAGCTGGAATCAATGCAACAACTGAATTTTTAGCCCCTGATACTGTAACTTCTCCCTGAAGTTTCTTACCACCATTGATGATAATTTTACGCATACTGTTCAATCTTTCTTATACTGGAATATTAGCCTTTACATTCTACCATAGATTGAGGTGCATGACAAATTAAGAACTCTAACAATTATCGGACAGTTTCACTTGACCATTTAAACCAACCCTTAAAACGTATGGCTCCGTCTTTATCTGTTCGTAAAACCTTAATGTGACGTTGCTTAAAACGTTCTAATGTTTCATCATTTGGATGTTTATAACGATTGTTCTCACCAGCTGAAACAAGTGCAAGGGAGGGGTGCAACTGATCCAAAAAAGCTTCAGACGATGAGCCTTTTGAACCGTGGTGTCCAGCTTTGAGGACGCTTGCCCTTAAAGTTGGATAGCTGGCCATCAGCTCCTCCTCTCCTTCTTTTTCCAAATCACCAGTAAACAAAAAACTGCTTCCTAATAGTTTTCCGTAAAGAACTATCGAATCGTTGTTACCACCATCACCAATTTTATTGGGATAAAGAACCTGTAGCTTACTTCCCATCATGGGTAATTTGTCGCCAGCCTTTAGAGTGTGAACTGGTCGTTTTAAGGTCCGAAGTCTTTTAACAAAACTAGGTTTAGTCAAAGCCCCCTGACTGACACAGATTTCCTTAATCTTAAACCTCTTGGCCACTTCTTCCAAATCACCAATATGGTCTGTGTCCGTATGCGTCAGGACCAGGTGATCAATTTGAGACACTCCTCTAGCCTGTAGATAGGGAATCAAGGTTTTCTCTGCATTGCTCGTCTGGCTCCCCTCCTGCCATTTTTCCTTTGAACCGAAAGTCACCTTGCCACCCACATCAATTAGGATGGTATCGCCTTTCATACTCCTCAGAAAAATACTATCTCCCTGACCAACGTCAACCATAGTCACCTCATTGGTTAAAGGATGTTTGACCCAGACCATCAAAAGACCAAAAATCATCAAAAGGCAAATCCTAAACTGAGGCTTTTTCCAAAAATCAAAGAGCATAACCAATACAGCTATCATCAAGCTAAACTGTAACAAACTAGGTTTCCCTAAAATTAATGGCTGGCCTATCCAAGATTGTATCCAAGTCAAAAAGGTCTCCATCCATTCAAAAAGTGGGTTGATTTGAGAAAAGATTACCAGTCCTGAAAGGGCAAAGAAGACCGTCAAGACAGGCAAGAGAAAGTTATCAAAGACTATGGAAAATATCGCCGTCAGAATTAAACTCACCGGTTGAAAGGTCCCATAATAGTAAGTTAGAAAAGGCAAAATCCCAAGACTCAATACCAAGCTCATACAGATTGACTTTTTAAGAGATGACATCTCCTCAAAATCAAACAAACACAACAAAAAAGCATAGGAACAACTTAAAACACCTCCCACTGTTAAAAGAAAATGAGGTAAAAAGAGAAACAATAGAAGTAAGGTTATTCCCATATTATCCAGTTTTTTAATACCAAACTCCGCCAACAAACTTTGAATCAGGGAACGTAGGACTGAAGCTGTCCAACCTGTCATTAAGCCATAGCATAAGGAAAAAGGTAGCAAGATAATAAATAGATAATCTTTAGGAAGGCCCAAGCGTAGGAGTCCATAGCGAAACCATCCCAGAAAAAAGCCCACTTGCATCCCCGAAAGTGCGAATAGATGAATAATACCTAGGCTTGTGTAAAGCTGACTCTGCTCATCGAACTCCTTATCCAAATACCCAAAGAGTAGGCCTGTCATATAGTGTCTCATAGGACTAGGAAAATGTGTCTGGATATGAACCAAAGCCCTTCTCCTCAATTGATGGAAAAAAGCTAAGGGAGATAGAGATTTTTGAGACACCACATAATCCAAGCGCTCAATCTGAGCCATTCGATAAATACCTTGGCTGGCTAGATAAGACTGATAATTGAACCCTTGAAAATTACGTTGACCAGTTGCTGGGGATAACTTTATTTTCCCCTTTAATACCAGCGTTTGGCTAGTAGTCTTAAAAAAATGCTGCTCCTTCTCAGATTTGAGTCGGTAAAAGACCTGATAAGTTTGTCCCTTTGCCTTTCCGATAGCTGATAATTGCTCACCATTAACCGATAACGTATCAGCAACCAGAGTCACCTGATTGATTTCAGCAGGAGCTTGTTTATCTTGTATGGTAGCTTTGTGGTGTAAGAATAAAAAGTAGACCAAAAAGAAACTACCTACAATTCCCACCAACTTTAGGGCAGCCTTATTCTTCCAATGATGTTTCAAAAAACAGACCATAAGAAAGACAAAAGTCCCAATAGCATAAACATTAGTGACAAAAACCGTAAAATAAAGAGCAGCTATTAACAGAGCCAAGGAAAAAAGATTGATTGGAGCCTTTTTAAGCCACATAGAGGGACTCTCTGATTTTATCTAAAGTTTTTTCACCAATTCCTGAGACATTTTTCAAGTCATCTATGGATTGAAAGCCACCATGACTTTCACGATAGGCAATGATATCCTCAGCACGCTTAGCTCCAATCCCAGAAATGGTTTGCAACTCCTCTGAGGTCGCTGTATTTAAGTTAATTTTGCCATCCTTAGCACTAGTTTGCCCTCCTTTATCAGAGACCTGACCAGTTCCTGATTGACCAAGAACAGAGAGGTTTTCATCCTTAGTTGCCACATAGACAACCTCTTCGTCTGACAAGCTTGCAGCTAAGTTAACACTCTTAGCATCCGCATCCTCAGTCATTCCCCCAGCGGCTTTGATGGCATCAGTCACCCTAGCGCTTGCTTTTAAGGTATAAACACCCGGATTAGCCACAGCCCCCTTAACATCTACCGTTACTTTTGACTCATCCTTTTCACTTCCTTCAGTCTTTGACTGGGAAGACGCCTCAGAAAGAGACTGTGAGCTTTGTTTGGAGGAGGAGGAGGTTGACAAAGCTGTCACATCTGTATAAGACGTCTCCGCCTCCATGCTGTTGCCGGCACAGTAAGTCATCCATAGGAAGAAGCAAAAAATCACCATCAGTACAGCAATAACACTCACAAACAGACAATTATCTTTGACATAGGCTAGAATCTTTTCCTTCACGCTATTCTCCTTAATTGATATATTTTCTTTCTTATTCGTAAAAAATTTGAAAAATATATCAAAAAGTAAAAAACTCCATCAGATCTATATCTGATAGAGTTATTAGCTTATTTCTGCGTTTCTTTGGCACGGTGTTTTTCAGGGTTCCAAACAAAGCTAGCTACATATGAGAAAGCCATGGTCAAAAGCACTGCAATGATAGCCACAAGACCGAGAGGTACACGGTAAATATAAGTCAATGGGTTTGGTTTTTTGCCTGTTTGATAGCTCAAAGCTTCTTCATCAAGACGATCAAATTCAGACTGGATACGACGAGCAACCTCTTGAATATTTTCGTCATTCAAACGCTTCAAATCTGAAATATCAATAGGATTACCATAGTTCATATCCACACGTTCACCCGTTAAGAGACCCTTGAGCTCACGAGGGCCTTGATAGACAACTGGCATAATCTTAACCTTGGCCATTTTAGCGATAACCGCAACCCCACCCTTAACATCAGAAGAATGACGGCTACCACTTGGAAACATAATCAAACTACGATTACTCTTCTTAAGCATGTTAACAGGGTACTTGATAGCTTCTTGACCAGGATTTTCACGGTCAATTGGAAAGGCGCCACACATGCGGATCCACCAACCAAAGATACGGCTCTTAAAGAGTTCTTTCTTAGCCATGAAAATAAACTGCTTAGGACGGGCTGAAAAGGCCATATAAACAGGGTCCCACCAAGTTCGGTGCGGAGCAACCAAGATATAGTTTTCATCCTTGTCCAATAATTTATTGCGATTGTGGTAATGGGCATTGCCATTGATAATCCAAAGAAGGAAGACAACAAGCCCACGTAAATAAGCGTAAAACACGTTTTTACCTCTTTTTCTACAAGTTTTTTACTATTATACCAAAAAAGGAGCTCTTTTTTCATCGAATTTCTTTGCAAAAGTCTTGAAAATGGTGTGGCACTTTCTAATAGTTTGAGCTATAATGTAGCTATGATAAAAAGTATTAAGATTACAGGGGAAAATCGAAAGGCACTTAATATTTGCCTCATTATTGCAAACTTGGCTGTTTTGGCTATCCTAGGCTTTGTCCTATTCCAACGCCATAACACGAAATCTGAACAAGTAGCCAAGGTTGAAAAGACTGAACAAGTCGCTAATAGCACAAGTTCAGCTTCAGAAAAAGCTAAGGAAGAAGATAAAACACAACTCAAGAAAGGTAGTAACCACAGCATTGCAGCTTCTGACTATGCTTACGATGTTACTGCTGTTAATAACACTATTCGAGGCGAATCTCAGGATATCGACGACAAGGTAGTCTTTTTAACATTTGACGATGGGATTGATCCTACATTGACACCACAAGTCATGGATATTTTGAAAGAATATGGTGTTCATGCTACATTCTTCCACATTGGTTACACCATTACACAAGAAAATGCGGACATCCTCAAACGCCAAATTACAGAAGGACACGCGATTGCCAACCATAGCCTCAGCCATAACTTTAATCTCCTTTATCCAGGACGTGTTCCTAATCAAAGTCAGATTGTTTCTGAGGTTAACCAAACCATGGCTAATTTCCAAGCCATCCTAGGTAAAGACTTCAAGACAAGAATTTTCCGTTATCCTGGTGGTCATATGTCATGGCAAGGTCTAGAAAGTACTGACCAAGCTCTTGCCAAGGAAGGTGTCCAGTGGATTGATTGGAACATGCTTTGTGGTGATGCAGAACCAGCCTCTGTTCGCCCAACGACATCTGAAAGCATGATGGCCTACTTGGATGGTTCACAAAAATATTTCCCTGAGAGTCATGTTAAGGTTGTGCTTATGCACGACACTGCTGGTAAGGAGCTCACAGTTCAGACCCTTCCACAAATCATCGAATACTTCAAAGACCAAGGCTACACCTTTGGTGTCCTAGAGTAATCACTCACAACAGTTCCTTTGGGAGCTGTTTTTTGTTACAATAAAAGCTATGACAAATCCAATTTTAAAAGATGGAGAACGCATTGACCAACTCTTCTCCACAGATGTAAAAATCATTCAAAATAAGGAGGTCTTCAGCTATTCTATCGACAGTGTCCTCCTCTCTCGATTTCCAAAAATTCCCAAGAAGGGGTTAATCGTCGACCTCTGTTCGGGAAATGGTGCCGTTGGCCTCTTTGCTAGTACACGTACTGAGGCACCAATTACCTTGGTTGAGCTACAAGAACGTCTGGCTGACATGGCCAAGCGTTCCGTCACTCTCAACCAGCTAGAGGACCAGGTGACCGTTGTCAATGACGACCTAAAAAATTTGCTTGACCATGCCCCACGATCTCAGGTAGACCTTATTCTCTGTAACCCTCCCTACTTTAAGGCGACAGAAACGTCCAAGAAGAATCTGTCCGAGCACTACCTCTTGGCCCGTCACGAAATCACGACCAATCTAGAGGAAATTTGCCAGGTCGCACGTCATGCCCTCAAATCTAATGGACGCATTGCCATGGTGCATCGCCCTGACCGATTTTTGGATATCATCGACACCATGCGCCAATATAATCTAGCACCTAAACGCATCCAGTTCATCTATCCTAAGATGGGACGTGAGGCAAATATGCTCCTGATTGAAGCTATTAAAGACGGCTCGACAGATGGCTTGAAAATCCTTCCGCCTCTCTTTGTGCATAAGAAAAATGGCGACTATACCGACGAAATCTTTGAGATTTACTTTGGAAAAAAGACTGAGGGTGAGTCCTAGACGATGACAGAAAAGGATAACAAGGCCTACATGTATGTGGTTGAGTGTGCCGATGGCACCCTCTATACAGGCTATACCACAGACGTCGAACGCCGCCTCAAAACCCATAACGCAGGCAAAGGCGCCAAGTATACCAGAGCCCGCCTACCAGTTAAACTCCTCTATTCAGAATTCTTTGACAGCAAGCCTGAAGCCATGAGCGCCGAAGCACTCTTTAAGAAAAAAAGTCGAGAGAAAAAACTGGCTTATATCAAAGAACACACGGAAAAATAACCGTGTGTTCTTTGATATTGGAAAACGCTCTATTTTCATAGAGCGTTTTCATTGTTTATTTATCACCCTTGTTACGGATAACAAAGCCGTTTTTCTTTTCGCTTGAGGTACGGTGTGGGCGTTTATTGCCACGGTTTTCGAAGTCACGGCTATTCTTCTTAGACTTGCGTTTGAAGTCACGACGGCCACCATCTCGGTCATCGCGGTTACGGTCGCCACGGTATCCACCACGACGGTTGTTATCGCGACCACGGTTGCCACGGCCACCTTTGCCGCCTTTACCACCAAAGCCACCACCTGATGGTTTGAATGGCAATGGTTTTTCACGGGCAATTTCCACTTCTGGCATTGTCTCTGGGTCTTGAACGGTCAAGCTCAAGATGTAAAGTGCCAATTCTTCAGGAGTGAATTCTTGAGCCAATTTTACCGCATCACCCTTGAACTTGTCAAAGTTAGAACGGATAGCTTCATCCGCAAAGTCGCGTTCGATCTTCTTAAGGGCAACTTTCTTCTTAGCTTGGAAGGCTTCTTGAGCTGTTGGTGGCTTAAGACCTTTCATGCGTTTCTTGGTCAAGTTTTCGATGATTCCCAAGTAACCCATTTCGTTTGGTGCTACGAAAGTAATAGATTGACCTGATTGGCCTGCACGTCCTGTACGTCCAATACGGTGAACGTAGCTTTCTGGATCTTGTGGAATATCGTAGTTGTAGACGTGAGTGACACCTGAAATGTCAAGACCACGCGCTGCAACGTCTGTCGCAACCAAGATATCGATTTGGTCGTTCTTGAAGTCACGGATAACACGAAGACGTTTGTTTTGGTCAAGGTCACCGTGGATACCCTCTGCACGGAAACCACGAAGTTTCAAGCCACGTGTCAACTCGTCCACACGACGTTTGGTACGACCAAAGACAATTGACAATTCTGGTTGGTCAACATCCATAAGGCGAGTCATGGTATCAAACTTCTCTTGTTCCTTCACTCGGATAAAGTATTGGTCAACGTTAACATTGGTCAATTCTTTAGCCTTGATTTTCACATGCTCAGGGTCTTTCATGAACTGCACACCAATACGTTTGATGGCATCAGGCATAGTTGCTGAGAAAAGGAGAGTTTGACGTTCTTCTGGTACTCGGCTAATGATAGCTTCAATGTCTTCAAGGAAGCCCATGTTAAGCATTTCATCAGCTTCATCCAAAATCAAAGTCTCGATGTTATTGAGTTTAAGAGCCTTACGTTTGATAAGGTCAAGGAGACGACCTGGTGTCCCTACAACGATGTGGGCACCTGAACGAAGGGCCTTGATTTGTTTTTCAATGCTAGAACCACCGTAGACTGAGCGAACTTTAACGCCTTTGTCACGACCAAAACGGAAAAGCTCTTCTTGAGATTGCACTGCCAACTCACGTGTTGGGGCAATAACAAGGGCTTGGATTGTATTTTCTTCTGTACGAATTTTATCTAGGGTAGGCAAACCAAAGGCAGCTGTTTTACCAGTACCAGTTTGGGCCTGACCGATAACATCCTTACCTTCAAGAGCGAGTGGAATTGTCAACTCTTGGATAGGTGATGGTTTTTCAAAACCGGCAGCTACAACAGCTGATTGGATGTCTTCTGATAGGTTTAAATCTGTAAATTTCAAAGTATTCTTCTTTCTATTTGAAGGCGGTGCGAAGCCACCTTATGAGACTTGGTTGTGTAGTAGATTAACTACCTGTATTTAATAGTCGTTTATTTTAACAACTCATCTAGTCTATCATATTTAGAAATAAAAAGACAGGAAATAACGTTTTAAAACCGCCTTCAATTTGAGAAGACGGTTTCACTCACTAATTATTATTTATGGACCAACCAACGCAGGTAGCGGGCCAAGACCAAACAAAGAATCACACTACCGATAATGATGAAAATCCAGGCTGGACTAACCGTCATAAACGGTAAAGGAACATTCATCCCAAAGAAACCGGTAATGACGGCGAGCACTCCCAAGAGTACCTCAATAATGGTCAAATTACTCAAGTTGTTGTTCAGGTTATTGTTTAGGATATTATTATAAGAACCTGACAGTTGCTGTAAGACCTTAGAAATGAGGTCCGTCATGGCTACTAACTGTCTGGCTTCAATCATGGCATCATCAAACTGTTCTTTTTCAACCTCGTTGAGACGACGATAAATGGCGTGCCCCTTGATGTGCTCCAAAAGGAGACGGTTTTGTGTAGCGGCAGCTACCAAATAGACCATGCCTGTTTCCAAATCTGAAAGGTCGTAAAGATTCTTACTTGTCGTAGTCTGCCTTAGACGTCGACTAACCTCATCTTTTTGCTGATCCAAACGTTCAATGACGGGATAGTAGGCATTTGAAATCATCTCAAGTCCTGCAAAGAGCAATTTATAAATGGACAAATCCTCATGGTTATCCACATAGTCTTGCATTTTGCTGATCACATAAGCATTATCCTCGTTACTAATGGTCACCAAACGTGTATCTTGTACAATAAAGGTCAGAGGAATGGTTTCATAGTATTCCTTGTCCTTCTCAAGAGCTAGGACATTATAGATAAAGGTGATTGTTCCATTCTCACGGTTGTAGTCCATGTGAGCTCGTTCATTTTTATCCAAGGCATACTCTATGGTTTCCTGGTCAATATCATACTTGGTATAAAGGTAGGATTGCTCAGAAATAATATCTGAGTCAATATTAATCCAGTGACGCTTATAACCCAGTTCTTTTTCAATAAACATTTTTCTTCCTCATTACTTTAGCACTGCTGCTGCCAAAGCTTGTTGAATTTCAAAGACATTATTATCACTCTTAAATTGAAGGACCTCTGCGGGCTCCAATGCTGATGAAATCCAAATCTTAAGTTCAGCATCTAGGTCAAAGTGCCCTGAACTTTCTACAGTAAAACGAGAAATCGAGTGATAAGGGATAGACTTGTAGGAAGTCTTCTTCCCTGTAACACCTTGCTTATCGACTAAAATCAAGCGCTTCTCTGTAAAGACAATCAAGTCACGAATAAGGACATAGGCTAACTCCACCTGTTCACCTGGAATTAAGATGCCCTCCAATTGGCGCTCAACTTTATCATTATCTTTTTTAGATGCGTTACCAAGCAGTCCTGAAAAAAGTCCCATAGTTGTTTCTCCTTTTTTATTGTAAAGATAATCCTTGCTTTAACTATACCACAATTTTAGGATTTCAGACACTTGCAGAAATGGGTTTCTAGTAGTACAATTAAGGAGTCACAAGAGGAGCAATTGCTGAGAATGGCTAGCTTGATTTTTTCTTCAAGGCTTGCCTAAACTCTTACCACCTGATCAGGTTAGGACCTGCGTAGGGATGTGTCTCAAAATAGATTGAAATAGAGGAACTTCTATGACGTCGTTTTGATGTGGCAAAAAACAGCCAATCAAGACGATTGGTATAGGAGGTTTTTTTATGTCGAAAACAAATATTCGACCAATGATTGAGGTTGCCCTTTTTGCAACCATTGCTTATATCCTGGACCTAGTTACCCAGCCCATGTCACTAGGCCCTTGGATTTCCCTTTCCTTTAAGATGGTACCTATCTTTCTCCTCAGTTTTCGCTGGGGATTAAAAGCTGGTGCTATGGGCGGTCTGATCTGGGGGCTACTTCAAGTGGTGACAGGACAGGCAGCCGGTGGTTGGCTAACCTTAACACAAGGCTTTCTGGAGTATTTTGTCGCCTTTAGTCTGATTGGTATCAGTGGTGTGGTCAAACCAGCCCTTGATAAAGCCATTAAACAAGGCAATAATATCAAGTCTCTGATGGTGATTACTGAGGGGATTCTGCTTGGTAGCTTTGCTCGTTACCTCATTCACTTTATAGCCGGTGTCATCTTTTGGGGAAGCTATGCCCCTAAAGGACAAAGCCCTTATCTCTATTCATTTATCGTCAATAGCTCATCCTTCCTTGGAGAAACATTAGCCAGCCTCATCGTTTTCTTCGCCCTACAACGATTCCTAGGCAGGTTACTCAATACAGAAAAATAAAAGAAACCATAGGACAGTCTTAAGTGGAAGTCCTATGGTTTTTCTTGTTTATATAAAAAACAGCAATTATTGCCTATTCACAGTAATAACCTCACTTTTGTTTTACTGTATTTTATGTTAAGATACAAAAAAATATATGTTCCCATATATGCAAAATGGAGGTTTCCCATGCAAAAATTTGGAGAAATTTTTAAAAAATTTCGCGAATCAAGAGGGATACGATTAAAAGATGTCGCAAAAGCTGGTATCTCGACATCTCAACTGTCTCGTTTTGAAAAAGGACAGACAGACTTAACCATTACAAAGTTTATGTTGATATTGGACGAGATTAATATGCCTATTGACGAATTCATGTATGCTGTCCATGATTTTCATCGTGATGAACTGAATGAACTATTAGCAAAGATTCAGTTTTTTGTATCAACTCATGATATTAATGGATTAAAGAAACTACTTAATTCCCAACTAAAATCAGAACATAAACGAGAAAAATTTCATCACATTAATACTATTTTATTAAAAATTCGCTTGCAGGATTTATCGGGAGAAAGCTATTATACAAAACAGGATCTAACCGATTTAACCGATTATCTATTTAGTGTTGAGTACTGGGGTTATTATGAATTATTAATTTTTGCAAATACCTTAGATGTGTTGAACCATGAGACTCTTATGGTTTTGGCAAAGGAGATGTCTAGAAGGTCTGATTTTTACAAAGAGATTCCTAATAATCGACGCATGATATCAACCATGTTATTAAATGTTTATATTACATGCATAGAAAGAGAAGAACTCATTGATGCACCGTATTTTGAAAAACAATTAAACCAATGCTTTTTTATCGAGACTGAAATCTATGAACGATTGGTTTTTCAATATGCACAAAATTATTATCAATATAAAAAAGAAGGAAGCAATCAGTCTATTATCGAAATGAAGAGATGTATTGATGCCATGAAATTGGTAGGGAGCAAGAATATTGCAAAGACTTATGAAGCGCATTTGAAAAAATTGATAGATATAAATAGTTAGCAAGCATATATGGGAATTTATTAAATAAGCTTATTATTCTTGTAAAATTATTTAAAAATATGTGTGAATCCAATTTCATTTCCAGATTTGGTAACCAATAAGGAGAAACGATATGTCTAAATCCTTTCTGAAATTACTTATCTCTCAGTTATTTGCTAACTTAGCTGACATTTTCCTCAGGGTATCTCTCATTGCAATATCTACGTCATTACAAAATCCGTTATTGCGACCTCAATGGTTCCGATTCTAATCGGATTGTCAGCTTTCGTGGCAAGCCTTCTGGTGCCATTGGTGACTAAAAAACTATCCCTAAATAGAGTGCTTTCTTTCACTCAATGTGGAAAAACTTTTTTATTAGCAATACTCCTTGTAATGCTCATTAAGGCTCAATTTGTTCCAGCCTTAGGATTGTATATCTTTGTTGTCGCTATTTCTATCTTAGATGGCTTTGCGTCACCCGTATCTTATGCCATGATTCCTAGATATGCCACAAATTTGGGAAAGGCAAATGCTGCCTTATCAATGAGTGGTGAGGGAGTACAATTGATTGGTTGGGGACTGGGCGGTCTCCTATATACTTCGCTTGGTCTTTTTCCCACACTGTTGATAGTCTTACTCCTTTATCTCCTTTCCACTTTTGTGATGCTCTTTCTTCCTCAGGCCAAAATAGAGCAGTTAGAAGCGGAGACAAATCTTGATACTCTAGTAAAAGGATGGAAGTTAGTTGCAAAAAATCCTAAATTAAAGTTATTTGTTCAAGCAAATTTATTAGAGGACTTCTCAAATACAATCTGGGTATCGTCTGTAATCCTTGTTTTTGTAACCGAGGTGTTAAAACAAACTGAAAGTTACTGGGGCTACTCAAATACAGCCTATTCCCTTGGTATCATTTTAGGTGGAATAATTGTCTACAAACTATCCGAAAATTTTTTAGCTCATAAGTGGAAAAGTATTCTCTTTTCACTCTTAGCAATGGCGACCATCACAGCCAGTATCCTCTTTTTCTCAAACACACAAACATTTTTAATTTTCTCAAGTTTAATCGGCTTCTTTTCTCAGTTAAAAGAAGTACCTGAAAGTGTCTTTCTTCAGGAAACTGTCGATGAAAATCAGTTAGTACATGTTTATTCTGTATTTGAAGTCATTTCAACCCTTGCTTTTTCAGTTTTCGTCTTTCTGATGAGTTCTATTACTGAAAAATTTGGAATTACAACAAGTTTCTGGCTATCAACAATTTGCATACTTTTAGAAGCTGGCTTGATTTATCATAATCGTAATTATCTAAAGTAATTAATGGTATACTTGATAACTATTAGGTTTATAAAAAATATAGGGCTATCTGATTAGATAGTCCTATATTTTTTTGTGTTGTTTTAGAGACGTGGCATAATTAGTCAGACGGCTAGCTAGCCACAAGATAGTGGCTAGCTTCAAAATATGAACGATTTACATAAACTATACATAGTATTACGACATGAGAAAACGGAAACGATAATTTTCCGTTTTCGAGTTAGTAAAGGACTTAGTCACGGTCCTATAGGACGTGGCGTAGATTGCTTAGGCTATGATATAGCCAAGCAATCTTAGTACATTACATCTTCTCTTCCAATGTCACATCTGGATATTTATCCGCAAACCAACGAAGGGCAAAGTCATTTTCAAAGAGGAAGACTGGTTGGTCAAAGCGGTCTTTAGCCAAGATATTTCGGCTTGATGACATGCGTTCGTCAAGGTCCTCAGGTTGGATCCAACGCACAGTCTTTTTACCCATTGGTGTCATGACGACTTCAGCATTGTATTCATTTTCCATACGGTGCTTGAAGACTTCAAACTGAAGTTGACCAACGGCACCAAGCATGTATTCGCCTGTTTGGTAGTTAGTATAGAGCTGGATGGCTCCTTCTTGCACCAATTGTTCAATTCCTTTGTGGAAGGACTTCTGTTTCATAACGTTTTTAGCAGAAACTTTCATGAACAACTCTGGCGTAAAGGTTGGTAGTGGCTCAAATTCAAATTTGTTTTTACCTACAGTAAGGGTATCACCAACCTGATAAGTTCCTGTATCGTAAACCCCGATAATGTCTCCTGCCACGGCATTTTCAACATTTTCACGAGATTCAGCCATAAACTGAGTGACGTTAGAGAGCTTAGCTCCTTTACCTGTACGGGTTAGGTTAACACTCATACCACGCTCGAATTCACCAGAAACGATACGAACAAAGGCAATACGGTCACGGTGACGTGGGTCCATGTTGGCTTGGATTTTGAAAACAAAACCAGAGAAATCCTTGTTAAGAGGATCAATCCCATCGCCATCAACTGTCTTGTGGCCATGTGGTTCTGGCGCAAATTTGAGGAAGGTATCGAGGAAGGTTTGAACCCCAAAGTTTGTAAGGGCAGAACCGAAGAAGACCGGCGTCAATTCACCAGCTAAAATAGCTTCTTCAGAGAATTCATTACCCGCTTCTGTCAAGAGTTCGATATCTTCTTTAGCTTGCTCATAGAACGGATTGTTGGCAAAAAGGGTATCACCATCTTCAATCTTGGCAAAGCGCTCGTCACCCTTGTAAAGCTCCAAGCGTTCGTTATAGAGGTCGTAAAGTCCTTCGAAGGCCTTACCCATACCGATAGGCCAGTTCATTGGGTAGCTGGCAATACCAAGCACTTCTTCCAACTCTTCCAAGAGGTCGAGTGGCTCACGTCCATCACGGTCCAATTTGTTCATGAAGGTGAAGACAGGAATACCACGGTGTTTAACAACTTCGAAAAGTTTTTTGGTTTGGGCCTCGATACCTTTGGCTGAGTCAACGACCATGACGGCAGCGTCAACCGCCATAAGGGTACGGTAGGTATCTTCTGAGAAGTCCTCGTGCCCTGGGGTATCAAGGATATTAACACGTTTGCCGGCATAGTCAAACTGCATCACAGATGAGGTTACTGAGATACCACGTTGTTTCTCGATATCCATCCAGTCTGATTTAGCAAAGTTTCCGGTTTTCTTACCTTTTACGGTACCAGCTTCACGGATTTCACCCCCAAAGTAAAGCAATTGTTCAGTGATTGTTGTTTTACCAGCATCGGGGTGAGAGATGATGGCAAAAGTACGGCGTTTTTTGATTTCGTCTTGGATACTCATAGTTTTCTTTCTTCTTTAAAAATAATCTTTTTGATACTTTTCCTTAGCGGTATGGAACGTCAGTAGCTGCCTTAGGAATTGCAAAGCTTCCATGCTCAATAGGAACTGACAGTCGTCGGTTTTTACCAGATCGAAAAGTAAGATAGTTGTAGCACTTCTTTCAGAAAATTTCTCTCTTTTTAGAGCTACATTTGTTGTCGAGGCTTGCGATAATCTCGCAGGCACAGCTCCTTTATTATATCCAAATTACAGTGTGAAAGCAATTCTGAAAGCGTTTTGTGTTAGAATAAAACAAATAAAATGAAAAAACACGCTATCATCTTTCTGATAGCGTGTTTCTTCATTATTTATTTAATATTTATCTTCAAAATGCTCCAGACCTTTTTTCATGATTATCATGAGAACAATCAGAGCCCCTGAAACGGCAAGGTATTTGACAAATAAGGGAGTTCCCATAATAAATGGCGTGTGTTTAAGCATGCCATAGTTTCCACCGATAGTCTGATTAACTATTACCAAAGCTAGATTCAGTAGCAGGGTAGCCACCACAATCAGCCGCTGGCTGATGGGATGCGTTTTATAACTATTAAAAATTACATTCAGGCTATTGACCAGTAGGGCATAGTGGCCAATTAGGAAAGAAAAGCCTGTGATATGAGGAAACTCATAGGGATCAAATACTGGATAAATCAATGCACAGTAGGTCCCGACAACTCCCATAATAGCAAAATAGCTCTTTATCCTACTATCTTTCAAGAGGAGAACAGCAAACATGGCCATGCGGCAATGGTAAAGGGGGAGACTAATATAAAGAGGAAAGCCCTGCCAGAGATACCAGGTATAGAGGGCAAAGAGTTGAATGGCTTGGATAGTAAGAAAGGTCCAACGCCATATATTATTCTTATACCATCGCCAACTCAAGTAACTCAAGACTACCATCGCCAAAAGCATAAGCAAATAATAGGGCAAAGGTATCTGGGGTGGATGAGTTTGGGTGGTTGTCAAAAAATCCTTCATTCTCTTCTCCTGCTGAAATTACTATGCCTGCTATTATATCAAATTTCAGGGTAAAGCAAAAACCTGCTTGGAGAGCAGGTTAGAGAACTTAATTCTTAGCTTGGAGTTCTTCCACAACCTTGGCTAGGTTCATAGAGTTAGAGCCCTTGAGCAAGATTTGATCGTGCTCGCCTAGGCTTTCTTTGATTTGCTTAACCATAAAGTCAAATTGGTCTTCGTCAGCTGTTTTCTTGAAATAATAGACATGACCAAGTGGAAACATTTGGCTAGCAAGTTGTGACAATTCTGCAATGTCTTCACCATAGAAAATTACCGTATCAATAGCATCTGGTGTCAGGCTGAGAATCATCTGTGTATGAAGTTGCACAGACTGTTCACCGAGTTCTTTCATATCAGCTAGGACAGCGATTTTCTTGCCTCCTTCATTCTTAGGAATAGCTGAGAAGGTCTCCAAAATGAGCTTCATGGCTGTTGGATTGGCATTGTAAACGTCTGAAAGAATATCGGCACCATTGGCTGCTTTTTTCCATTCGGTACGGTTTTTTGTAAGCTGCAAGTTAGCAAGAGCTGTGAGGATATTTTCCTCAGTTACACCCAAGTGTTTAGCCACATAGGCAGCAACCATGGCATTTGTGGCATTGTATTTTCCAGTAACTGGCAAGGTAACTTGTCCGTCTAGGAAGTTAGTTGCGAAGGTGAGGTGATCCTTGAATTCTGTCAAGTCAGAGACTGTAAGCTCTGCACCATCCCCAAAGCGTACCACCTCAAGATTGCTTGGCAAGAAAGGATCTACGATAGGATCACTTGGCACAAGCAAGAGGCTACCATCAGGCATACCGTCTTGCATTTGCATTTTACCTTGGGCAATCTTGTCACGGCTACCGAAGAATTCCAAATGAGCCTCTCCGATTAAGGTAACAACGGCTGTTTTTGGCTTCGCCAAGGTTGATAAGAGGTGAATGTCTCCCATGTGGTCTTGCCCCATCTCAAGGACGATTTTCTCCGTATCATCAGGCATGTGGAGGGCTGTATAAGGAAGACCAATCTCATTGTTGTAATTGCCTTGGGTTTTGTAAGTACGATAGGTTGTTGCCAAAATATCATGAATCATGTCCTTGGTTGTTGTCTTACCATTAGAACCAGTCACAGCAATAACATCAACCTCAGTCTTTTCAAGATAGTAGGCAGCTAGCTTTTGGAAAACTTCAAGAGCGTCATCAACTAGGATGTGGACTTGATTAGCTGGTAATTCTTTTTCTGTGAATGTCGCTAGGGCACCATTGTCAAAGGCTGTTTGGATAAAATCATGCCCGTCACGCGCACCTTTTAGTGGTAAAAAGAGGTCACCCGCTGTAATCTTACGGCTATCAAACTCAATTTGGTTAATGGCAACATCGTCATAGGCTGTGACATCATTTTTAGCGCCAACAACCTTGGCAATTTCATGGAGTGTCAGTTTCATCTTAAAATCCTCTGTTTTATTTTTACAAGTCTGGCAAGAAATATGATTTTCTTGCCTGCAATCACTCCCAATTATATCACAAATCAGGCTAGCTTTTGCTTGGAAGACGAATTTGTTACAATGGTTGATGAAAGGATTAGGCATGACAAAGAAAAAATTAATCCCTTTCTCTAAGGGAGAGGAAACTATAAATAGCGACTGTCAAAGTATCGAAGAACCTAAAGGATGGCGCCTTAATTGGAGAAAGATAATACCACTAGAGCCAACAGCCGAATTGATTATTTTAGTGCTACTGGCACTGCTATGGGGTGGCTTTTATTATTACAAGCACTATACGGTCAATGAAAGCAATATCTACGGACTTTGGCAATCCGAAAACCACACGCTAGCCATTTCCTATGAACACATCCGTAGACATGGTGATACGAATTGGCAAATCGTCCAAGATGGCAAAACGATAATCAATGTTGCAGATACTCGTGCCATCAAAAAGATGAACGACGGAACACTCCATATTGAGGTCTATGCTCCAGAAAATATCCTCTCAAAACTTCCTCAAAAAGGTGGTTACAATTACTTGGATATGTATGTCCGAAAGGGGAATCTCCTAACTTATGACGGTGAGTCCTACAAGCGTATCAATTCTGGAAACATGTCCATCACTTGGAAAGATGGTTCCACCAGCCCTTATGGTGAACGGAAAACAACTATAGATGAGGTTTTTGAAGCCCTCTATTTGATACTTATGGGGATTTGCTCAGTTCTTATCATTACAGAGGCTCGGCAAAAGAGGAGAGAAAAACTAAGTGAGACACCAATCAAAAAGAAAATACGCTGACCGAAAGAAACTCAACCGAAAATATCATTCACAAAAAGCATATCGAAAAGAACAAAAACGTAAAACGGGATGGCGAGCACGCTGGGATAAATTTACAGACCGTCTAGTCAATGTGTTTATGATATGTTTCCTACTCATGATACCGATTTTCATCGTCCATATGATTTTCTTTGACGATGGGGTTTATAAAGATGGTATCTACGGTCTGTGGCAATCTGAAAATCATCAGCTTGCCATATCATA
Source organism: Streptococcus sp. HMSC064D12 (assembly GCF_001837205.1). Classification (NCBI taxonomy): domain Bacteria; kingdom Bacillati; phylum Bacillota; class Bacilli; order Lactobacillales; family Streptococcaceae; genus Streptococcus; species Streptococcus sp. HMSC064D12. The sequence goes on from NZ_KV831751.1 coordinate 73,100, forward strand.
TGAAGATGGTTCAAAGGGAAGTAAGCGTGATTGGGATATTGTTCAAGATGGAAATGTCCTTATTAAAGATGCACGCGTTGATGATATTAAACGCTTCAAGGATGGCACCCTCTATATTGAAGTTTACGCTGAGGAAAGTCTGTTTTCAGACCTTCCCACAAAGAACGGCTACAACTATTTGAATATGTATGTCCGTAAAGACAATTACTTGACCTATGATGGCGAATCCTACAAACGGGTTGATGATGAAAACAAGAGTATTACCTGGAACGATGGTTCAAAATCCCTTTATGGTCAACGAATAACCTTGTTTGATCGTCTGAAACCTTATATCGTATTTGGAATTATTGGTTCTATGATTTTGTATGCCATTTTTGTCGATTGGCGAATAAAAAGAAATCTAAAAAGGAAAAATAGGCTAAATGAGGCATCAAAAAAAGAAAAAATATAGTGATCAACAGGAAATTAATAGTAAAGACCATTCACAAAATGAATATCGAAGAACACAAAAGTACAAAACTGGATGGCGAGCACGTTGGGGGAAATTCAAAGACCGTTTAGTCAAAATTTTGAGGATTTGTTTTCTAATCATGGTACCTCTATTCACCATCTATCTTAGATGCTTTTATGATGGTATCAGTGAAAATAGTATCTACGGGCTATGGCAGTCTGAAAATCACAAGCTTGCTATTTCCTATAACGAAGGAGGAAAAAGTCGTAAGTACGATTGGGAAATTGTACAAGATGGAAAACTCCTTATCAAAAATGCTCGAACTCAGAAAATTAAAGGTCTTAAAGATGGAACCATCTACATTGAAGTTTACGCCAAGGAAAGTCTGTTCTCAGACCTTCCCACAAAGAACGGCCATAACTATTTGAATATGTATGTACGAAAGGATCATTATTTGACTTATAATGGGGAGTCCTACAAAAGGATTGATGATAGGGACAAAACCATTACTTGGAAAGATGGCTCTACCTCGGTCTATGATGAACGAAAAACTTTTTTTGATTATATTGAACCATTTCTTTTTTGGGGAATAATGGGAGCCCTTTTCTTGTCAATTATTGTCATTGGGTGGAGAAACATAAAAAGCAAAAAGGTAAGAAAAAAATCACCCTAAAACAAACAAACCACCCCTGCTTCTAGCTGAGCTAGATAGCCACGGGGTGGTTTGTTTTATTCTTATTAAGCAAGACTTGCTCCTTAAAGAGGAACTAGTCTTATTTCACTTCGCCACCTTCAACCACGAGGTCATCAGCTTTAGCTGCATCACCGTAAGTTGGACGAAGTGTTTTTTCATAATCTTTGTGGAAGAAATTCTCTTTACCAAGTTTCTTAATGTCTTTATTGATAAAATCAAGGAGTTCTTTGTTACCTTTTTGAACGGCTGGGGCAATGGTATCTGGGTTACCAAGTGATGTGATTCCTACTTCATAACCTTTATTTTCTAGAGCCCAAGCAAGAACTTCTGTATTATCAGTTGAGAAGGCATCGCCACGACCATCAAGGAGGGCTTGGTAAGCATCGCTATATTGGTCATACTTTTGCAATTTGATATTTGGGTAGTTCTTTTCAAAGTAAGTTTCAGCAGTTGTTCCCTTAGTAACAATCAAAGTCTTACCTTCAAGTTCTTTAACGTCCTTAATGACCTTGTCTTTAGGTGACACCACACCGATTGAGACTTTCATGTAAGGAAGGGCGAAGTCCACTTGTTTCTTACGTTCATCAGTTACTGTAAAGTTAGCAAGGGTAATATCTACCTTGTTTGAAATCAAGAATTCTGCACGGTTGGCCGCATCTACTGAGACGTATTTAGGTTTAACACCCAAATCTTTGGCCAAACGGTTCCCAAGTTCAATATCGTAACCTTGGTAAGCACCCTTGTTATCTACATAACCGAAAGGTTTCTTGTCCGCAAAGACGGCGATACGGAGTTCACCACTCTTCTTAATTTCTTCGATGGTACGTGCTTTGGCTGTTGATTTACCAGAGCTATTGTTACTTGAGCAAGCAGTCACTGCCACCAAAGCAAAGACGAGGGCTAATAGGACAAAAATTTTCTTTGTTAATTTCATAAATATCTCCTAAAATATTATATTTTTACTAAAAACAATGGGTTACAAATAGGCACCAAACTGACTGAAATCAAAGACATTGAGGAACTCTTGAGCTCGCTGTGTCTTTGGTTGATTGAAGAATTCTTCAGCAGTACCTTCCTCAGCGATGACTCCCTTATCCATAAAGATAATACGGTCAGCGATGGCACGCGCAAACTGAAGCTCATGGGTCACAATCAACATGGTACGCCCTTCTTGAGCGAGGTCGTTAATCAATTCCAAAACCTCACGAACCATCTCAGGGTCAAGCGAAGCCGTCACCTCGTCAAAGAGGATAACCTCTGGATGCATAAGCAGGGAGCGGACAATGGCCACACGTTGCTTTTGACCACCTGACAGTTGTCGTGCGAAGCTATGCTTCTTGTCCAGAAGTCCCACACGATCCAAAAGTTTCTCAGCCTCCGCAATGACTTCTTCCTTGTTACGACCTTGAGCTTTGACCGGCCCCAAAATCAGATTTTGCAGGATGTCCAAATGTGGAAAGAGGTCATAACTTTGAAAGACCATTCCGATTTTCTGACGAATCAAGTGGAAATCCTTCTTACTGCCAGTGATAGACTTGCCATCCAGGAGAATGTCGCCTCCTTGAATCGTCTCCAAGCCATTGATGCAACGTAGCAAGGTCGATTTCCCACAACCTGAGGAACCCAGGATAACAACGACTTCACCTTGTTTAACATCCAAGGAGATACCTTTGAGAATCTCATTGTCCCCAAAGGACTTTTTCAAATCCTTGATTTGTAAAATGCTTTCTGTCATCTTAATTCCTCCAACGATTTTCAAGATAAGTAGACAGCTTAGATACTGGGTAACAAATGGCAAAATAAAGAATCAAAATCGTGCCATAAATCCAGAAAGAAGCTGTTGGAATAGTCAGGCGGTTACTGTCGATAATCTGCTGACCAACCTTGGTCACCTCTACTACGCCAATCAAAACCACCAAGGATGTGGTCTTAATCATACGTGTCACCAGGTTAATAGCCTGAGGCAACAAGCGACGCAAGACTTGTGGGATAATCACATAGGTATAGAGTTGGCCATTGGTTAGACCAAGGGCCCTTCCACTCTCAAACTGGTGTCTAGGTAGTGACGTGATTGACCCACGCACCAAATCACCCATCTCAGCCGTTCCCCAAAGGGTAAAGACGATAATAGCCGATAGCTCACCTGAGATATTGATGTTAAAATTCCTAGCCAGACCAAAATAAACAATGAAGAGCAAGACTAACTGGGGCATGATACGAATAAATTCCAGATAAATACGTGACAAAAAACGTACAATCTTAGATTTCGAAGTCATGACAATTCCAAAAAGGGTTCCTAGTAAAAGGGACAGAAGCACCGAAACGATGGAAATTCCAATAGTTACGCCTAAACCTTGTAAGATACGTAGGAAATTATTCCCCTGAAGAAGAACCTGAAAGCCCGAATCCTGCATAGCGTAACCTCCTTTCAATCCAACTAAAGACTAGAGAAATCGGTAGCAACATCAAGAGATAAGCCACCACCAACATACCTAGAGCCACATCGGTTTCGTAGTAAAGACCAATCAAATCCTTAGCCACATACATCAAATCCGCCAAGGCTACCGCTGAGAATACTGACGTTTCCTTGATAAGGAAAATGACGTTAGCACTAAATGATGGCAACGCCACAGCTACTGCCTGAGGAAGGACCACATAGCGAAAGACTTGGAATGGCGTCAAACCAATAGACAAGCCCACTTCATGTTGGGTCTGACTAACAGCCTCTAGACCACTTCGGAAGGACTCCGCCATATAGGAACCACCCAAGAAAATCAAACCTACCACAGCACAAGCCTCTGAGGATAGAACCAAACCTATACGAGGCAAGCCAAAGTAGAGAAAGAAGAGCTGAATCAAGAGCGGCGTATTACGAGATAGCTCAATATAAGCCGTCGAAAGCTGACTCAAAACAGGCACTCGGTAATGACGAATAACACTCACCACCAATCCCAAAAGGAAGGAACCAAGAATCCCCAGAACAGCGATATGTAAGGTTAAAAAGAATGCCTTCTGATAAAAGGGCAAATACTGTTGAACAATGGACCAGTCCAAAACTTACCTCCTCATTTAAGATACAAAGTGCGCAGAAAATTCCGTAAGGCAAATAGGAAACTGACGACGTGTGCGGGCACACTAGGAAGTTTATCTTTTGTCCTAGGAATTTAGCCTGTGTTCAATTTCACAAGATACAAAGGGCGCAGAAAATTCCGTAAGCATTCACTGCCATCTACTTCTAGCCCTTTGACCATCTCACGTCTCTGACGAGATTTGCGACAGGCAAATCTTCATCAAACACGAATGAATTGCTCTATTTCATTTGAAACGTTAGATTTATTCTACCACCTGTTAGATTATTTGGATAATATGTATTTTTTATCAGCGTGATAAAGAAAAGATATAAATAAAATCTAGATTTCTGTAAAGAAAAAAACACCTCAGTCTCAGAGATTTCTCCGAGACTAAGATGTCTGTCTTCTAAATCATAGTGCTTAAATCAAATGGCTTTCACGTTTTTCGAACATTTCTTGTCCCAAGGCTACCAATTCCTTGATAAGGTCTGAGTATGAAAGTCCCATATTTTCCCAAAGTAGGGGGTACATTGACCATTGAGTGAAACCTGGCATGGTATTGAGCTCGTTAAGGTAGATGGCTCCATCCTCTGTCAGGAAGAAATCACAGCGAGCAAGACCACAACCACCAAGAGCACGGAAGGCCTTAGCTGCATAGGCACGCATTTGCGTCATGACTTCTGCAGGCACATGAGCTGGGATGTCCATGGTAATCTTATTGTCAATGTATTTAGCTTGGTAATCATAGAAAGCCACGTCTTTGACCACTTCACCTGGATCTGTCGTTTTGACAGTTGTATTTCCAAGGATACCAACCTCGATTTCTCGGGCAACCACACCTTGCTCAATCAAGATACGGCTATCATATTTGAGAGCCAGATCAATCGCTGCACGAAGCTCCGCTTCGTTTTCAGCTTTCGAAATCCCAACAGATGACCCCATGTTAGCAGGTTTTACGAAAACTGGGAAGGTCAATTTTTCAAGCGTCTCTGCTACTGCTACTTCCAAATCTTCACCCTCGATGTAGACTGTGTAGGCAACCTGAGGGACACCTGCAACTTCAAGAATATGCTTGGTCATAATCTTGTCCATAGCCACACTTGATGACAAGACATTAGTACCCACGTATGGCAACTTGAGGGTTTCGAGGAAACCTTGGATAGATCCATCCTCACCCATAGGTCCATGGAGCACAGGGAATACCACAGCGCCTTCCTCATAAATATCGCTTGGTTTGATAGCCTGACTAGCCACAACTGTGTCATTAGTCATGAGCTTCTCATCATCACTTGGTGTTTCTGTAAATTCTTGTGTTTTGATGAAATCACCAGACTGAGTGATAAAGTAGGTTTTAACCTCAAATGCGCTGTAATCCACCGCACGCATAACACTCTCAGCTGAGAGCACAGACACTTCACGTTCTGCTGAACGTCCACCGTAGAGAAGGATAAGGGTTTGTTTAGACATAGGTATACCGTTTTCTTTTCTTGATTTTCTAGTCTCAGTTTTGAGAACATAATTACCTTAATCATATCACAAAAGGAAGGGATTTTCAAAAAGATTATAGGCAGAAAAAAACAGCCTAATAGCTGTTTCATTCCTGTCTTAAATTTCGTCACCAAGTTCAAACTTAGTACCTTTAAGGGCACGTTTGAGAGACCATTTCCAAGGTTTCCCTTCGATAGTAACTTGTTTGTTTTCGAGGTCAACTTGAACCTTGTCTACACCTTTGACAGCGGAGAGTTTTTCAGTAACGGTGTTAACACAGCCTTGGCATTTCATTCCTGTGATGTTATATGTTTTTGTCATTTTTCTTTCTTCCTTTTCTTTAATTATTTTTTAGTACACAGCTTAAGTCGCAGAGGTCACAATCAATCAATGCTTAGACTTTGCGACGTTTGAGGCGCAGAGCATTAAGGACGACCGAAACAGAGCTAAAGCTCATGGCAAGTCCTGCTATCATTGGGTCAAGAAGGGGACCTCCAAAGAGGTGGAGGACACCCATAGCTACTGGGATAGACAAGATATTGTAGATAAAGGCCCAAAAGAGGTTCTCTTTTATCGTTGTGATAGTCGCCTGACTAATTTTCAGAGCCTTAACGACATCCATGAGGTTGGGTTTCATAAGGACCATATCAGCACTTTCCATAGCAATATCTGTCCCTGATCCCATGGCAATACCGATATCAGCAGTCGCAAGGGCTGGGGCATCATTGATACCATCACCAACCATGATGACTGATTTTCCTTCTGCCTGAAGGTCGCTAATCACCCTAGATTTCTCTTGCGGAAGCACTTGACTAATAACACGTTTGATGCCAACCTTTTGAGCGATAGCTTGAGCTGTTTGGTCATTATCCCCAGTCAACATGATGACTTCCTTGCCCATTTGATGAAGAGACGCCACCATATCTGCACTATCTGATTTAACCTGATCGGCTACACCAAAGAGTCCGATTAACTTACCATCTTCAGCCAGGAAAATAGGAGTTTGACCATCGGCCGTCAAGTGTTGGAAATCAGCTTGTGCTGAAGTCAAGTCGACTTTTTCCTCTGTCATAAGGGTTTGATTTCCAGCTAGATAAGTCTTGCCTGCATAGCTGGCAGTAAGACCTCGCCCAGTCAAACTTGAAAAATTGTCCATCTCTAACAAGTCCAAGTTAGTATTTTCTGCTGCCACAAGAATTGCTTGACCTAAGGGGTGTTCAGACTTAGCTTCCAAGGATGCCAAAAGCTGTAAGGTTGCCCCACTATTGCCATAGGTATAGCTAGAAACCAACTGAGGTTTACCCTGAGTAATAGTTCCTGTCTTGTCAAAAACGAGGACATCAGCCTTGTGAGCTAGTTCAAGCACATCCCCACGCTTATAGAGAATACCGTGTTCGGCACCAAGGCCTGTACCAACCATGATAGCTGTCGGTGTCGCAAGACCCAAAGCACATGGACAAGCAATAACCAAGACACTAACTGCTACTGTCATAGCGAAGGTAAAGGTTTGTCCCATGACAAAGTACCAAAAGAGACCTGAAACAAGTGCGATAGCCATGACAACAGGAACAAAGACCGCTGACACTTGATCGGCAATTTTGGCAATCGGTGCCTTGGTTTGTTGGGCATCCTCAACCAATTTGATGATTTGGGAAAGCAAGGTGTCCTTACCAATCTTTTCAGCTTCATAAATCAAGCTACCCTGACCATTAATAGAACCTGCAAAAACTGGTTTACCAGCTGATTTTTCAATAGGGAGTGACTCACCTGTAAGCATACTCTCATCAATAGCAGAGCTACCAGAAATCACTCGACCATCCACGGCTATCTTTTCCCCAGGTTTGACCACAATATGGTCACCAAGAACAACCTTATCCACAGGAAGCTTGACTTCCTTACCATCACGAAGGACAGTTGCTTCCTTGGCTGACAAGTGCATAAGTTTCTTAATAGCTTCTGAAGTTCGACCCTTAGAGAGGGTTTCAAAGTACTTCCCTAGAGTAATCAGGGTCAAGATAACAGCCACTGACTCAAAATAAAGTTGGTGGGCGTGATGGGCATGCCCCAATGAAATGTGGTAAGTACCATAGAGACTATAAAGAAAGGCTGCCGACGTTGCCAAGGCTACCAAGGCATCCATGTTAGGATGACCCTTGGCCAAGGTACGAAAACCATTACTATAGAAAGAACGGCCTAACCACATGACGGGCACTGTCAAAACTAGCAACACCAAGGCATAAGTCAAAGCTGCATGATGAGGAGACAAGAAGTTTGGCACAGGTAGACCGACCATTGGCCCCATAGCTAGATAAAAGAGAGGAATGGTGAAGACCGATGACCAAATGAGGCGCTCACGCACCTTGTGAATCTTGTCTTCTTCACGTTCTTCCTGACTTTTAGCTGTATCTGGGTTGTAGACTTCAGCCGCATAACCAGCGTCAGCTACAGCCTTTTCAATAGTTTCTGGACTAACCTTATCCCCAGCATAATCTACAGACATTTTTTCGGTGGTTAGGTTAACCACAGCCTTGTCCACACCATCCAACTTATTAACAGCATTTTCAACGTTGGCTACACAGGATGCACAGGTCATCCCATTAACCACAAAGGTTTCTTTTGCCATTTCCTATATCACCTCCATATGATGCCCACAAGCACATTGGCCAGGCACACAGTCACAAACCACCTGATCCACAGGTTCTTTTGCTAAAAGCAAGGCCTGTAACTTGTCCACATCAGCTTGTGTCATCGGCGTCTTCTCGATGAGTTGACCCAACAAGTCGCTGTGTTTGGTCAAACAAATCTTGTCAAAAACTGCCTCTAAAGCTTGAAAATTCGCTTCATCCTCACCCAAGCTGGCTTGATAGATAAACCCTCGTCCTTGACGCTGACTAGTTAGGTAACCCTTGTCCGCCAAACGCCCAAGCAAGGTCTTAACTGTCGAAGCCGACCAGTCTAGCTTCTTAGCTAGAATCGCTATAATCTCTGAAGAAGTCGCTTGCCCCTTAGCCCAGAGCACTCGCATGACTTCCCATTCCGCAGATGAAATTGTCAGCATGATAGCTCCTTTCTGAATGTTGTTATTTGTTTACGTTTGTAGATTTATTTTAACGCTATCGTGAAAACGTGTCAAGGGTTTTGTTTACATTTGTAGATTTATTTTTTAAAAAATTTCCAAGACCACTTCAAGGACCTTGGAACGCTTTCATTATCTTAGGCAAAAAATTATGACTTTAGATTTTTCTGATACAGTTTAGTCATAAGCATTATTCCCAAGACGAGTATAATGACTGGAAGACTGTATCCCAAATAAATCGTAGTGACCTGCAGACCTCTCTTGATAAGCATACCACTGACAAATACAACAATCCCTGTCAAAACCTGATTCAAGACTTCAATTTTCAAATAAAGATTGTTGAGCTGTAGGGGATTCAACTTCTCTTGTAGGTAAACATTTTGCGAGATTCCAGATATCGTTTGGCCAACTGCTAAAAAGATATAGCTAAGCAAAACAGTCGGTAGGTTAGGTACGAATGGAAAGACGACAACGTAACCCAAATAGACAAGAGAGCCTAACAAGTAAACGGTCATAGGGGAGTATTTAGTGAGACTTTTGAAAGATAGAATTGAACTCGTTGCTAGAAAGACAATGGCTAAGAAGGACAGAGAGAAAGAATAGGCCTGACTAGAAATACCGACATCTTTGGTCAGGAAGATAACCTCATATGCATCATATAAGACACCCACTGACTGTAAGAGTATAGTCATCATAACCATCTTAAGGACGATACTCTGCCTTCCAAAAATAGGACTACCTTGACTGGAAGAAACCTCCTCTTCTGATTCATTCTCACGGTCAAAAATAATCGGTCCCAGTTTAAACAATAAGAGGGTTGCTAGTAGCGTTAGCACACTGTAGACCAAAAATAAGCTTCCTAAATCAAGGCTACCCCAGAGACCAACTATCATAGGTGCTAAGAAATAGGAAGCTGACCCAATCATGGTATAGGTACTGTTAAATTTTTGTAAGTTGACTTTTTTAACAAGCACAGGCACCGCTGAGGACAACAAACTGTTAAAGTAGGTTGTCAACACTTCAGTCAGAACCACCAAAGCAAATACAAAAACACTGCCCATGGCAAGATAGATCAAAGCCAGACAGACTGCCTTAAGCAATTCAATACCAATCAAAACATATTTTTTATTTGCGATTTTTCCTACAAATTGATGTCCCACATTGGCAAGAATCCCTCCTAAGAATTTGGCAATCCATAGCCCTAAGACATAGTCCACCGAGATTTTAGAGAAGATAATGCTCAGTGCTATCGCATAACCGTACTCGATAATCAGCGACAAAAACCTATTAAGGAAAATAATTCTGGAATTGTTGGTAAACATTAATGATTTCTAAACCTTTTCTTTTTCATTGTCCTTATTGTAACACTGAGCATACTAGCCTTCAATAGTTCAACGCATTAAAAAAGCACCTCCTAAGAGGTGTCACACTTTACTAAGATAAAATTGAGTTAACAAGGCTACGTCCAAAATCCCTACCTTCACCATACAAAAATGTAAACATGTTAGGGTAAATAATAGCCAAGCAAATTATCATAAAGAGTATTGCCAGAGCTTTCTTGTGTGATACAAAGAATGACAAGATATGATAAATCATGTTCAAAGATGCCTTTTCTTCCTTTTTTTTAACTCTAAATAAGCTATAAAATCATTCTATAGTTTTCGAAAAGAAAAAAATAGTGACATCTATGTCACTAAAAAACCTTATTCATTTGATACAAGATATACGAAAGCTGATTACGAGATTTAACCCTCAGCTCAAGCCCTTGTAGAGATACAAGGCACCAACTAAAAGGAAAATCAGTGCATAGTGATTCTCTCCCCGACAGAAAAAGAGTAAGGCTCCTATTAAGAAACAGACCCCTAGTATTACCCTCAATGATACTTTCATTTGTCTACCTTCTTTCTATAAGTAAGACGAAAATAAAAACAAGAGATACATTTAATTCGCTACAATCCACCCATATTATAAGCTTGATAACTAAGAAAATCAAATCGTCCCCAAAGAATGATTTTGAGGAAAAAATACTCCCCATTTCTGGAGAGTATCATCTACTATTTTTCAAAATGTGAACCGAATGTAACAAATTCAGCGACTTCTTTTTCCTTACCGTCGTGGAGGTCACGGACAATTTTTGATCCCACGATAACACCGTCTGACACAGCATTAAAGCGTTTGATGTCTTCCTCTGTTGATACACCGAAACCTGTGAGAACTGGAATGTCAGCATGAGCAGTCAAGTTAGCCAAGTGTTTATCAAGGTCATCACGGTAATTACCAGTCTTACCAGTAACGCCATTAATGGCAACGGCGTAGATAAAGCCTTCTGCACCATCAATCAACTGTTTCTGACGGTCAATACCTGTAGTCAAGCTTACTAAAGGCACGAGAGCAATATCACTGTCTTTCAAATAAGGGGTAATAAAGTCAGCATGTTCGTCTGGCAAATCAGGAATAATGAGCCCCTTGACAGATGTATCTGCCAGGTCCTTAACAAAGGCTTCAATACCATATTGATAAACTGGGTTGATGTAGGTCATGATAACCAAAGGTACCTGTGTTTTTTGTTCTTGAAGCTTCTTGATAATAGCTGTCAAAGTCACATCTTTAGCCAAACTACGTTGTCCTGCTAGTTCAATAACAGGACCATCGGCCACAGGGTCTGACCATGGAATACCCACCTCAATAGCTGAGACACCACTATTTTCCAAGAGAGCGATAGTCTCAAAGAGTCCGTCTAGACCTTTAGCGTGGTCACCAGCCATGATATAAGGTACGAAAATACCGCGTTTACTGTCTTTGATAGCTTGTAGGTGTTTTGTTAGTGTTTTTGTCATGGTTTATTTCCCTTCTGCTTCAGCTTCAGCTTCGAAACGTTCTTTAACCTGCATAACGTCCTTGTCCCCACGACCTGAGAGGCAGACGATGAGGCTTTGGTCTGGCGACATCTTAGCTGCCACTTTTTGCGCAAGTGCAATGGCATGGCTAGACTCAAGAGCTGGGATAATACCTTCCAAACGTGACAGAAGTTTGAAGCCTTCAAGAGCTTCTTCGTCTGTGATAGAGTCGTAAGTCGCACGGCCAATTTCGTTGAAATAACAGTGCTCAGGACCAACCCCTGGGTAGTCCAGACCAGCTGAGATAGAGAAGGCTTCCATGATTTGACCATGAGCATCTTGGAGGACATCCATAAGCGCTCCGTGAAGGATACCTGGACGGCCTTTGGCAAAGGTTGCGGCATGTTTTTCAGTATCAAGCCCCAAACCAGAAGCCTCAGCACCATACATGGCTACTGACTTATCATTAACAAATGGGTAGAACATACCGATAGCATTTGAACCACCACCGATACAAGCCATTACAGCATCTGGCAATTTACCACCTGAAATCTCAGCGTATTGGCGTTTGGCTTCACGACCGATGACAGATTGGAAGTCACGAACAATTTCTGGGAATGGTGCAGGACCAAGGGCAGATCCCATGATGTAGTGCGTATCCTCGATACCTGCAACCCAAGCACGAAGGGCTGCATTTACGGCATCCTTAAGCACTCGCGAACCATCTGTTACGCTAAATACCTTGGCACCAAGCAATTCCATACGGAAAACGTTAAGCGCCTGACGTTTAACATCTTCTTCACCCATATAGATTGTACAATCCATGTCGAAAAGGGCTGCGGCTGTCGCTGTTGCAACACCGTGTTGACCTGCACCTGTTTCGGCGATGATTTTCTTCTTGCCCATACGTTTGGCAAGCAAGACTTGACCAAGGGCATTGTTAATCTTGTGGGCACCTGTATGGTTAAGATCCTCACGTTTAAGATAAATTTGCGCTCCACCGATATGGTCAGTCAAACGTTTGGCGTGGTAAAGAGGTGTCTCACGGCCCACATAGTTTTTGAGGAGATCATCCAATTCCGCTTGGAAACTTGGATCCTCCTTGGCTTCACGATAGGCCTTGTCCAATTCAATAACAGCTGTCATCAGCGTTTCTGGAACGAACTGACCACCGAATTTTCCGTAAAATCCTTTTGCATCAGGTTGTTGATATGTCATGCTTTCACTCTTTCTATAAATGCTTTAATCTTATCTAAATCTTTGGAACCATCTGTCTCGACACCTGAGGACACATCTAAGGCATAGGGGTGGAAAATCTCCTTGACCTCTGCCACATTGTCCACAGTTAAGCCACCAGCGATGAAATAATCCTGCTCAATCTGCTTATCAGCCAAGAGTTGCCAGTCAAAGGTCTGACCACTACCAGCAATGGGAGCATCAAAGAGAAGATAATCCGCCTGGCTCTTGACTTGAGAATCGCTATCTGAAATCTGAATAGCTCGAATAACTGGTACTGAAATCTTTGGAATCAGAACTTCATCAAAACTTCCATGAATCTGAACGATATCTAAAGGAACCTGACCAATCGCTTCTTCCAGTTCCTCAAGACTTGGTGAAACAAAGACACCGACGACTTTTGTTTGGGCTGTCACCCCTTTAGCCAGCTGGTGAGCTTGCTCAAGACTCACTTGGCGCTTACTCTTGGTGAACACAAAGCCAATGTAGTCAGCACCTGCTTCAACTGCAGTTGCTACCGCTTCTGGTGTCGACAGTCCACAAATTTTAACCTTTGTCAATTTGCAACTCCTTGACCTTTTCAGCCACATTGTCAGCCGTCATAAGGGCAGTTCCTACTAGAATCCCATTAAAATATGGGGCAACTAAGGCAGCATCCTGACCTGTAAAAATAGCCGACTCAGAAATATAAACAGGCTTGTCCTTGAAATGCGTTGATAACTCAAGACTGGTATTGATGTCTGTCTCAAAAGTAACCAAATTACGGTTGTTAACACCGATAATCTCAGCACCAATACGATGAGCCACTTCCAATTCTGGCAGATTATGCGTTTCAACCAAGACTTCCAAGCCAAGGCTTGTCGCAAAATCGTAGAGCTCCTTGAGTCGAGCCTCTGGCAAGGCCGCTACAATCAAGAGAATGACTGTCGCACCCACATTACGACTACGCACAATCTGTTTCTCATCAATAATGAAGTCCTTAGCCAAGGTTGGAATAGCCACCTGTGACGAAATTTCTTTCAAATAGGAAATATCACCCTTGAAGAAAACCTCATCTGTCAAAACAGAAATCATGGCTGCACCATTTTCTTCATAGGTCTTGGCCTGAGCCACAATATCCACATCTAGGTTAATATCACCCATACTTGGACTAGCTTTTTTCACTTCAGAAATAATTTGCAGCTTGTTTTGATTTGACTTGAGAAAATCATAAAGACGATAGGTCTGACGCAAGGGCTGCAAGTCTTCCATGACCAATTGGGCCACTTCTTTTTCTTTTTGTTCTAAGATTGTTGGGAGAAAGGCTTTACTCATACTTGTACCTCTTGGAGTTGGCGAAGTTTCTCTAGGGCTGAGCCGTCCGCAATCAATTGACGAGCAAGCTCTACACCCTCCTTAATAGTCTCAACCTTACCATTGGCAAAGAAGCCGAGACCTGCATTAAGCACTGTTGTTTCAAGGTAAGGACTAGCTTCATTTTTCAAGACACTAAGGAGAATCTCTGCATTTTCCTTGGCATCGCCACCTGTGATGTCAGACAACTCAACCTTTTCCATACCCAAATCTTCATAAGTGAAAGTGTGTTGGCTGATGTGACCATCTTCCAAAAGGGTGTAGGTGTTAGTGCCATAGAGGGCAGCTTCGTCCATATTGTCAGGACCTGTGATAATAACCGCACGTTTACGTCCCAACTGTTGAATAGCATTAGCAACAATTTCTTGTAATTCCACACGATAGAGCCCCATGAGTTGTGTCTCTAGATCAAGCGGATTAGCCAGTGGCCCAACCAAGTTCATAATCGTTGGAATCCCAAGAGCTCGGCGGGCTGGACCGATAAAACGCATAGCTGGGTGCATGGTTTGGGCAAAGATAAAGGCCAAACCAACCTCGTCAAGTGCTTTAGATAGGGTTTCTGGTGATGCTGCAACGTTGATTCCAAGGGCTTCAAGGACGTCAGCCGAACCAGATTTAGAGGAAATCGAACGGTTACCAGCCTTGGCCATACGAATACCACCTGCTGCTAGGACAAAGCAAACAGTTGTCGAAATGTTAAAGCTATAAGACTGGTCACCACCAGTTCCACAGTTACACATAGCATCTGTGAAAGTCTCAGGCAAGACAGTCGCATGTGATTTGAGGGCACGCACGATACCTGTGATTTCATCTGCTGTTTCCCCCTTAGTCTTAAGCCCCATAAGGAAGGCAGCAATTTGGCTTTCTGAGACTTCATTTTTGAGAATGCGGTTAAAGACTGCTTGGACTTGGTCTTGAGACAAGTCTTGGCGGCTTGAGATTTGTAGGAATATTTCTTTCATCTCTGTTTTCCTTTTAAAAACTGTTCAATATTTTCTGATGCACGAGAAGAGGTTTTGAGCGTAGACAAATCTAGTCCAAAAACTGTCCAACTAGCCTGCAACGATTTTTACGAAATTTTCAACCATCTTAAGCCCGTCTGGACTTCCAATGCTTTCTGGGTGATATTGCAAACCGTAAATAGGTAGCTCCTTATGTTGAATGGCCATGATTTCTTGATCATCAGTTGTGATAGCTGTCACATCAAAGCCCTCTGGCATTTGGTCAACAACGATGGAATGGTAACGCATGATTGGGACATCATTGTCGATATCCTTGAAAATAGGCGATGGCGTTTCAAAAGTGATGTTACTTTGTTTTCCATGCATGACATTTTTAGCCAAGCCGAGCTTACCGCCAAAAGTTTCCGCAATAGCCTGATGCCCCAAGCAAATTCCCATCATCGGTTTTTTACCAGCGAAATCCTTAATCAAGGCTTCCATTTTACCCGCATCAGCTGGCCAACCTGGACCTGGTGAAAAGACTAACCCGTCAGCTTTTTCCGCCTCTTCATAGAGGGTCTCATCATCATTACGCAAGACCTTTACCTCTGTAAATGTCCCTAGGTATTGTGCCAAATTATAGGTAAAAGAGTCATAGTTATCAACTAATAAAATCATTGGGCATCTCCTATTCTTGTCATAGCTTTCGCCTTGTTAATCGTTTCGTAAAATTCATTTTCAGGAACACTGTCGTAAACAACACCTGCACCTGCTTGAACATAGGCTTTTTGATTTTTGAGAATCATGGTACGGATAGCAATGGCAAAGTCCATATCTCCTGTCGCAGACAGATAACCAATAGCTCCCGCATAAATACCACGTTTTTCCTGCTCAAGCTCATAGATACGACGCATGGCACGAATCTTAGGTGCTCCTGATACGGTTCCAGCTGGTAGGGTTGATTTTAGCGCATCCAATGCTGTCAATTCAGGCAAGAGTTGTCCCTTAACCACACTGGTAAGGTGCATCACATAGCGGAAATACTCAACCTCCATATACTTGGTCACCTTGACCGTACCATTTTTAGCAATCTTACCAATATCATTACGTCCCAAGTCAACCAACATACGGTGTTCCGCAGTTTCTTTGACATCATGTGAGAGTTCATCTGCCAAAGCCGCGTCTTCCGCCTCATTGGCACCACGAGGGCGAGTTCCAGCAATCGGATTGGTTACCACCTCTCCATTCTTCACTGAAACCAAACTCTCTGGGCTCGCACCAATCACCTGATAATCTCCAAAATCGTAGAAATAAAGATAGTTTGATGGGTTGGTCACACGCAAGTTACGGTAGTAATCTAAAGGATCTCCCTCAAAGTCCGCTGAAAAGCGTTGGCTAAGCACACATTGGAACATATCTCCCTCACGAATGAGTTTCTTGGCCTTAGCCACCATATCCATGAAGACTTCTTTTTCGATATGATTTGAAAATTGCAAGGCTTGCAAGGCTTGAGGCGTAAACTCGTTTGGCGCCTGAGTCTGGAGGTTGGTTACCACCTGACCAAGAGCTTGACGCACCGCATCGTTGTCACGATCAGAGTAGATATTGTCCTCAACCACATAAACCTTTTCCTTCTTGTGGTCAAAAATCAAATAAGACTCATAGATGAAGAAATGCATATCAGGTGTCCCAATCGTGTCTTCAGGAATCTCACCAATATTTTCATAGAGACCAATCATGTCATAGCCTGCAAACCCGATAGCACCACCTGCGAAAGGTAGGTCAGACTTGATGCCCTTGACTGTTACTTGGTCCAAGTATTCGAAAGGATCTTGATCAATCGCCTTACCATTTTCATAAAGAACACCATCCTTGAAGGTTACTTCAAAGACCGGATTGTAGGCAACAATAGAAAAACGTGCATTTTCCTTCTCACGAGGAATAGATTCAAGGATAACCTTGTGTTCCCCTTGAACACGCATATAAGCCAAGATTGGTGTTAAGGTATCGGCTGGTAAAATTTTTCTCATAATATTTCCTTTCAAACTGGTTTATCGAGAGTAATAAGACTGATGCAAGGCTCCTTTTATAGGATGTATTGGCACCATATTATTCTTTGTTCACTTTCTCTTCCAAAGCAATAAATGCTTGAATCATGCTTCTCCAAACACTTTCAGCCACATCTGGCGATAAGCCAAGCTCTAGTGCCTCCTTACGACGGTTTGCTATCACTTGGGCAACACGATCACTAGCCTGGACAGCAACCTTGTCTCCCTTGGGTTTAAGCCGTCCTGCCTTTTCCACAAGTATTTGACGTTGGGCCAGTAGTCGAAGCAACTGTCTATCAATATTATCAATATCAATTCTAATATCGCTTAATGCATCCATAAATACCCAACCTTTCATTGAATAATGAAATAATACTTCTTTAAAGATAAAAGTAAACAAAAAACCTCACAGAGAAAAACTCTGTGAGGGCATTAAATCTAGTTTAACACGGTACCACCTCAGTTAATGGTCTCCAAAAAAACGACCATCATCTCTATCTCCTCTAACAAGGAGTTGCACGGTAAGGGGTGCCAACCGAGAAGAATATGTATTACCTTCTCATTATCATCCAATCAGCCCAATGTTCGCTCATCTCGATTACCTACTCACAATCACCGCAGGCTCCCTGAAAATCTAAGACCAGTTACTTTCTGATTTACTAACTATTGTACTCCTTTTTAGAGGGATGTCAAGAATTTTCTGTTAATTTTGACAATTTCAACGACCCAACTGACTTTATTTCTTACATTATATGGTATTTGCATCTCCTCAGGATATCTTATGAGAATAAGTCAAAATACCTCTTAAACTAGGTTCTCGATATTAAAACTAACTAATATCGTCGTTAGAGTTGTTATATCGAATCTTATTTAATCGAATTACTTGATCTGCTTGTTCCCAAATACCTGGATTATGGGTAGCAATAATAATGATACGATTTGGATTTTTTAGTGATCGAATTAAGTCCATAATTTCTTGAGCATTATCAGGATCCAAAGAAGCTGTTGGCTCATCAGCTAGTATGATAGGAGGATTTTTCAAAAAAAGTTTAGCCAGAGCAACACGCTGTGCTTCTCCGCCAGATAATTCGTATATTTTTTGATTAAGATTTAAATGTTCCAGATGAACATCTTTCATCACTTTTTCTTTGCATTCTTGAATATCATTCTTTCTGAGTTTCTTTCCTACCAACCCCAAATCCAGGTTGTAACTTATACTATCATTTTCAATAAGCCCAAAGTTTTGGAACAAATAACCCAAATAATCACGATAATAGACTTGAGATTTAATCTCTTTCAAGTCTGTATCATCATAAGTGACAGAACCACTATCATAAGTCTCTAGTTTTGCCAGAATATTTAAAAGAGTCGTTTTCCCAGAGCCACTTTCTCCGATAAGCGCATATATCTTTCCTTTATCAAAAGATAAATTTAAATCATCAAAAATAACTCGCTTACCAAAATATTTGCTTAGTTTCTTAATTGCAATCATATTACTTTCCTTTCAAAACACTGACTGAAGTTCTACTCTCAGTAAGCGTCTGTTTGTATAAAATGGTAAACATGTTGATAATAAACAAGGAAACTATAAGTAAACTCATAATCAAATGATGAATCAAGAAAATCAAAAACACAAGTGCAACACCTAAAACACAGATTTGTGAAAAAAGATAGTTAAAATGAACTTCTTCAAACCTCATACCAGATAATCGCTTGATAAAGATTTCTTTTCTAAATTGCTCAAAGTAAAGAAGGTTCATACTGTCAAATAAAAGTATAGAGGTCAATAAACCTAATAAAACACCAATTAATAGAAAAGCAAGGCGACTACGACTCTCTGAAAGAATCTTATAGTAGCTATTACGATTATTAGTCAAATAAGAAACCCATTGATAAACACCACCTTGTTTAAGTAAATCAATGCTATCCTTATAGCCCGTCATGTGTAATCCCGAACCTACTTCTGTTCCCCAAAATAACTGACTACTTGGTGTATCTCCCATTGCTTCAGGGGTAGTCACAACAATAATAGGATCATTAAGGAATTGCATAGGTATGTCACTATCTGTATTGTACAAAAAACGCTTTTTCTTATCTTTTACGAATTCGGTAAAGACCGATACCTTAAATAAGTGATGACTATGAGGATTTAGACTACGACTTGAGAAACCTGACATATATTCTGAATATATACTCTCTAACTCTTTCCTACTATTCTTCAACTTCTCTGGAATTATTAATCCAAATTCGCCACGCTTAAGTTTTTTCATTTGTGCTAAAAATTCATCGGAGACACCAACATTTTGCTTTTCCAAGTAATTAGGTGAAACATAAATGGTATTCCCATTAGGCACATAGTCTGTTATTTTAACCCCATTAGCTATATTTGATACTAAGAACTGACGTAAATTTGTTTTTACAAATAGCCCTTTATCGTCCTTTAGAGTACGATTTGCGAAGTCATACCAAGACTTATTCTGCTTTTCTTCTTCCTTACCTTGTGTAAAGGCAGAGCTATAACTATAAGATAGCTGGTAGTAATTTCTATTTATAGACCACTCTTCTTTAGCACTATTTAATTGCACAAAATCTTGATAACTGTTCAACAACGTACCTACAGTAATACCAACAACTACAATTGCAACGAATTGTCCTAAGAACATCACTCCTAGAAGTCTTCTTAAGGGGAGGCGCCCTCTCATAACTTCAACTAAAGAAGTTGCTTTTAACCCTAGTAGATATATTAAACTTAACCCAAGAGAAATAAAACATAGCGCAAAAAAATATAAAGTTACTCCTGTAAAATAAAGTAATATAGGCAAAGATTGCAAAATCCGAAAATGCCACAAACCTACTCCCCCAATAAGAATAGATAAACAATATGCAACCAATAACTGCCTAGAATCAACGATAAATGATGATAACATTACTTTCATCATGCTTTGCCCCGAAACAAGCTTGATTCCCGCATCCCTTAAATCCTTTATTCGGTAAATCAACACTAGTGAAGCAAAGGTCAACAGAAATAATGCGAAACTAATAAGTGAAACCTCATTCAATAATATTGTTAAAAGTAAAGACAGTATTGAATAAGAAGAAAAATCAACCGCATTATAGCCAAGCTGACTGAATGTCGAGATAAGTTCTGCTCCCTTTAAATCACCTGAGACAATTAGATAGTTACTAACTATATCACTGCCTTCAGCACTCTCCTGAGAAGCCCTTTTTAAATTAGAAGGTGGAGAAACGTGTCCGTAAAACTGATAACGAAAATCTATTTCACCCTTTTCATTTGGTTGAACAATCCGTCTAGCAATTAAGCTATTATGCTCATTAGCTAAATTAGTTAAAGCATCTGTTACTTCCTTGCGATTAGATACCTTATGATCAGTCAAAGCCTGACCAGTCACATCTACAGCATTATAACTCGAAAAAGATATTTGCTGATTTTGTTGAACAATCATTGTGACTAAGTAGCAAGAAAACAGGATAGTCGAGATGAATATAAAAACACGTTTCATACAAACCTCCTAAACGGAACAATTATATATCTTTGTATTGAAATAAAGTTTACGGTCGAAAATGGAACCATTACAAGGAAACAAAAACTAGGTTGACATATTACATTCAACCTAGTCACCGTTACTTAATTAATTATAGTTATAGTAAAAGGCAGCCTGCTCGCCAAAAGACGTTTTAATAAAAGCATACGAAGTCTGACCGGCATAAGCATAGGCCTTACTAGATTTAGAGGTCCAACGACTAACTACAGTTGAACTATGATATTTCGAACCATGATAGTAATTCGAAAAAGCACCACCGTTAGAAGCCCCGTAAGTCCAAACACCACCACCTGGATACTGCGTAGCTGCAGCAACTCCAGACAAAGTCCCAAAAGAAGTCACAGCAAGAGCCAAAACCATTAACGATTTCATATTTTTTCTCATAAGTATTCTCCTTAAAGTAATTGCGATGAAGGAAATAAAATGACATAAACTATGCATAACATTTCTAAACCTTCATAAATCAACTGTTACATTAAGTAAGCGCTTACTTTTAAAGTTATTATATACAGTTTTTTTTATTTTTGTCAATACACTTTTTGTATTTTTGTAAGAATTGATACCTTTGCTACGCAAAAAAGCCCCCAAAGGGACTTCTCGGTTTGATAAACAACGGCAGGGTGACAGTCCTGCATCTCTTTCAGACCCGAAGGTGCGGCGGCTGCCTCTTCCGCCCTCGTTGTTATTTCTTACTTATATTATATCACATTTTCTTAGCTCTACCAGCATTTAGATAATTTTTCAGCTTAGAATCTTTAATCACAAACATGGTACGGACATTAAGTTTATCACATAATCTGACCGCTACCAGAACATTACCATCAATACGTTTGATATATTCCAAGGACTGACCATTAGGATGGCGACCGATATAGTCCGGATGAGCAATAATC
Organism: Streptococcus sp. HMSC064D12; assembly: GCF_001837205.1. Classification (NCBI taxonomy): domain Bacteria; kingdom Bacillati; phylum Bacillota; class Bacilli; order Lactobacillales; family Streptococcaceae; genus Streptococcus; species Streptococcus sp. HMSC064D12. The sequence goes on from NZ_KV831751.1 coordinate 94,751, forward strand.
TCTGGAATACGCTCATAGGTGGCATCAAAATCACTGAATTCCTGGCGATGTTTTTCCATATGCTTCTTACGTTGTGCAGACAGCGTGATTTCTTCACCAGGCTTGTAGTCCAAATCAAAAGCTTTAATGACTTTTGACGTCAAGTGCCCTACTGTTTTCATGCCTCTATTGTACCATACCTCATACACATCAAGGCCGTTCCTACTGTTGAGGTATCAAAAAACTCAAGCCTGTTACCAAGCTCGAGTTTTGACTTATGCTTTTTGGAAAGCACCTTGTTTGTAGCTAATCCAGAAGAAAAGCGGTGTACAGATAGCCATTGCTATCAGATAGATTGGCAAGGTGTAGCTATTAAGTGTCGAAATTTCAATCACATCTCGAAGATAGTAAGAGCTAATTAAGAAACCAAAGACTGAGTAAATAATCAAGGCCACACGTCCCTTATTCAAGGGGATACAAGCACGAATAACGGCAAGGACACCCGTTGATCCCATCATATAGTAGGAAAGCGTCAGCATGTCCGTATTGCTCATGCCAAGATAGACCTGAGATAGATGGAAAATAAGAACACTGATAACCAGCATCAAGGCATTAGGAATAGATAACTGGAGCGAACGTCTGAGGAAATGTTTCTCAACAGGTCGAATATTACGTTCGAAGGTCAAAATAAATGGTGGAAGACCCTCGATAAATTGCCCCGCTAAAGTCATCTGAACCTGAATGAATGGGAAGACCAAGAGGTACTCTGCCTTTCCAAAAACAATACTGGCAATACAGATAAGTCCCAAAAGGAAGGAATAGACCGTTTTGATGAGGAAAATAGGTGCAATGTGGGCAATATTATTAACCACACGACGTCCCTCAAATAGAATTTCAGGAATATCCTTAAACTCAGAATCCATAAGCACCAAGTTGGCAATCTGACGTGTAGCGGGATCCCCTTCAGCCATAACAATCGAACAGTCCGCTTCACGTAGTGCCAAGATATCGTTGACACCATCACCAGTCATAGCTGTGGTATGCCCATTGGCATTAAGCGTTTGGATTAACAACTTCTTCTGATGCGGAGATACGCGACCAAAGATTGCCGTATCTTCAGCCAAAGCCTCCAACTCCTCATCACTGACCTTAGAACAGTCAATATAACTTTGATAATCTGCAAAACCAGCCTGGTGGGCAATATGAGAAACCGTCACAGGATTGTCACCAGAAATAATCTTAAGCGTCACATCTTCTGAACGTAGGTATTCCAAAGTTTCTGCAGCATCCTCACGAATAGGATCGGCAATTTCAAGTAAGGTCAAGCCTTCAACATCATTCGGCAAACTCATGGTCTCTGTATCAACCGCTGACTGACTCCATGCCAAAATCAAAACACGAGAACCACGAGCCTGAGCCTGATCGACTGCTTTTGGATTTTCCTTAAGAAGCATCTCAGGTGCTCCCAAAAAGAGAGTTCCTACCCCGTCAATGCTCATAGCACCCCATTTACGATCACTTGAAAATGGAATAATATCCCCTACCTGATAGTGATGCTCCAGACCTTCATAGGCATTCCGAATCGCCTGAGCCGTTGCATTGTTATCCTTGCTATGCTGCATGTAAGCCGCAAGCAAGCGCTCCAACTCCTCTTTAGTGAAACGCTCTGACAGTAGTTTCAGACCCTTAACGGTCATCTTTCCTTGCGTAATTGTCCCTGTCTTATCTAAACAAAGCACATCGACACGCGCCAAGGTTTCGACAGAGTACATCTCCTGCACCAGGATATGTTTCATTCCAAGCTTAATAACGGCCGTCAAAAGAGAGGTAATTGTCAAAAGGGCAATCCCCTTAGGCAACATTCCCAAAAGGGCTGTCGAACTGGTAACTACCGATTCTTGAAGAGAGAGCTGTTTAATCAAGTAAGCCTCAAAAAAGAGTGCAAGCCCAAACGGTATCACAATCTTGCCCGTAAACTTAGCAATCTTATCCATATTATAGAGGATGCGTGACACAATTGGCTTATGCGTCTTGGCCTCTAGCATGAGCTTATTGGCATAATTGTCCTCGGCTACGTTAATAACCTTAGCATAAACCTGACCACTCACAAGGTAAGAACCCGAGAGCAACTCCTTCCCATCCTTCTTGAGAATAAGGTCACTCTCACCCGTCAGCATAGCCTCATTGAGCTCAGCCATCCCATCAACAACCACGGCATCACTAGGCACCTGTTCACCCGCAGACAAGAGCATGATATCATCCAAGACAATATCCTGAGGATCAATAGAAGTCACCTCGCCATCACGCACCACACGGATCTGATCCTTATTCATGAGATTGAGCTTATCAATCATGCGACGGGCACGCAACTCTGTCATCATCCCCGTAAAGGCATTAAGCACAATGATTCCGAAGAAAAAAAGATTCGACCAAGCCTGAACAGCAATCAAGGCCACAAAAATAGCAAAATTGAGCATATTAAAGGAGTTAAAGACATTACGTCTAAAAATCTCCCAGTTGCTGGAGCCAGTTTTTGCTTTAAAATGATTTGTTTTACCGGCATCTATCCGCCGCTTGACCTCCACCTGCGTCAAGCCTTGTAACTGTTTTTCCATAACTTTCATAGTAGCATAAAAATGAGGTGTTTTCAAAGGTTAGCCGTCATGGAAAGCCAAGAAATGGACCTATTATATCGAACCACTCTCCCGACTATTTCACTCAACCTAAACTACTTTCAAATAGCAAAGGCAAGAGTCCCTACAAAACACTTCTATGCTATCTTATTCTCTAATTAAACCTACTTTGATAGATTAAATTAAACAACCACTGAAGATTGATTAATGGTTTTGGTTGAGCATCAATCACAGGTTGAACGGTCTCTCTAATTTCTTTTTTGACTT
>NZ_KV831751.1:97729-102326 GCF_001837205.1 Streptococcus sp. HMSC064D12
CGGTCTCTCTAATTTCTTTTTTGACTTTTCGTTGATTATATTTTATCTTGTGATAACGTTTGTCAAAAGCATCTTGGATAGAAAAATTACGATTAAGAAGATAACTTTCACCTGAGTCCAGGAAAAAGAATAGAGTATCACCTGAAAGATCTAATACAGACGTTTTAGTTCCTTTTTCTCTAGTTATAGCATACGATCCGTCATCATCATAGCTAATACCATCTATTTCCGGTGTATAGGCCCAACCCATATTCTCCATCAGCATAATGATGTCCGGTTCTGTTCCCTCTTTATGAGGAATATGCTGAGCATAATAAACAGAGTTAAATTTAATATTAATAAAAGTAAATAGGCTCATTCCCAAGACTGTATACAGCCCTATAACTAGTCCTACAAGAATCCCTAAAATATTGCTTTTTTTCATTGTCATCTTCTCTTTCCTTTTCTCTAATTAAACCTACTTTGATAAAGTAAATTAAACAACCATTGAAGATTGATCAATGGTTTTGCTTGAGCATCAATCACTGGTTGGACGGTCTCTCTAATTTCTTTTTTGACTTTTCGTTGCTTATACTTAATCTTGTGATAATGTTCATCAAAAGCATCTTGGATAGAAAAATTACGATTTAAAAGATAGCCATCACCAGATGCCGAACTAAAATATAGAGTATCACCTGAAAGACCTAATATAGACGTTTTCGTTCCTTTATTTCTAGTTATAGCGTACATTCCATCATCATCATAGCTAATACCATCTATTTCCGGTGTATAGGCCCAACCCATATTCTCCATCAGCATAATGATGTCCGGTTCTGTTCCCTCTTTATGAGGAATATGCTGAGCATAATAAACAGAGTTAAATTTTATATTAATAAAAGTAAATAGGCTCATTCCTAAGACTGTAACCAGCCCTATAACTAGTCCTACAAAAATCGCTAGTGTATTTCTTTTTTGCTTTGTCATCTTCTCTTTCCTTTTTCTCTAGTTAAACCTACTTTGATAAATTAAATTAAACAACCATTGAAGATTGATAAAAGGTTTTGTTTGAACCTTCATAATTGGAGAAAAATCTTCCCTAATCTCTCGTTTAATTTGTGATTCATTAACTTTAGTTCTTTTTGCTTCTTCTGAAAAATAACTGACGTCCTCAAATCTAAACGTACTGTCAAAACCGATAGTCATATTATCTTTATCATATAAAAAACTTCCTGAACTTTTTGTTAAAAAAGATTTGCTTTTAGTATTTATAATAGCATTTGTTCCATCATCGTCGTATCGAATACCATCAATCTCCGGCGTATAAATCCATCCCATATTCTCTACCAACATAACGAGATCTGGCTCTGTCCCCTCCTTATGAGGAATATGTTGAGCATAATAAACAGAGTTAAATTTTATATTAATAAAAGTAAATAGGCTCATTCCTAAGACTGTAACCAGCCCCATAAATAGTCCTACAAAAATCCCTAAAATATTGCTTTTTTGCATTGTCATCTTCTCTTTCCTTTTTATCTCCAATCGAATTTTGACTGGATTAACAATAAACCATTGTACCGTATTTATCATAGGTCTTACAATTTAATGATTTGTAATTACTCTAACATTTGTTATGAATAAGAAAAAATCAAGTCTTTATAAATTTCTCCAACGCCTCTCCCCACTTTGTCAATCAAGCTAAACATGGTATAATAGTTAAGATTTTTATACTACTTATTTCTGGTCAGAAGTGGGCAGTGAAATTTAAGAAACAAGGGCTAAGCCCTTGATATGAAAGGAATCTAGAAACTATTATGATGAACATGCAGAACATGATGAAGCAAGCTCAAAAGCTTCAGAAACAAATGGAAAAAAGCCAAGCTGAGTTGGCTGCTACAACCTTCACTGGAAAATCAGCACAAGACTTGGTTGTTGCTGAATTGACTGGTGACAAAAAAGTGGTTAACATCACTTTTGCTGATGCTGTCGTGGATCCTGATGATGTGGAAACACTTCAAGATATGACTGTTCAAGCACTTAACGATGCTCTTGGACAAATTGACGAAGCGACTAAAAAATCAATGGGTGCCTTTGCCGGTAAATTGCCATTCTAAAAAATGAAAAGGAATCTCGCAGTTCCTTTTTTCTATTAACAATTCAGTCATAACATACAAAAGACTTGGACAAGAAATCCAAGTCTTTTTAAGATAGTCATATAAAAATTTTATTCTTCAACCAAAGCAAGACCTGACTGTGCGTCTTCTTCGTTGGCCAATTTATAGCGATTCTTTTGACCTAAGTAGATGCTCGCTGAATTTAATGAACTTTCTAAATTAGGGTAATTCACGTCTTCATTCGCTGTTTGGATAGGTACCGGTCCTGAAATTAATAGCTCATCAGCATTCTTGACATAAATCTGGTATTCTCCAACTTCGCTAGTTTGAGCTAAAATCTCATTCAACAAGTCTGGGTTAAGCGTTTGAGCGACACCATCAACCTCTTGATTAGCGTCCTGCTTATGCTCCGATGAGTCCACTACTTCAGTGATAACGATGTAGTCAGGAGTTTCCTCATCTGAAACTTTAGTTCCTTCAGTTTCTGGCTGTTTTTGTCCAGGTGTTTCTTGCTTCTTCGTCTCTTGAGCTTGTCCATCATGAGTCTTCAATTCCTCATCACTAACGGTTTGAACTTTAGTTTGATTAGCATCTAAATCAAGTTTTGGAGCTTCTTTGACATCAGCTGAAGCTCCACTGGTACCCATGAATAGAGCTAGAGTCCCCAAAGTAGCAATCAAGCTGATTACTGCTTTGCCAATAAAACCATTCTCTTTGTTTTTAATCATAAATCCCTCACTATTTGTTTGGTTAGCTCTAACTGGCTAACAACGAGTCCAATTTGCTGCTGTAGGCGGTAAAAGGTTGGTTGAGCTGTTTGACCAACCCTTCACCCAGATAACAATCTTAGCATGCAAAAACCTTGATTTCAAGCATTTCTTTAATTTTTAAGCATTTTAAATAAATGACAACTTCATGTCTTAAAATTGATGACAATCTATTATCTGATTAGCTTTTTTACGCTATGCAAATGGTAATTTCTTTAAATGGTACTTAGGGAAATAATACTTGTTTTTTAGACAGATTCTTCAGAAACCACTTTTGCTGACTTACCTCCCAAAAAAATTTATCGGATAGCAAAATTCTGTCCAAACACTTTAAATGCAACTATAAAAAGAATTCTTGATTCAGGAAGTGGAGTTTTCAACATCCTAAAATAATATTAGAAACTAAAACCCCTCAATTAGACCAAAGAAAGCTACAACAAAATGCTTTAATTTTAAGATTATTGTATCGAAAAGCCCGTTGTTATGGGCTTTTTTGTTTGTTCTAAAATATTATTTCTGAATTTATTCCCCTTTTTATTCCCCCTCTAAAGATTTTCTAGAGCTGTTTCAAAATAGGAGACAGCTTTTTTAGCATTTTCTTTAGAAAGGTGACTATAGATATCCATGGTCATAGATAGTTGAGAATGACCTAAACGGTGCTGTAGTTCCTTGTAAGGAATTCCAGAGTTTAGCAGTAAACTAGCATGAGTATGTCGGAAACCATGAAAGCCTATATTATTGACTTTAGCGTGTTTGAAATGAGTTCTTAACCTAGTTTGAAGTGTTCTGTTATTTGGATACTCATGAATAAAGTCAGAAAACACTACCATTTCCGAACGCCCTAATTTCCAATCCTCTTGTGTTTGTCGTAGTTTGTACTGTCTTAGCATATTTATGGTCTGGATATCTATATCTATATCTCGATAGCTTGAGTGTGATTTAGGGCTATTAATTTCCTGCTTATAGTTAAGTGTCTTAGTAATATGGACAATAGCATTATCAAAGTCTATATCAGACCATGACAGAGCTAGTGCTTCATTGATACGGCAACCAGTGGCAAGTAGAAATTTGTATAGTGTTACTTCATAATATAGACGGTATTTGTTACTATCTAAGCTATTTAGGTAATCAAGGAAAGTCTTTAGTTCTTGATTATCAAAATGCTTAATCTTTTGATGCTTTGATTTTTGACTGTTTCGGGGTAATATAACCTCACGAGCTGGGTTAAATGGTAAAGCTTGCATAACTACACCATACTGTAAAATACGTTTGTTTAAAGCGTGTATTTTGTCATAATGGAGATATGCTCCAGGTTCTCCTTTATTAGTTTTTTCTGCTATCTTATTGATAATTGACTGAATGAGTGGTGTTGTCAGTTTGTTTAGCTTATAATCACCAAAGAGTGGCAGAATATGTGTATTAAGTACCTTTCTTGTATAGTCCTGAGTATTTGGCTTCACAGTATGTTTGTAGCTTTCCCACCAGAGGTTTGCCAGTTCTTTATATGTAGTAATGGTTGAGGCTTGAACTCTGGTAGAGCCATTTTCTCTGAATGTTGTAATAGCTTGCTGAGATTTCTGTTTGACCTCTTTTTGAGTTCGTCCTGTTATGCTAGTTTTTACCTTTTTTCCTGTTACTTGGTCTATACCTAGATAAATAGTTGAGCGATAAACGGTAGAACCGTCTTTCTTAGTAATTTGTTTTAATTTCATGATAAACCTTTCTAAACATCAGCAGGCA
>NZ_KV831751.1:102426-200372 GCF_001837205.1 Streptococcus sp. HMSC064D12
CATGATAAACCTTTCTAAACATCAGCAGGCAAGCTAGTTTAAGGTTTATATAATAGCTAGATTTTATTATCTAGTATTGGATAATCTACCAATTAAATCTAGAACTAATGATTTATCACTCTCTGACAGAATAGCGAAATGCAATAAGAGTTTTTCCTCATCAGTGTTCTGAAGGCTAACCACAGCATTCCGTAATGAAGCTAATTCGCTATAATCAGGTTCAGGTGAGTTTGAATCCTCTATGTAATTTTTTTCGATAATTGGGATACTCTCTTCACCAACTACCTCAATTATTCTTTCTAAAAATTTATTATCAAGAATTCCATTTTCATTATCAATCTCAACTTCGAATTTATTCTTATAATTACTAAATCCAAGGAGGTAAGGAACAGATACTTCAAAATACTTTGCGAGTTGTTCAGCTTTTGTAGACTTTATATCTGTGAGACCTTTTTCCCATCTAAGTATAGTCTTTTCAGAAACATTAAAGATTTTAGCAAGTTCATTTTGTGATAAACCTATGCTTTGTCTCAATTTTTTAAGATTATTCATCAAATCACCTCTCTATTTGGTACATATTATACCATAAAATGTCTTTTACGGACAAAAAAAGTCCTTTTATGTTCAAAAAAATCTTGACAATGGACAAAAAACGTACTATACTTTTCTCGTGTTCGGACATAAAATGTCTGGATTCAAAGAGAGGAGGTGAAGCTATATGCTAATTTCTGAAAATATGGCAGTTACTGTACGCAAAAAAAGAGCAGTTGAATGTTTGACGAAAACACAGCTTGCAAGTGTACTAAATGTTGACCGTAGAACTCTTGCTAAAATTGAGCAAGGTAACTATGATACGTCAAAACGGATTTATCATTCTGTTATGGAATGGTTAGTAGATTAAGAGGAGGAGTTTTACATTGTATTTTAAAGAAGAGAGAGAAACAGTTATATTATTTTCTGAACAAGAGAATTCTTGGAGCATTCAAACTAATGTTAGAAAGCATATCAACAAGTTTCTTAAAAAAGAGGATTATTTTGAGTGGATTGAAAAGGAGGAGGAGGATGGCAAGGTAATCTCTATTGTTGCAAAGCTTTCTGATTTGGAGAGATTTGCATTTAACCCCTCTATAAAAGTTAGAAAACGGTTATCTAGTAAAGAAAAAAGTGATTTAGTTAATCGTTTAAAATCGAATAATTAATAAAAGTTACTCTAGAAATAGGTGAAATTTAGGATTATATAGTTAATATCCTAATTACCTTATAGAAAGAGGGTTGTCAATCTATATCGTTCAGAAAATTGGACAAAAAAAAGTCATTACTTATTCAGTGAGACATAAGTAATGACAGCTCTAGAATTAGATTATAGCAAATAACGTATTATAACAACAGCAGGCAAGCTATTATAAGATAAAAATATAAGGAGGTAGTATGTTTACTTTAAGTAGAGAAAGCGAAATAGAAATCAAAGTAACTATACTTGAGTTGGTTTCTACATTTTTAGATAACTATGAAACTCACAAAAGTACATTGGGATTAATGTCACCTAAACAAGTACAAGAAGAGTTGCAAATAGGACGTAAAACTTTAACAGAATGGGAAAAAGCAGGTTTAAAAAGATACAAGCCACCTATAGTTGATAGTCGAAAGATTTACTACAAAAAAACTGATATTTTACAATTTTTGGGAGGGTATTATGGGAAATAGGAGAATGATGAGCAAAACAATCACAGCTTCACAACGTTTTTTAACTTTACCAATAGAAGCACAGGTTTTGTACTTCCATATGTTACAACATACTGATGATGATGGTATCACAGAGGCCTTCCCTCATCTCAGACTTTTGAGCTTGGGGGAGGATATCTTAGATTTACTTGAGAAGTCTCGCTTTATTAGGAAATTAAATAATGAACTGGTTTATTATGTGGTTGATTTCAGAGAGCAGAATAGTATTGATGGTAGAAGGTATCATCCAAGTATCTATCATAACCTCCTTGCAGAAACTGAGTGTTCAAGTTCTAACACTAACTCTGAAAAGTCATGTAACTTGCATAGCAATGACGTGGCTAATATAAATAAAGATAATAAAATTCAAAATAAGAGTAAGAAAAAGCAAGATGATACAAGTGAAACTAGTTTTAAGATAAAATTTAGTAATGCTAAATGAGTTTTCAAAACTAAAAACAATATATTTTATCTGTACCTTTATGTAGCTCTCATGTCTAAGCAGTAGAATTTATGAAAATAATAAACTACAGGTTGTGCAATGGTTCAAAATATAAACAGCTCTACTTATTTGATAGGTAGGGTTGTTATTTCATTATTGAATACTTCTAAAAAATTTTGCTTTGAGATGATTTGATACAGCTACAAGGAATTGTAGTTCTCTAACTATACCATGCATTTAATAGATAGTATTACATCTACGATAAATTTTCTTATGATAGTTTCTGTTCAAGTTATAATTATCATAAACAAATATAGATTGCTTTATTCATCTTACTTTTATCCTTTAGTTAATTATAATATCAGTGGAGTTAGAATAGGAACTTTTTTACATAATATTCTATTTATAGAACTTTTGTGCTATAATATTTCTGTCATATAAATCGAATTATTAGACAATACAAGATTATGCTATTGTTGAGAACTTTTATATTTTGATAGAATAGCATAATATGGCTTATATAAAAGGTTTTTAGTGTATGGTTGTATAAATTAATTTTGGAGGAATTTTAATTTGGCTTTAATTGATGTTGTAAAATACAATGGTGGTCCAAATGTATTTGCTTGGAAATTTCCAAGTGATGAGCTTAGTACCTTTACACAACTGATTGTGAATGAGTCTCAAGAAGCTATCTTAGTGAAAGATGGACAATTTGCAGACATTTTTAAAGCAGGAAGGTATAGACTGACAACAGCAAACATTCCAATTCTTAATAATATTATCAATCTTCCTTTTGGTGGAGAGTCACCATTTAAGGCAGAGGTTTGGTATGTTAATAAGGCTTATAGCCTAGATATTAAGTGGGGTACTCCTTCACCTATTCAACTACAAGACCCTAAATTTGGTATCTTTGCTCCAGTCAGAGCTAATGGTATTTTTGGTATTAGAATCACAGATTCAGAAAAGTTTTTAAGAAAATTTGTTGGAACGTTGTCGGTATTCAATGCTACGAATGTTACTAATTTTTTTAGAGGAGTTTATGTTACTAAAGTAAAGGATACTATTGCCTCATATCTTGTAAAGAAAAATGTTGGTATTTTGGAAATAAATGCTCATTTGAATGATTTGTCAAACTTCCTAAAGGCTGACCTTCATCCTTTCTTGGAGGACTACGGTATTAGTTTAATCAGTTTCTATATTAATGATATCAGTGTTCCAGAGATTGATGAAGGAGTTAAGCAATTAAAATCAGCGCTTTCAAAACGTGCCGAGATGAATCTTTTAGGATATGATTATCATCAAGAACGCTCATTTGATACATTGGAGGGTGCTGCTAAAAACACAGGTTCAGATGCAAGTTCTATTATGGGTGCAGGCTTAGGAATGGCAATGGGTGTAGGTCTTGGTGGAAATATGGTAAATAACTTTGCAAGCCTTTCTCAAACTCTCAATTCTCAGGTAGATAATCAAACGACTAAGAATTGTATTAGATGTCATACACCTTTACAAATTGAAGCTAAATTTTGCCTAGAATGTGGGCAAAAACAAGATTTATCATGTCCTCAATGTCAGCAAAAAGTTGAACTGGGAATGAAATTCTGTTCAAACTGTGGACAAAATCTACAAGGAGGATAAAAATGCTAGATGATTTGAAAAATAAAGTAACAGAAGTAACAGGTAATATGAAAGACTTGGGGCAGTCTCTTGGATTTAATCTTTTTTCTAAAGAAAAGGCAGATATGCTCTTAAAAGTTCAAAAAAAATATGAATCGAGAAATCTAAAAGGCATATTCGCAATTATTGGTGGTTTGATTATATTTTGGGGACTAAGTGTTTTAGCTATAGCATTTAATTGGATTACTATTCTTATAAGTATAGTATTTACTGTAGTTGGATTGGTATTGATAATTATTGAACTTACAAGAATGCCAATGTATAAACGTTTACCGAATTATTTTGCTTGTATTGCTGATAGTAAAAATGGTTCATTGGATGCTATTTCGGCATCACTTGGTTATCCATATGAGACTGTAGTTTCAGATATTGAATTTCTTATTAACCGAGGAATTTTGGAGAAGACATACATCAATCACTCTAGACGTCTAATTACTTCACCATTAATTGGAGAAGTAATTTTACAAGATGCAAGGCGCGTGCTCTGTCCTAACTGTGGTGCTACTAATGAGATTATTGGTCAAACAAAAGAATGTGATTTTTGTGGAACGGTATTGCAGTGAAACAATAGTTGTTATATCTCTTTTTTATGAATCATAACTATATATCTGAAAATTTTGTAGCTACCGTTATAACAACTTTGCAAATGAATTTTGGTAATCCTATCAATATCTAAAGAAAACAGTACCTTTACTAGTGTACTGTTTTTTACATGCTAATTTATGAAAGATTAGAGAGTTTGAGGATAATAGAAAAGATAAATAGGATGAGAAACAAAAAGTTACAAGCTATAGAAAATAAAACAAATCATGTTTTTTAGATTATATTTTGGTGGATTGCTGTGATATAATTAGCTTTATAGATAAAAGACGAGGACAAGTAATTGAAAAAAATTTCAATTTTTATAGATGATTCAGGAGTATTTCACTCCAACCATAATTATTTTGTTTATGCAGGTTTTTGTTTTATTTCTGATGAAGATAAGATATCTGCTAAAAAACGCTATCGTTCCCTTAATACTAAAATAAAACAGTCTAAAGGTATTGAGGGGGAACTAAAAGCTTCAAAAATTGAGAGGAAGCATAAAGATGCTCTTTTTAAGGTTCTCAAAGGTGAAATTAGCTTTTCTGTGACAGTGGAATTATCAAGTATTCAATCAAGTATAATGATGGATAAAAAATCACGTCAGCGCTTTAAGGACTATGCTCTCAAAAGAGTAGTAAAAAACTTATTTAAAAAATTAATAGAGCAAGAAATAATTAGTAAGAATGATGATATTGAACTGTTTGTGAACATTGACCAGCAAGGTTTTGCTACTAATGGTTTATACGGACTGGGAGATGGTATCTTAGAAGAATTGAAGTATGGTATCACTAATTTCAATTATGGAACATATTACCCTCCAATTTTAGAGGGAAAATTTATGGTTCATACTAAATCATGTGTATCTGAAAATGATTACTTAATACAGGCTGCAGATATCTTAGCTAATAGAATATGGAACTCTTATGAGAAACAGAAGAGTAAACTAAGGCGGATACCTAATCATATTTTTTTATATTTACCGTAGTTTTTGCTTGAAAAAGTAATAGGTATTGCGTATAATACAATTACAGGTATATGTACACTGTTCAAACATCTGAACTGTGATTAAAGCAATTAAGCGTATGTTAAGTACGTCGCACTCAGATGGGAAAGCACCGTGAGGTGCTTTTTTTGTTAATGAATTATTTAGGAACTTAACAATAAAAACATTGTAGCTGTAATGAAAAAGTTGATTCAATATATATTACTGGAATCCATAATTATAGGGTAAAATATCTACAAAAAAGCACCTAGAAAGGTACTGATTTCTTGCCTGCTAAACTCATTGAAATATGTCCAAATTTGTTCCCCTTTTTGTGGAACAACTAAGGAGCTTTAATGATTGTTAGGGTACTTATATTTGACATAAAAGCTTATGTAATAAGGATTAAGGACACCAAAGATGAATATAAGTAATCGTTTTTAAGTAATACAACAAAAGTATTTATAAAACACCTCCCAATAAACAACTCATTCTAAAAATGCGCACCTCTCATTTAGATATCTAATTTTAAGGTATTTACAACTTCTTTAAAAATAACTAACACACAAAAAATGATTACGAAAAGGCCGCTATTTCCCCATGAATAAATTAACCCATATAGAAAATGTATCTTCCAAATGCAAAAAAAATATCCATCTTCTGGATATATCCATGCTCGAAACTATGAAAAACTCTTTACTCATCATCAACTCTGACGCAAAGGCAGATTCCCTCTGACACCCCCTATGGTGAAACATTTACCGACCTAAACTCTTCAATAATTATGGAAATTTGAAAAAATAGCAAATCTACTCAGTAAAAGACTAAAAATAGCCTAACTTTATAACTATTCCACCAAATCTCCACCTCACTCAAAGCTCATCTAGAATAGGTTTTTCTCATGTGTAAGCACTTCGCTCAAATTTCTGTCACATGTAAGAAAGTCTTATCGTCTTTTAAACCTTTTTTTGCTACAAAACCTAGATATTCCAAGGAAAATCCGTTACAATAGAGTACGGAAAGATAGGTAATTATCAGCATCATTATTTTCATATGAAAGGGAAATTCATGGCTTATATTCAAATGAAGCATAGCTATAAACGCTATAAAACCGGTGATCTGGAAATTATCGCAAACAACGACGTAAGCTTTGATATTGAAAAAGGGGAGCTTGTCGTCATTCTCGGTGCCTCTGGTGCAGGGAAATCAACCGTTCTTAACATCTTGGGTGGTATGGACACCAATGACGAAGGCCGCGTCATTATTGATGGTAAGGATATCTCTGAATACACAGCTAAAGAACTGACAACCTATCGTCGTGAGGACGTTGGCTTTGTGTTCCAATTTTACAACTTAGTTTCAAACCTTACGGCCAGGGAAAACGTCGAACTAGCATCCGAAATCGTTCCAAGCGCTAAAGATGCTACTCAAACACTCGTCGAAGTCGGTTTGGGAGACCGCTTAGACAACTTCCCATCACAACTATCTGGTGGGGAGCAACAGCGTGTTGCCATTGCACGCGCCGTTGCCAAAAATCCAAAGATCCTTCTTTGTGATGAACCAACAGGGGCTCTGGATTATCAAACAGGGAAACAAATCCTGACCCTCCTTCAAGAAATGGCTCGCAAACAGGAAACAACTGTTATTATCGTGACCCATAATGCTTCTCTAGCTCCAATTGCCGATCGTGTCATTCGAATGCACGATGCCAAGATTAAGAGTGTGGAACTTAATCCTAATCCACAAAAAATCGAGGACTTGGAATACTAGAAAGGAGCACCGTCATGAAAAAAACAACTTATTGGAAAGATGTTTGGCGAACCTTTGTAGCTTCTAAAGGGCGTATGCTCTCTATTGCCTTGCTTATGGCACTGGGATCCTTTGCCTTGATTGGTCTTAAAGTAACTTCTCCTAATATGAAAAAAACTGGGGAACACTTCTTCAAGACGCATCAAACCGCTGACTTGAGCTTAATCAGTACTTACAGTATCAACCAAACCGATCAGGACCTTCTCAATTCGATTAAGAAAAAGAATGTAGACATCGAGTATGGTTATTTCAAAGATGCTGTTATCAAGGGGACGAATACGGCATTTCGTATTTTCTCTAAACCTAAGAAAATCTCTACTTACGACCTTATTGAGGGGAAACTTCCTACTAAGGACGGGGAAATCGCTCTTTCCTCAACTTATAAAGAAGAATATAGCGTCGGAGATAAGATTAACTTTTCTGAGCCAGTAGATAGCTCAGGGCAAAAACAATTAAAGGAACAAACATATACCATTACTGGTTTTGTTAATTCCTCTGAACTTCTCTCTAGGAACCGCCTTGGTAATGCCAGTGCTGGTACGGGGAAACTGGATGGCTACGCCATTGTTCCAGAGACGGACTTCACCTCTAATGATTACATGATTGCCCGCATCCGCTACAAGGATTTGGAAAATGTTAGTCCTTTTAGTGAGAAATACGCAAATAAGATTTCTGAACGAAAGGCTGAACTCAAGGAACTCTTTAAAGACGAACCTGAGAAACGCCTCGCTGAAATCAAGTCACAGTCTCAAGCTCAAATTACTCAAGCTAAACAAGAGCTTGAAACAGCACTCGCACAGACCCAGCAAATGGCTACAAGCAACCCAGCCGAAGCCGCTAGCGTCAAAGAAGCTACTACCAAAATTGAAGCCAAGCAAAAAGAACTCGAAGAAAGTCAAGCAATGGTTGATAATTTACCAGCGCCTAGCTATCAATTCTACTCTCGTCGTGAGATTCCGGGTTCTGAGGGATATGTTGCTTATGAAAGTAATATTAACATCATTCACGATGTGAGTAACATCTTCCCTGTCGCTCTCTACTTTATGGCAGCTTTGGTTACCTTTGTAACTATGGGACGCTTTGTTGAAGAAGAACGTGGTAAGGCTGGTATTTTCAACGCCCTGGGCTACAGTAGTCCGAGAATTATCCATAAATTCGTCATTTATGGTTTGATAACGAGTATTACTGGTACAACCGCAGGTGTTATTACCGGTCATACACTACTTCCGATTCTAATCCACAATACTTATAAGAGCGATTTGCAGCTTCCTGCTTTCGAGTTGCACTTCTACCTAGGACTTACCCTTGTGGCCTTCCTTTTAGGTCTCTTATCTGCTGTGCTACCTGCCTTTGCGGTTGCCAAGAAAGAGCTCTGGGAAAAACCTTCCCAACTCCTCCTTCCAAAACCACCTCGTGCAGGAGCTAAGATTGTCCTAGAACGCATCACACCTCTTTGGAAACGTCTCAGCTTTACGGAAAAAGTTACCATGCGTAATATTTTCCGCTATAAGCAACGGATGTTTATGACCCTCTTTGGTGTCGCAGGTTCTATTGCACTGCTCTTCGCAGGTTTAGGCATTCGATCTTCTGTATCTAACCTTAACCAGCAACAGTTTGAAGACATCATTCACTATGATATGATTGTTGCCAAGCAACCAAATACGTCAAGTGCTTTGGATGAGGAACTCACCAAACTCCTCGATAGTAAAGACGTTAAAGAATACTTGAATGTCCATTTTGAAACCTTGCAAAAAATTGCCGGTAGCAACAAGGACGCTCAGGAAATCTCAACCCTTGTCTTTAATGACCGTGACGATAAACTCGTTGATAGTTACGTTAGCTTGCATGACCGAGACCGTAATAAGACTCTCAAGCTATCTAATGACGGAGCTATTATCTCTGAAAAAATGGCAAAACTCCTAAACCTCAAGGTTGGAGATACCATTACTGTGCAAAACAGTCAGGATGAGTCTGTCAAGATTAAGATAGCTGGTATCACTGAAATGTACATGGGGCATTTCCTCTTTATGAATGCTAGCTACTACCAAAAAGCTTTTGGGACACCTTCAGTGAATAATGCCAACCTTATTACTCTCGCTG
The DNA here is from genome assembly GCF_001837205.1 of Streptococcus sp. HMSC064D12. Taxonomy (NCBI): domain Bacteria; kingdom Bacillati; phylum Bacillota; class Bacilli; order Lactobacillales; family Streptococcaceae; genus Streptococcus; species Streptococcus sp. HMSC064D12. Next base: position 111,741 of record NZ_KV831751.1, read on the forward strand.
AACCAACTAAGCAAAATGTTGAAAATATGGCAGCCAAATTCATCAACTTACCTAATGTTTATGGCGTTGTTCAAAACAACAACCTTAAACTGCAAATCAGCACTATGGTCAATTCATTGACACAAGTTATTGGTATCTTGATTACGGTTTCCATTCTCCTTGCTGTGGTTGTTCTCCATAACCTCACTAACATCAACGTTTCAGAACGTATCCACGAGCTTTCAACCGTTAAGGTTCTTGGTTTCTACAATAACGAAGTATCCCTCTACATCTATCGTGAAACCATTTACCTTTCAATCATCGGTATCTTCGTAGGGTTCGGTCTTGGACAGGCACTTCACCATTATATGGTAAGCATCATTCCTCCAGATCGTATCATGTTTGATCCATCTCTCGGATTGGCTACCTACCTTTTACCAGCTGTCCTTATCGGCATAATCCTTATTATCCTTGGCTTCGTCATCAACAAACGTCTTGCCAAACTTAATATGCTTGAAGCCCTAAGCTCAGTTGAATAAGCTAAAAACGCCTGAGAAGTAATTCTCAAGCGTTTTTTATGTTCGATAACCTATTTTGTTTTAGTCTTAGCCAACTCCAGACAGTAGGTTTTCACATGACAATGAGGACAAGTCAGCTTACGAGTCCTTGGTGTATGTCCAGCAATGGCAAATTCTTTAAAACTTGGATCAAAGATCCTATGACAATTAGGACAGAGGTATTCAACCTGCTTTCTATAATGATATACCAATAGATTTATGGCTATTAAAAATGTCGGACAGACAACAAACAAACCTCTGGGATCCTTAAAATAATAAATGACAACCAGTAGGCCCATCAGATAAAGAAGGGAGGTTAGAATGACACTCCCATACATTCTCAACTGCAAATGACGCCATGATTTTTGATTTTCCATAAGACGTGAAATGTCTGATAAATCTTCCAGCGAAAGTTGATGTCGTTTAGCAGTTGCTTTTTGCAAGTGACGGGCACGTTTTAGTTTGACCTCTATTTCCTCTGAAGACTTTTCCAAGCTTTCAATTTGGTCTGTCAATAAAAGCTCTAAAACCTGTTCCCTATTCTCCTCTTGCAAGAGTTTCTTGATTTGATTAATTGAGAAATCCAAATCTCTTAAGAAACAAATGACTTGTAGGCGTTCCAAGTCTGATTCGTGATAGATTCTCCGACCACCCTCTGTGACTTCAGATGGCGTCAAGATCCCTCGTTGATCATAGTACTGGACAGTCCTAACAGACACTTCTGCTGCTTTAGCCAACTCTCCTGTTGAAAACTGCGACATCTCAGTCACCTCCTTTTAAGATTTTCTATCAAAGGAGGTCTTTCACCACCTTTGATACCTAGATTCTACCTTATAACGCAAGGTAATATGCAAGCCCTAACCCTAGAGGATTTTCTTTTCTTACAGAAAAAGTTGGCTATCACTCTTTACAACTCTTGTAAAGCTTTAGTCGAAAAGGCCGCCCAAACCTAAAGCCGCAAAAGGATTGTTACTGACTTCTTCCTGTTGCTCCAGAAGCTTGGCATTCTCATCTAATTCGAGAAACTTCTCGTAAATCTGAGCAGTCATCCGAGCATCCTCCAAACTGTTATGACCATGTCCCTTAATTCCAAAGAAATCCGCCACACTGGTTAGCTTGAGGTTGACAATACCATTTAAATCCGAAGCACGACGGTCAAAAGCCTCATCAAAAACATCTAAAGCATATTGCTCTTCCAAGTCCAAACCATTTTCCGACAAAATAGGCAAGTCTGACTTAAGGGCATTGTAGCCGATAAGTGGAGTGTCACCAACAAATGATTTAAAGTCCGTCAGAACGGACTCTAGCATTGGTGCCTTGGCAATCTTGTCCGCTGTAATTCCCGTCAAACCATTGATAAAGGACTGCAAAGGAACATCCGAATAGACGAAAGAATCAAACTGGCCCACTTCCTTGTGCTGGTCCATCTTAACGGCCGATACTTGGATAATATGGCTAACCCCATCCACTGTGTTGAACTCCAAATCAAAGGCAATATAAGTTTCTAAATTTTCCATTTTATCTCCTATAATAGTTAAAGCTGAGACTGAGTCCCAGCTTCTTTTTTATTTTCCAAATAGACGTCCAAAGAAACCTTTTTTAGAAGCTTCTTCTTGTTTGGTCTGGATTTCTTCCACTTGGGCCTTGGCTTCGTCAACCTCAACCTTAGCCTCATCGAGTTCCAGTTTAAGCTCTTCCTTGTCTTTCATAGCAGTCAAAGTCAATTGTTGCTGTTGATCAATTTGCTTGTCCTTTTCAGCGATTTGAACGTCTTTGACACGCAATTGATCATCCATGTTAGACAACTGCTCATCCTTAGCCTTCAACTGAGCATAAAGACGGGCAATCTCAGAGTTTTTCTCGTCTACAAGAATCTCTAACAACTCACGTTGCTTTGTTTCTTCATCGATTGGCTCATCGTCAAAGATGGTTTTCTTGTAGATTTCCTCCAACTTAATCAAGCCACTGCGTTTAACGACAGTAACCCCTTTAGCGTTTTTTTCTAAATCTTCTTCTGGAAGTTGTTTGACACGATTATTGACTGCTTGACGACTAACGCCAAGGATTTCAGCAATCTCGCTGACTGTCTTTTCAATACTCATAATAGCCTCATTTTCTCTTGAAATGTCTCACTATGAGAATATCACAATCACTCCTTTCTGTCAATTTGACTAGTTATTCTGGATATCTGAAGGGCTCTTTTTAAGTCCCTTTTTCCTTTCACTCTTCAAACAATTTACTTGATAGGAAGCTAAGCTTTTGGTAAACTATGTGTGGGTATAAATGTATATAGAAGGAAAGTCTTTGACTAAAACAATCGGTACTTCCAAATTGGGTTTGGTCGGTATCAGATCTGTTGTATCTAGGAATGGTGAGAACAATTCCACAAGGTTTGGGATTTTCATTCTTGCTCCAATTATGGGTGGCATTCGAGCAACCTTGGTTGCAAAACTGCTTGATATTGAAGCATAAATCACATTATCTTCAACGGTTTGACTGTTGGAGTTTTTTTATTGTCAATCCACTCGCTCACTAAAGTCTCATATTGCCATCCGAGATTGAAAAAAGCCCTAAATTATGCCATAATAAACAAAAGCAAAATAGAAAGAATGAGTCCTATGAAAAACTTCCGTGATGATATTAAGGTCAATTATTTGGCCCAGCCCTTCTTAGAGCCAATCGTTGAACAAATGACCACTGTATTCGACCCTGAGATTGAGCTAGACATTTACAACCTTGGTTTGATTTATGAAATCACCGTCGATGAAAATGGCCACTGCTACTTCCTTATGACCTTTACTGATACTGGTTGTGGCTGTGAAGAGACTATGCCTTATGAAATCGCTGAAAAGCTAAAATCCATTGACGGCATTAACTCTGTCAAGGTGGAAACCACTTATTCACCAGTCTGGAAGATGACACGTATCAGTCGTTATGGACGCATTGCCCTTGGTATCTCACCTCGAAGCGGAAAATAAAAGGAAAACCGATTGGACATTTCCAACCGGTTTTTTTGAGGCTAACAGCAGATAGACGATCACTTTTTCATGATGCTGCCATCAACTGTCTCAGGATTTAACACCAAAAAATCACATCGAACAAATGTCCGGTGTGATTTTATTTTATATCATGTAATTAGGCTTTACCTGATTTATCCATGTTCCAGAAGTCGGTAACGGCACCACGAGATGCTGAAGAAACGATGTGAGCATACTTACCGAGGACACCACGGCTATAAAGTGGTGGCAACTCAGTCTCAGCTTTACGTTTCGCCAACTCTTCGTCTGAAACGTGCATAGTAATTTCTTTAGTATCTTGGTCAACTGTAACCATATCACCTGTACGGAGGTAAGCAATAGGTCCACCAACCTGAGCTTCAGGAGCAATGTGACCAACAACGAGTCCGTAAGTACCACCTGAGAAACGTCCGTCTGTCAAGAGGGCAACTTTGTCCCCTTGACCCTTACCAACGATCATTGATGATAATGACAACATTTCTGGCATACCAGGACCACCCTTAGGACCTACAAAACGTACAACAACTACGTCGCCATCAACGATTTCATCAGAAAGAACGGCTTCGATGGCATCTTCTTCTGAGTCAAATACTTTAGCAGGACCAGTGATGTTACGAACTTTAACCCCTGATACTTTGGCAACCGCACCTTCTGGAGCCAAGTTACCTTTCAAGATAATCAATGGACCATCAGCACGTTTAGGATTTTCAAGCGGCATGATGACTTTTTGACCTGGTGTCAAATCATCGAAGGCCTCCAAGTTTTCTGCAACGGTCTTACCAGTACATGTGATACGATCACCGTGAAGGAAACCATTCTTAAGAAGGTATTTCATAACGGCTGGCACACCACCGACGTTGTAAAGGTCTTGGAAGACATATTGACCTGAAGGTTTCAAGTCAGCCAAGTGAGGCACACGCTCTTGGAAATCGTTGAAATCTTCAAGTGTCAAATCAACGTTAGCGGCGTGAGCAATAGCGAGCAAGTGAAGTGTCGCATTTGTTGAACCACCAAGTGCCATTGTGACAGTGATGGCATCTTCAAAGGCTTCACGTGTCAAGATGTCTGATGGCTTAAGACCTAGTTCAAGCATCTTAACAACCGCACGACCTGCTTCTTCGATATCTGCTTTTTTCTCAGCTGATTCTGCAGGGTGAGATGATGATCCTGGAAGACTCATCCCCATTACTTCGATTGCTGTCGCCATTGTATTGGCAGTATACATACCACCACAACCACCGGGGCCAGGGCAGGCATTACATTCAAGCTCTTTAACCTCTTCGGCAGTCATATCACCGTGGTTCCATTTACCGATACCTTCGAAAACAGAAACCAAGTCGATATCCTTACCGTTAAGATTACCTGGTGCAATGGTACCACCATAGGCAAAAATCGCTGGAATATCCATGTTAGCAATGGCAATCATAGAACCAGGCATGTTCTTATCACATCCACCGATAGCAACAAAGGCATCGACGTTGTGACCACCCATAGCTGCTTCGATTGAGTCAGCAATGATATCACGAGATGTCAATGAGAAACGCATCCCTGGTGTCCCCATAGCAATACCATCAGCAACGGTAATCGTACCAAATTGAACTGGCCAAGCACCCGCGTCTTTAACACCTTCTTTGGCAATTTGACCAAAACCGTGCAAGTGGATATTACATGGTGTGTTCTCAGCCCAAGTTGAGATAACCCCAACAATAGGCTTTTCAAAACTATCATCCGTCATCCCAGTCGCACGAAGCATGGCACGGTTAGGTGATTTAACCATGCTATCGTAGACAGATGAACGGTGTTTCATGTTATTTTCAGACACGATATTTTCCTCCATAGTTAATAACTATTCTAATTTAGACTTCTACTCCTATTCTAACATAAATTGTCTAAAAAAACTGACCATTTACCAACTATTCTCCCTTTTTAAATTATGCTAAAATAAAGGCATGAAACATTTTGATACTATCGTTATTGGTGGGGGACCTGCTGGCATGATGGCGACCATCGCCTCAGCCTTCTATGGCCAACAAACCCTCCTAATTGAAAAAAACAAACGTCTCGGAAAGAAGCTGGCTGGTACTGGCGGTGGACGTTGTAATGTTACTAACAACGGGACTTTAGACGATCTTCTAGCAGGCATTCCTGGTAATGGACGTTTCCTCTATAGCGTCTTTTCACAATTTGATAACCACGATATCATTGCTTTTTTCGAGGACAATGGTGTCAAACTCAAGGTTGAGGATCACGGACGTGTCTTCCCTAAGACAGATAAATCACGGACCATCATCCAAGCTCTAGAAAATAAAATTCAGGAACTGGGTGCTAGTATCCTTACCAATACAGAAGTTGTCTCTGTCAAAAAGGTTGATGAGCAATTCCAAGTTAAGTCTTCAGACCAGACTTTTACCAGTGATAAGCTCATCGTCACAACTGGAGGAAAATCTTACCCATCGACTGGTTCAACTGGTTTTGGACATGATATTGCCCGCCATTTTAAACTCCATGTCACTGATCTTGAAGCTGCGGAAAGTCCACTCCTAACCGACTTTCCCCACAAGGCTTTGCAGGGAATTTCTCTTGACGATGTCACTCTGTCCTATGGCAAACACAAGATTACTCACGACCTTCTCTTCACCCATTTTGGCCTATCTGGACCAGCCGCCCTACGTCTTTCTAGCTTTGTTAAGGGTGGTGAGATCGCTCATCTGGACTTTCTTCCCAACCAAAGCCAAGAAAATCTCAAGACTTACTTTGAGGAAAACCGTGAGAAATCTGTCAAAAACACCCTCAAAGCGCTTGTGCCTGAGCGTGTTGCTGAATTCCTAGCAGAAGATAAGGCTGATAGCAAGGTTAAACAACTGCACCCCAAAGACTTGGAAAATATTATCAGTCAGCTTAAGGACATGGAAATTCCAATCACAGGTAAAATGTCACTTGCCAAATCCTTTGTGACTAAAGGTGGCGTTGACCTTAAGGAAATTAATCCCAAGACCCTAGAAAGTAAAAAAGTCCCTCACCTACACTTTGCAGGAGAGGTCCTTGACATCAATGCCCATACCGGCGGTTTTAATATCACTAGCGCCCTCTGTACTGGTTGGGTAGCAGGTATCCAGAGCCCTTGGGACTAGGAAGATTTTTCAATTAACGACAACAAAAAGGTCCCTTCTGTCATAGAAGGGACCTTTTGTCTATTTCTCAAAGGAGAGGAGGGGATTCGAACCCCCGAGCCCCGTTAAGGACTACACGCTTTCCAAGCGTGCGCACTCGGCCTCTATGCGACCTCTCCACAACAAACGATTAGTCTATTAATGGCTAATCGTTATTTTTTATCAAGTTTTCAAGAGTTAATCTTTAAACTGAGCCTCTACTCGGTAGATGACCTGCCCTTTTTCCGAGAACTTACGCTCGTATTCAGTCATGACGTTGCCTTCATAATCACTGGCATGAAGGTCCAACCAAACTTTGTTGAGAACCATTCCATACTGTGAAAAGCTCGCCAAACTGTATTCGAAAAGTCCACGATTGTCTGTCTTAAAGTGAATCTCTCCATTTTCAGGCAAAATTTGCTTATAAGTATCTAGGAAAGTCTTATAAGTCAAACGACGTTTCTCGTGGCGGCTCTTAGGCCATGGATCTGAGAAATTCAGATACATCATATCCACTTCGCCATCTTCAAAATAATTGGTCAAGGCTGAACCATCCACGCGCAAGAGTTTGACATTTTCAGCACCCGAAGCCAAAACCTTATCCAAGGCGTAGCTCAATACAGACAGCTGAATATCAATACCAATGTAGTTGATGTCAGGGTTTTGTTGGGCCATTCCAGTAATGAAGGCCCCTTTACCAGATCCTACCTCGATATGGATAGGATTGTCATTACCAAAAAGCTCATGCCACTTACCTTTAGCAGCCTCCGGCTCAAGGATAACGTACTGAGGATGGTTAGCTAGGTGTTCCTCTGCACCTTTACGTTTTCTAACTCGCATGTCTACTTTCTAATATCTGTGCAAGGTCTCTCTGAATTTACGAAGTTCATAAATCTCTCGGTTGGCATGTTCCATATCACGGCTATCAAAGAATTTTGAAATCTGTGTCAAATATGAAAACTGCCCATACCAGTAAATCTTGTCCATCACGAGGTCGTTGTTCTTATAGCCATAGTATGACAACCACTGTGGCCAATGTGCCAATGGGATATAATGGCTGAGGATCTGCGCCACATCATACATACGATCTGTTAGACGTACAGAATCCCAATCAACCAAATAAATCAATCCTGAGGTTGTGATGACAAAGTTACTATGACGAGCATCTCCATGAACAATTGTTGCAATCTCCGCACGAAACTCTGGAAGATGACGTTTCAAATCTCTAACAACGTCTTGAAGGAAGCCATTCTCACGCAATTGGTAAGCAGCGTTTTCCTCCCACTCGTGTAGAAGATCAAAAGGATTTTCAATATGATAATCCAACTGCAAGAGTTGATTAACCAAGTGTTTAGAGCGGTGCAAATTACCAAGAATTTGGATAATCTGTTTACTGTTCATGTCATGTTTGGTCAAAATACGACCATCAAGCCACTCCTGTGCACTCATCATGTCACCATTTCCCAGACGCTTAGCCCACAAGAGCTGCGGTGCAATCTGTTCCTTGGCAAGAGCTGCCAAGATTGGTGTTGTATTCATCTTCACAAAGACGCGATCTCCGTTTGGGTAAGTTCCCATATAGGCCTTACCACTATTTCCTTTGAGAGGAGTCAGGCTCAAATCTTTATCTGTTGATGTCACCTAGGCATCTCCTTTTTCTTTAGTCATTCGTTTCTATTTTAACTTATTTAATAGGTGTTAGTCAATCATCTTCTTAAGCTTGGCTGGTAGGTAAACAAGGCTCAGAACTAGCATCATTCCAACCAAAATCAGACTAAACTTAAGGTCGAAGAGACAAATAGCCTGTACCAAAGTCAGTACAAGTACAATCTGGCTAATCAAGCGCTTAAGATTGCTTACCTGCATGTCTTTTCCAACTGGCATAAGGTTAGCCATTCTCTGATAAGCAAAGTGCGATTTAAGTGCCGTGAGCTGAAAGAGCAAGAGGTAGTCAAAAACAACCACAAGCACCATAGCCAACCATTTTTCAGGAACCAAAAAGATAACTAGAAGCGTTAAAGCAAAAAGTCGTAGGCTAAGGGCAAAGTAATCTCCAGAACGCAAGAAGGCCCTTAGGTAAAGATTGTACCAGGTATGTTCCTTGTCTTTCTTTGTACGTTTGAGAATACCATCCAAATAGGCACGGCGTTTAACACTCGACGTAATTCCCTTAACATTGGTAAAGAGTGAAAAGAACTTCAGAATCGATTGTTGACGCTTATTTTCCGCTGCAATAGCCTCAGTCCAATTCAGGCCAGACTGCTTATAAAAAGGTTGAGCCTTTTTCTGAAAAATGAAGTACTTAAGAATAGCCATAGCCACAGCTACAAGGATAACTCCCCAAACTGGAAGTCCCAAGGCTAAAAAGAGAGGAATAACCAAAATAAAAATCAGGCTTTGTACGATTACCCAAAATCTAAAAGCACGCCCTGTTGCCTTCTTAACATGGTCTAGCACTTCTTCTTCCTTCACCAAAAGGTAATGCTTATCAGCCGGCTCTATATAAGTCGCAATATTCCCCCAGAAAGGTAATAAAAGACAAAGCACAAGCAAACCAAGAATGATTGCCCACGGATTCTTTGGAAAATGTCGAAGCAACTGGCTATACTGGACCAAGACAAAGCCTAGCAGAAAGAGAAGAACCAAGATAAAATGATCATTAAAAACGTAGCGACTATACTTTGCACAGCGGGCATTGAATCGCTTGCTACGCTCCTTAAATAGCTTAGCTATCATGACAATTCTCCCTTAGTTAACTGCATGTAAATATCGTTAAGACTGGCACTACTGTCACCAAATTTCTGACGGAGCTCTTCAAGGGTCCCCTGTGCCAAGACTTGACCGTGATGCAAGATGACAAAACGGTCACACATTTTTTCAGCCGAATCCAAAACGTGAGTCGACATGAGAATCGCCTTACCATTCGCTTTTTCCTCAGCCAAAAGCTCAATTAAGTCGGAGATTGCCAAGGGGTCCAAGCCCAAGAAGGGTTCATCAACAATGAAAAGACTTGGGTTCACAATAACGGCACAGATAATCATGACCTTCTGCTTCATTCCCTTTGAAAACTGAGTCGGGAACCAGTCCAATTTTTCATCTAATCGAAAGAGTTTGAGGTACTTGTCCGCACGTGCCATCCCCTCAGTCACATCAAGACCATAGGCCATCAACACCGTTTCCAAATGTTCACGAAGCGTCAACTCTTCATAGAGACTTGGCGTTTCAGGAATATAGCCAATCTTCTGACGATAGCTAGCTGGATCTTGTTGAATAGTTAACCCATCAATGGCAATCTGTCCCCCATAAGGTGTTAAGAGACCAATAATCTCGTTAATTGTTGTTGATTTCCCAGCACCATTAAGACCAATGAGACCAACCAATTCACCATCAGCCACCTCAAAAGTCACATCTTTTAGGACGGGAATATTAGCGTAACCACCCGTCACCTTTTCTAATTTAAGCATTATCTTTTCTCTCTTTGGTATGATATAATCTATTATAACAAAAACTCATGGAAAGGTCGTTATTATGGATAATTGTATTTTCTGTAAAATTATATCTGGAGAAATCCCTTCATCAAAAGTCTACGAGGACGACAAGGTTCTAGCCTTCCTCGATATTTCACAAGCTACAAAAGGACATACCTTGGTTATTCCTAAAGAGCACGTTCGTAACATCTTAGAAATGTCTGCTGAGACTGCTGAGACTGTCTTTAGTCGTGTTCCAAAAATTGCTCGTGCCGTGCAAAAAGCAACTGCAGCAATCGGCATGAATATCCTTAATAACAACGAAGAAGTTGCTGGACAAACCGTCTTCCATGCTCATATTCATCTCGTTCCTCGTTACGGTGCAGACGATGGTATCCACATGGGATTTGACGAACACGAACCAGACTTCGCTGCCCTGGCTAGCCTTGCTGACAGCATCGCTAAAGAGGTAACAGAATGAAAATCGGACGCTTTCTAGCTCTTGGAACTCTTGCCTACGGTGCCTACTACGCCTATAAACGACGTGAAGACATCAAAGAGGAAATCCTAGACCTCAACCAATCACGAGAAAATATCTCTCACGATCTGGACAATATCAAACGCAACCTCGACATCATCAAGGAACAAAACCTTGTTCTCGCTGACATCAAACAAGACCTCAACTATAAAACACGCGTCTTCAAAAAAGACCTCGAACCCCGACTCAACATCATCCAAGAACGCTTGCAAAAGTATCAAGGTGATGATAAAGAATAAAGGTAAGTAGTTTGTGCTACTTACCTTTTTTATCAATGATGAAAACTTATAAAAAGTTTATGGATTGTGTAATAGTCACTCAATGTTCCTTTTTTCACAACAGAAAGTTCCATTCAATAATAAAAGGCACCACTAATCAGATTAAAGAGAACACTACTAAACCTATTTTCATATAATTACTATTTCTTTTTTAAAGCATTAATAATAGAACGTGTTGCTGATTTCGTTAAGCCTTGATTTTTAGGATGTGTCCTTAAATAGGAATAGACTTTGGTACCAGTATCTGAACGTGTGCAACCATTTGTATTAACAATCTTATTACTTAACAGTTTATCCAATAAATCCATTCTGCATCTCCTCACAATTAGTAATTAAAATTTATACTAAATGAATTCATTGTATCATAGTTACCATTCTGTATATTAGCAGTCCACCCAATATTTTCACCGCTCTTCATTTTATGCTTATAATAGTTTGCATCTTTTGCTTTTTCGTCTGATTCCTCAACTTTCTGTCCTGGATTAACTGCAACAAATTCTGATATAGATACTGACTGCTTTCCTTTCGGATCGATACTAGATTTTGACGAACTAAATGGTGTTGCTTCAATACTATTGTTAATTACAAAAGTTGATTTAATATTAATTTCTTTATCCGTTAAGTTATCAATAATAATATTTCCACCAGTTCTTGTTATTTTAATATTTTTATCACTATATAGTTCTTCCGTTTTTGCTACTGTTTTTTTCGAACCCATAATACTTGGTCCTACTTTTGACGTATTATTGCCATTAGTAGAATTTTCATTCGAAGAATCTCTAATAGCCAAAAAAATATTAACAATGTAAATATAAATCCAAAAACCGCAAATACATAAACGCTAACATAAAAAATTTACTTTAACATATCTTTTCCTCACCTTTATTTTTGAGTTTCAATTGTCACTTTTGCCTCGTGGTCCAAAGATTTAATCATTGTAGAGTAGTACTTCTCGGCTGACTCCTTTAATAATTTTTTATTGTCCTTTATAAAACCTTGTTGTTCCTTATTTGAAAAACCTTCTGCAACAGCCTCACCAGTATCTATGTCTTTAGTCGAATAACTAAGAATCCCTCCACTAGTATCGTAGAGTGTATAAGGTTTGTCTTTATCTAATTCAACACCAATAACTTCAAATTTGGGTAATGTAACTTGATAATTATGATTACCATTATCTTTAATGGTTACATCATTCTTAATACCGAATTTTGCCGTATAATTTAGAATAATGAGTGCTTTCTTTTCTGAACCAGGTATTACAAAGTTACTACCAAATAACTTTGTATTATTTTCTATTGACTTAACTTTTTGAATAGATGCATTGAGTAAAACTAACTCACTGACCTTTTCCAAAGATTTTACATTTACTATGATTTCTGTCTTTGGTTTTTGATTACCAGATGACTCACTCCCTTTATATACGCTAAGAAAAATGAATCCTACGACAATCACTAATAAAATCGCTAAAATACCATATATTATCTTTTTCATACTTTTTTCCTATTAACTCATTTCTTCAAAAACAACTGGATTAACAATCCTGCAATCACAATACCAGCTGCAATTAGGGGGTTCAACATTGCTATTCCTACAAGAAGTAGAATAGCCAAAATCCATAAAACTACTTTTAACATTATTTCTCCTTATCAAATAACAAAAGATTGTAATATTAAACCCAAGAAATCACTAACTAAAATTTAATTTTACACAAAAATTATATAGCGATATGAATGCGTTGTCAACGCTTTCTTGAAAATAGAATATATTTTTAACTATTTATCATATTATCATAATTTGAACAATTTTATCTCATTTTATATTTAAGAATAAATATAAAAGTCACAGCTATACACAAAGCAAGACTTTCCGCTGTGCTAAAAGTTATGGAATTCCGGTAGGAAGTCGCTTCCGTCCCTAGCACCCAAGGAAAGTCTAAAAAATTTATAAAAAAAAGCAGAGACGTCTAACATCTCTGCTTCATAAATAGGATTAGGAGGTTTTATGCGTTTTATTTAGCATCTTTTTCTTTGATAACCAAGACACCATCTTCCATATCAGCTTCTAGGTGTTTAGCATCAAGGTTATCCAAGTGGAAGTCTGTGACTTTGTCACGGATTTGTTGTTCAACCACACGACGGAGTGGACGAACACCCATGACTTCATCGTAGCCTTCTTCAGTCATGTATTCTTTAGCAGCTTCGCTAACTGCCAAGTCAATGTCTTTCTTAGAAAGAGTCTTGTTAACTTCAACCAACATAAGGTCTACAATCTTAGAAAGATCTTCTTTGCTCAAGTGTGAGAATTCGATAACAGCATTGAAACGGTTAAGGAATTCTGGACGGAAGTAAGGTTTCAAACGATCCATAAGTTCTGGTTTATCAGCATCTTCTGTCAAGTTAGCTTCATAGCCAAATCCTGCGTTTGAAGTTGCGATAATCACAGTATTCTTGAAGTTTACAGTGTTACCTTGACCATCAGTCAAACGACCATCATCCAAAACTTGGAGGAGAAGTGTGATAACTTGAGGGTCAGCCTTTTCAATTTCGTCGAGAAGGACGATTGAGTAAGGATTACGGCGAACACGTTCTGTCAAAGTATTACTATTGTCATCATAACCAACATAACCAGCTGTTGTACCAATCAATTTAGAAACGGCTGTGCGGTCGCTGTATTCTGACATGTCCAAACGGATGATAGCATCTTTAGTTCCGAACATATCAAGAGCCAATTGTTTAGCCAACTCAGTTTTACCAACACCAGTAGGTCCTACAAAGAGGAAGCTACCGATTGGACGGTTACCTTCGTCAAATCCTGCACGGTTACGACGGATGGCACGTGCCACTGCTTCAACGGCTTTATCTTGACCGATAACCTTAGTTTGCAAACGGTGACCCATATCTTTCAAACGTTCGATATCAGTTGCACCCATTTGTGACACTGGAATACCAGTCATACGTTCTACAGATTCAGCCACATCGTTGACAGTTGCAGTGACTTTAAGGTCTTCTGTATGGTTAGCAATTTTCTTTTCAAGTTCTTCAATACGAACCTTAGCGTTTAAAGCTGCTTCGTAGTCTTCTTTGGCAGCTGCAGCTTCTTGTTTAGCTTTTTCTTCTTCGATTTCATGTTCAACAGCATTCACATCAGTCACTGGGTGTTGAGCAGCCAAGTGAGCAGCTGTTACATCGACAAGGTCGATAGCCTTATCTGGCAAGCTACGTTGTGGAATGTATTGGACAGAGAAATCTACTGCTGCTTTCAAGACATCATCTGGCAAGATAACATTATGGTGTTTTTCATAAAGATCACGGATACCTTGGAGAATCTTGAAGGTATCTTCAGCAGAAGGAGCATTAACCTTAACTTCGTTGAAACGACGCGCAAGAGCAGCGTTCTTCAAGATAGTGTTACGGTATTCATCCTGAGTTGTTGCACCAATCACTGTCAATTCACCACGTGAAAGAGCAGGTTTCAAGATATCAGCAAGACCTTTAGAGCCTTGGCCATCGCCAGTGCTTCCGGCACCAAGAATTTGGTGGATTTCATCGAAGAAGAGGATAATATTTCCAGCTTCTTTGACTTCATTTACCAAGTTTTGAATGTTTTCTTCAAAGCTACCACGGTATTGCGTACCAGCTTCAAGTCCAGAAATATCGATTGAGATGATTTCTTTGTTCTTGATAGCAGCTGGGACATCACCATTAACGATAGCTTGAGCCAAACCTTCAACTACGGCTGTTTTACCAACCCCAGCGTCCCCGACAAGGACTGGGTTATTCTTAGTACGACGAGCCAAGATTTCGCAAGCTTCTTGGATTTCTTTGTTACGTCCAATAACAGGATCCAATTTACCTTCGCGAGCTTCTTCAGTCAAGTTACGACCAAGTTTAGCAAGGATACCATCTTGTTTAGGTCCTTTACCTTGTTGTTGAGTTGGATTCACTGCTTCACCTTCATTACCAGGTAATTGACCTGTTTGACGGTAGATAGCAAATTCTTCAGGTGTCACTTCACGACCGTTAATCATGTAGCGACGGTTTTCTGAACGGTAACCACCCATGTTACCCATCAATTGATTGAAAAGATCATCCATATTGTTAAAGTTGTTGTTCATATAATTACCTCGTTTTGTGTTTTCTTGTGAAATTTTTTAAGTGTTATTTTTATGTTAATGTGTAAGTTTTGACTTTTACTGACCAAAACCCTAAAAAATTTTAGTAGCTTCAACTACTCTTCTAATAATTTCAGGTTTTGCTCTTGGTAGGAGACTGAGAACTTTCTCAGTCTTAAATAAATTGTCATTTAGCATAAGAGCCACCTTCTTTCTGTGAATCTCTCAATATAGCTAACTTCCAAGCCTCTTTCAAAACTATGAAGAGTTTCGACGAAAGAAACTTGTACATTAAGGAATCCTTTTTCCTTATAGTTTTATCATATACCTTTCATTTGATCAGGTCAAGAATTTAGTTTTGACTTTTACTGACCTTTCAGATGAAAATTTTTGCAGACTAGCTGCAATACTTTTTTATTGGTACATGGGCTATTTACATAACCTTAATAAGGATTTCATTTCCTTATGTTTCTATTGTACAATATTGGTCAGGATTGGTCAATAGTTTTTTTTGACTTTTTTTTGACCTTTTTCATAAATTTTTTTGCAGCCAAACCACAATAACTTTATTCACAAGTATTTAGGCTAGCACTGCAAGACTTATAAGGAAGATAAACCCTTATGTAACTATCATACACTATTGGTCAGTAAAGGTCAATAGTTTTGTCTGATTTTTTTGACCTTTTTGAGAATATTTTCCGAAAAGTAAAAAAGCCTACCAAGGGTAGACCTAATAATAATCTTTAAAAGATAGAAAAGCGACGCTCTTACCATCAATCATATAAATCAAACGATTTTCAGCATCAATTCGTCGAGACCAAGCTCCTTGAAAGTCATACTTTAAGGGTTCTGGCTTACCAATACCTGAAAAAGGATTCCGCTGAATATCTTTAATCAGCTTATTGATTCGCTTGAGGGTCCTCCTATCCTGATTTTGCCAATAACAATAATCTGTCCATGCATCTTCAGTAAAAGTGAGTAACATTTTCTACTCCTTTATTGCATGTTCTTGAGTCTCTCCAGCACGTACCTGAGCCATTCCTCTTAAAACCTTGTCTGATAGTTCTTTATTTTGAACAATACGCAATGTTTCTTGAATGCTATCCCATTCACTCTTTGAGACCACTACAATATCTTCATCAGGATTTTTATTGACTACAGCTAGAGGTTCAAATTCATCATTAACCTTCTTCATATAATCCTTTAAATGATTTCGAAATGTTGAATAGACGACTGCTTCCATTAGCATACCTCATTTTCCTCTTTTCTTTTATTATATACCAAAAGAATAAACTTGTCAGGAACTTGTACAATTTTATCCTTTCTATTACATTTATTCGAAAAAGAAGCAAAAAAGCCTACCAAGGGTAGACCTTCTATAAAACTATTTTACTCTAATTGGTATGCGTCCGAAGTTTTGTTCGGAAAGCTCGGGATTACCTAACTGATAAACATTATCCGCTTGTTGTGTAAGCATATCCCAAGGCTCCCTTCCAATCCGAGCCACTATATCCACAGACTTTTTCACAGATTTGAGATGAGCCTGCCCTTTTTGAGAAAATCCAAGCACATGAATAGATTCAGGTAAAGGATTTTCCACAGCTCCAACTAGGATATAGGTCAAAATACGACGTACCCGTGCTTTTGTATAGCGTTTGGTCGCCACCTTATCCACTAGTTCCTCCACAGAAGAAACCTCACGGATAGCAGCTTTTAAACGACTGGCAATCTCTTCATTTACCTGGAAAACACTGGTCAAATCAGGATTTGTAAGAATCTGATAAACCAACAATTGGAAATAATTATCCCAAGTGACCTGTGGAGAAGTTTGAAAAAGTTTGCTATTGGGCATGAACTTATCCACAAAATCACTATCTTGCTTGTGGAGACGTAGACTGGTCGCTGAGGCGAAAGATACTTCCTTGTCTGAGGAATGATAGCCAGCCCCCTGTCTCTGGATAGGAGTCAACTTAATGCCCTTACCAGCACAAGCTTTGGCATAGGCTAATCCTAGAATATGGTTGGGGGTATTGCCAGTAAAGTCCACACTAGCAAACTTTTCCCACATTTTTTGCGTCTTCTGTGGATAAGACAAATCACTAGGCAAACTTTCCACAAAGGCTTCCATTTCCTCGGATTTTTCAGCATAAACATCTGCTATCGCCTGGTAGTCTAGGACTTCTTCCGTGCCAAAAGTAAGGCTATCAATTCCCAGTCGGGACAAGATATCGACGGCTCCAGCCGCAAAATAATCGGCAGACTGAACTGCCGTCAAGAAAGGCAACTCAACCACGAGGTCAACCCCATTTTCCAAAGCCATCTGAGCTCTAGTCCACTTATCCACAATAGCTGGCTCGCCTCGCTGAACAAAGTTCCCAGACATAGCAACGATTTTTACGCCTTCGGCATGATCTAGGAGATACTTGTGGCCGTTATGAAAAGGATTGAACTCAGCAATAATACCTGTAACTCTCATAGGTTCTTACTTTTGCGCCACAAAGAACCAACGTGCACTAGTTTCAGTCGGTTCCTTATCCTCGAAATCAGCGTAAAGTTTGAAAGATTTGAAGCCAGCTTGCTCCAACAAGATATCATAAGTCAAGACCTCATAGGTACGCTCCTCATGGACCTCATCATGTCGGCTAAAGCTTCCATCTTCCTCTTGGACAAAGAAGGTCAATTCATGAACAATAGAATGTGGTGCCACATCCTCATAGGTATCCCAAAGCATAGCAAAGTCTTCTGCATTTTCATGGTAGGAATAGCCCGGGAAAACCTCATCCGTCTGATAGGTTGAGTGCACATCAAAGATAAAGACGCCATCTTCATTAAGGGCATTGTAAACCTCCTTGAAGACGTCCCCAACCTCAACTTCATCTTGCATATAGCAGATTGAATCTGAATAGCAGGTCACAAAGTCATACTTGCCCGCTTGCGATAAATCCAACATGTTGCCTTCAATAAAGTCAATTTTCTGTTTGGCAGAAGACGCTCGCTTCTCCGCAATCTTCAACATATCAGCACTCAAATCGAGTCCAGTTACATCGAAACCAGCTTGAGAAAAGCGCACAGATTGAATCCCAGTTCCACAAGCCAATTCAAGCAATTTCTTTTTATCCTTAGTCTTTGGCAAATGACGAAGCGAAAAATCCGTCCACAAATCGTAAAGACTATCATCCATAACAGCGTCGTAAACCGCCGCAAAAGTTTCATAAGTAGCCATAAATCAAGATACAAAGAGCGTCAAAAGCACAGAGAAAATAGGAAACTTTCTGCCGTATCGCCGGATACAAGGAAAGTTTATCTTTTTCTCACTGCTTTTAGCTCGTGTTCAGTTAACAAACCAACTAAACACAAGGCTCTATCCTTCCTATTAAATCTTTAGTTTAAGCAACAAAACCCAGTTGTCGCCAACTGAGTTCATTTTCTTATGCCAAATAAGCTGACACATCCACCATTGGTGCTTCATGCCAGAGTTTTTCAAGGTTATAGTGAGCACGTTCATCTTCTGTAAAGATGTGAACAACGACGTCGTTAAGATCCAAAAGAATCCAACCACCCTTGTTGTCACCTTCCATGTGACTAGCGTCAAGGCCAGCTTCTTTCACTTTCTCACGGATGTTATCAGCAATAGCTTCCAACTGACGGCTATTCATGGCACTCAAAATAACAAAGTAATCTGTTAGGCTTGTAAGGCCATACAAATCAAGGGCAACAATGTCTTCAGCTCGCTTTTCATCAGCAGCTTTGACAACCAATTCAAGTAATTCTTCTTTAGTCAATGATATTCTCCAGTAATTTGTTATTAATCTTTTAAGTAATGCACAAAAGCATTATAGGTTTCCAAGGTTTGCGGGAAAATCGGCAAGGCCTGATGAGCCAAGTGTTCCACGGTATGAACTGTCTCAAAAGCAACGGCCTTATCCAAGGATTGCTCTGCTACTTGTCTAGCTTCCTCTACCAAAGGGAAATTACGGTTATGCTCAATATAATCAGCCACATAGACAATCTTATCTAGGGTTGACATTTCATGGCTTCCAACGGTATGGATTTCAATACTGCGTAGAATCTCGGGATCAGTCAAGCCCAAATCTTCTTGGATTTTGTAAATCCCAACCATGCCATGCCAAACATTATTCCCCCATTGTTTCAATGCAGGATCAAGCTCATACTTATCGATAAGCTCCAAGAATTCCTGATCTGGAAGTTCCTTGGCATAATCATGAAGCAAACCAGCCAAGCCAGCTTTCTCAGTATCATATCCGTACTTTTCAGCAAGAGCAATAGCAGCTCGCTCAACACCCAGAACATGATTGAAGCGTTTAGGGCTCATGACCGCTCGAACTTTTTCAAGGAGTTCTTCACGAGAATAGTCTAGGTATTTTTCATAGGTCATTTATAGAGCCCCGCTTTCTTGATGTAGGCAAGTACAGACTGTGGCACCATAAAGTTAGGTGTGCGATCCTTCTTAATGTAAGCTCTGACTGCACTTGAACTAATATCCATAAGGGGCACATCCACCCAAATAACTGGGTAAGACGTTCCAGCCTTATACTTAGGACGCTGAACACCAACAAATTGTACCATCTCGATAAGTTCATCAATACGATGCCACTTAGGTAGGTATTCGACCATATCCGCTCCAATAATAAAGTAATAATCCGTATCAGGATTGGCTTCCGTCAAGAGCTTCATGGTGTCATAAGTATAGCTGATTCCCTTACGTTCCAACTCAATGGTTTCGATGTCCAATCCTTCGATACCGTTAATAGCCAACATAAGCATATTAAGGCGGTGTTTTTCATCAATGGTCTCTTTTTTATCGACATGAGGTGGCTCATATTCAGGCATGAGAAGAACTTCATCGAGACCTAACTGCTGACGCACCTGATCAGCAACAACCAAGTGGGCATTATGAACAGGATTGAAGTTTCCACCTAATATTCCCACTTGCTTACGGCCTGTATCTTTGATTTCTTCCTCTAGTTGAACCTTTGTAAATGGGGTTACGAGATCTAGTGCCATGTACGCCTCCTCTTTCTCAAGCATTATACAACTGACTTAAGGCTAGCTTTAATGCTTCAAAAGTGTTCCTATACCTTAGTTTTTCCTTCACCAAGCAAAGTCGGCAACTATTTTTGGATAGCTTTGACCTTTGGTGACAACTTACGATTTTCTTTTTTAGCTGATTCTTTATAGAGAATCAAGATACGTCCAATCTTAAGGACTGTATCACAGCCAATTTCTTCTTCCAAAATTTCGGCAACTTCATGGATATCTTCCATGGTATTTTGGAGTAGTGTTACTTTGATCAATTCACGAGCATCAAGGGCGTTACGAACGCTAGTTTTGATGTGGTCGTTAAGACCGTTTTTCCCGATTTGTACAATAGGTTTGAGAGTGTGTGCTTCCGATTTGAGGAAGGCACGTTGTTTTGATGTTAATGACATGTTTATTCCTTTTAATTTTTTTGCTGTTTTTCTAGGGTGATACGGACACAAGCAAACCTTCGATTTCATAGCTAATTTTTGAGCCTAGGGTCTCAAAAATTCCGAATCTAAGTCACATTTTATGTTGCTTGGACTATCACGGCGAAAAACACATCGTTTGCTTATGATGAAAATCTAGGCAAACTTCATGTTCATTGAAAAGACTCTTTTTATACTTTTAACTACTTTATTAAGTTTAAATAATCGCTTTTCGTACGACGACGCCAACACCTTCTGGTGCCCAGGCAGCAACGATGGTTGGTTGGTCTGCTTTTCCTTGGACACGAATCCAGCCTAATCCTGAGAAGACAATGTCTGTCTTATCTTTGACAGTGAACTCGTGGCGGACAAGTTTTGGAAAATCGCCAATATCCTTTGGTCCAGGAGGCATGAGGAGACTTCCAACATGCTTGTCATAAAAGGCATCTGCGCCTTCAAGTTTGGTACGATGAAGCTTCAAGTTATTATCAAAGAAGGCTGTAAAACCTTGTTTATTCCCATCAATGAAGTCAAAACGTCCTAGTCCACCTAGAAATAGGGTTTGGCCTGCATTTAACTGGTAAGTTTTTGGCTTAATTTCCTTCTTAGGACTAACGTACTTGAGATCCTTCGCTGACAGATAGTGTGCCATCTGGTGGCGGTGGATGATTCCTGGTGTATCAAAAATGTAAGTACCATCATCCAAAGGAATTTCAATCTTATCAAGGGTCGTTCCTGGGAAACGAGATGTCGTGATAATATCTTTATCACCTGTAATTTCCTTGATAATCGCATTGATTAAGGTTGATTTACCAACATTCGTCACACCGACAACATAAACATCACGACCCTTACGAAGTTTTTCAATACGCTGAATCAACTCCTTAATGGCGTGATGATTTTGGGCAGACGTCAACATGACATCCACGGGACGCATGCCTTCTTCATGGGCACGTTCTGTCAACCATTGGGTTACCTTACCATCTTTAACGGATTTAGGTAGGATATCCTTTTTATTTCCGACCAAGAGCACATCATTACCAGAAACAAAGCGTGACAAGCCTGGAATGATTGATCCATTAAAATCGAAAATATCAACGACATTGACAACGAGGGAGTCACTGTCACCAACTTCATGAAGCAATTTTAAAAATTCATCATCTGTGATGTGGACATCCACAATTTCATTGTAATGACGAAGGCGGAAACAACGTTGACAGTACAATTCACCTGTTTCTTCAGCTTTTTTTATAGAGCTAGCGGGTGTGTAACCAGCCTTTTCTTTATCTTCTGTTTGAATTTGGGCTCCACAGCCAATACAAAATAATTCTTCCATTAAATTCCTTTGTTAAAGGTCATTGGACCATATGCTTTTTCAATCTTTTTCCACATGCGACGCTCACGCCAACGATTAAACTTGGTTACCCAAGCATCTGATTGCACCAAGGGCTTAACCAAAATCGAGCGAATACCAGCTCGGTGGCTAGCTCTGATGTCAGTCATGAGCTGATCTCCAACCATAACAACCTCGTCACGGTTAAAGTGGTAACGCTCAATCGCTTCATTAATCCCTTTCGTAAAAGGTTTCATGGCACGACTCACGAAATCCACATGAAAATTGGCAACCGCACGTTCCACACGTTCATGTTTGTTGTTAGAGACCACAACCACCGGAATGTCAGCCTCTGTCATCTCATCTAACCAAGCACGTAGCTTAGGAGTCCCATCAGGGTTGTTCCAAGCAATCAAGGTATTATCCAAATCGACCAAGACAGCACGAATACCGTGTTCACGTAGCTGGTCAGGTTTCAAATCATAAACAGCCTCCACCATAAAATGGGGCCTGTAATCGTCTATACTCATTTTCTCTCCAAAATGTTAGTTTACCTCTTATTTTACCATATTTTTAAGGTTTATGTGTGGGACTTAAGTCCTATTTTTTAAGAACATCTTTGACACGACGGTATGGAAAAAGAGCCACAATCACTTGAGCTCTATCTTTATCTTTGAATTTTCTCTTGTTTTTTAAGGGCTACTAAATCCTTAAGCGAAATGAGGATAACGGCAAGAACAATTAAAATCATTCCAAGCACATCAATGGCAAAGAAGTGGTCACCCATGATTAAGACCGTTAAAATGACCGATGCCACTGGTTCTACCGATGCCAGAAGACTTCCTTTTACAGCACCAACCATGGTCGTTCCCTTAAGGAAAACTGTATAAGCAAAAACTGTCCCGATGAAGACCAACCCAAAGAGTGCTAAAAGATTGCCACCAGTCAAGGGTAACTCATACTTCCAGGCTTGGATAGCAATTGGAAAAATCAGACCACCGAGTAACATTCCTAGACCGATGACAATCAGACTGCCCCACTTTTCAATAGCCTTAGCAGGCAGTAGGATATAGAGTGCATAGGTGACCGCCGAAAAGAGGCCCCAGAACAAACCAATAGGTGTGATGGCTAGCTCTGTCACCTGACCATGCGTTGCGATGATAAAAGTTCCCGCAATAGCCATGACAATCGCCACTAACTCTGAGACCGTTGGAAATCTGCGGTTCTTAGCACACACAAAAGCCAGAATAAGGACTGGCGTGACATACTGTAAGACTGTCGCTGTTCCAGCGTTGGTGTACTGAATAGCACTGAGATAGGCATACTGATTCAAGACCAGACCAAAGAGAGCAAATAAGGCGATACTTACTAAGGTTTTCCTATCTTTAATGGCTTGTACTAATTTGTCTCGCTGGCTAAAAAAGACCGAGGCCGTTAGTAAAGTACCAGCCAGAATCAAACGTAAACTCGTCAAAAGATTGACATTAACCCCATGAGCCATCAGGTATTGACCAGAAACCCCTGAAATTCCCCAGGCAATCCCAGCAGTTATGACCATCAGACTACCTTTAAGTTGTTTAGACATGTGTTTTCCTCGATTATGATAATGCCTATTTATTATAACATAGGGAATTGTATGTCAGACGATTACTTCAGAAAAATTAAACTGTTTTTCTTGAGGAATGCTCTATCCACCAACCGACAATCCAGCCAAGAACTAAAAGATAATTCTCAAAAGCTCCAACAGCATTAACAGAGTGATGGTATTGAAGATAGCTAAGGAAATGATTGGTTCCAATACCTAGGCCTCCCAGAATCAAAGCAATCAGAACTGCTCTCAAATAAAACCAATCGTACTTGAGGTTAACGGCAAGGAGGATGACCAAAACCGCCACATTCCAAATACCAATCTCCCTCTGCCATCCAACTGAAATACCATACCCCGAATGACTTCCCATATAGGTTGGGAAAAATAGCTGAAAAATAATAGCACCAGTCATGGCGATGATGACTAGGATAAATAAGACTCTTAAGAATTTGTTCATTGGTTTGCTCCTGAAATCTTCTATAAAAATATTCCCAACTAGTCTAACACAAATATTGCAAATAAAAAACCAACCTTTCGGCTGGTTCTTTATCTATTACTCTTCTTTCAATTTAGCCAATTCTTGAGCAAGTAACTTGAGGGCTACTTGTGGGTTGGCTTGGCCTTTGGTTGCTTTCATGAGGAAGCCTGTGAAGGCCTTGTCAGCGTTACGTTTTCCTGATTTGAAGTCAGCCACGGCTGCTTCATTATCTGCAAAGACTTGGTGGATGATTGGGATCAAGACTTCAGGGTCTGAAATCTGTACCAAACCAGCTTTTTCGACGTATTCACGCGCACCGCCACCGTTTTTCGCCAAGTGAACGAAGACTTTCTTGGCAATCTTAGATGAAATGGTTCCATCTTCGATGATGGCAATCATTTCGACCAAGTTTTCTGGTGTCAACTTGATTTCTTCAAGCGTTTTGCCTTCTGCGTTCAAGAATTGTGCGACTTCACCTTGGAGCCAGTTAGAGACTTGTTTAGCATCTCCGCCAAGGGCTACGGCTGCTTCAAAGAAGTCAGAAGTAACTTTCGTAGCTGTCAATTGGTTGGCATCATAGTCAGACAAGCCAAGTTCTGCCACATAGCGAGCACGACGGTCTTTTGGAAACTCTGGCAACTCTGTGCGCATTTCCTCAATCCACTCATCTGAGATTTCAAACAATGGAAGGTCTGGTTCTGGGAAGTAACGGTAATCCGCTGCTCCTTCTTTGACACGCATAAGGATAGTGCTCTTATTAGCTTCATCATAACGGCGTGTTTCTTGACGAATGACACCACCTGAACGCAAGATTTTCGCTTGGCGTTGCACTTCGTATTCAAGACCTTTACGGACGTTTGAGAAAGAGTTCAAGTTTTTCAACTCAGTCTTGGTACCAAATTCCTCTTGACCATATGGGCGAAGGGAAATGTTGGCATCTACACGCATAGATCCTTCTTCCATCTTGACGTCTGAAATACCAGTGTACTGGATAACTTCTTTCAAAGCTGTCAAATAAGCGTAGGCTTCTTCTGGAGAACGCATATCTGCTTCAGATACGATTTCAATCAATGGAACCCCCTGACGGTTAAGGTCTACGTAAGAGAATCCATCTGTTCCATGGGTGTTCTTACCGGCATCTTCTTCCAAATGGGCACGTTCAATCCCGATTTTCTTAGTTGAGCCGTCTTCCAATTGCACTTCAATCCAACCGTTATATCCGATTGGCTCGTCAAATTGCGAAATTTGGTAAGCCTTTGGATTATCAGGGTAGAAGTAGTTCTTACGGTCAAAGTGCATGTGCTGATGGATATCCATATTCAGCGCCAAAGCAGCCTTGATACCAGCGTCCACAACACCCTTGTTCAAGACAGGAAGCACACCTGGGAAAGACCAGTCAATCACATTAGTGTTGGCATTTTGCTCGTTCCCAAAGTGGGCAGAGGTTGGTGAGAAAATTTTTGAGTTTGTATTCAATTCAACGTGGACTTCAAGTCCGATGACTGTTTCAAAGTTCATTAATTGTCACCTCCGAAAATAAGGGGTTGTTGCTTGTGGTAATCCGTCGTTGCTTCAAAGGCAGCTGCAGCTTGGTAGATAGTTTCTTCAGAATACTTAGGACCAATCAACTGCAAACCAACGGGAAGACCTTGCGCAAAACCTGCAGGAATCGAAATCCCTGGAAGACCTGCCAAGTTGACCGGAATGGTCAAAAGGTCAGCCAAGTACATGGCAACCGGATCATGGTTGAGCGAATCCAAATCAAAGGCCACGCTTGGAGCTGTTGGACCAAGGATAAGGTCGTAATCCGCAAAGACTTTTTCGAAGTCTTGGATAATAAGGGTACGGACTTGACCAGCTTTCTTGTAGTAAGCATCGTAGTAACCAGATGACAAACTAAAGGTACCAAGCATGATACGGCGTTTGACCTCATCGCCAAAGCCTTGGCTACGAGTGTTCACGTAGATATCATCCAAGTTTTTAGCATCTTCTGCACGGAAACCATAGCGAATACCGTCGAAACGTTGCAAGTTTGAAGAAGCTTCAGATGAAGCAATGATGTAGTAAACAGCAACCCCGTATTTAGAGTGTGGAAGGCTAACTTCTTCGACAGTTGCTCCCAATTTTTCAAAGTGTTTAGCTGCGTTAAGGATGGTTTCTTTGACTTCTGGGTCAATCCCTTCACCGAGATATTCCTTAGGAAGGGCAATCTTCATGCCTTTAATGTCTTGACCAATCTTAGAAGTAAAGTCTGCTACACGAACAGGTGCAGAAGTTGAATCCTTGGCATCTTCGCTGGCAATGACATTAAGCAATTGGGCATTTTCCTTAACCGTTGGTGAGAAAGTACCAATTTGGTCAAGTGAGCTACCAAAGGCAATGAGACCAAAACGGGAAACCGTTCCATAAGTTGGTTTGAGACCAACAATCCCGTTAAAAGCAGCCGGTTGGCGGATGGAACCACCAGTATCTGAACCAAGAGACAAACGGACTTGACCTGAAGCGACAGAAGCTGCTGAACCACTAGAAGATCCACCAGGCACCTTGCTGTGGTCCCAAGCGTTTTTAGTCGCGCCATAGTAAGATGTTTCACCAGATCCACCCATGGCAAACTCATCCATGTTGGTCTTCCCGATGACAATCATATCTTTGGCTTTGGCATTGGCAACAGCTGTCGCATCAAAGATTGGCTCGTAGTTATAGAGCATTTTTGAAGCCGCAGTTGTCAAAATGCCATCTGTTGAGATATTATCTTTGACAGCGAGTGGGATCCCTGACAAGAGGTTGTCTGCATCGATTCCTTTTTCATCAATGGCCTTAGCTTGCGCAAGGGCAGCTTCTTCGGCCACCGTTACAAAGGCATTGACGGCTTCTTCACGCGCCTTGATATCATCAAGCGTCGCTTGTGTCAATTCCGTTGCTGAAATTTCCTTAGAGACAAGGAGGTCGTGCAACTCTTCAATGGTTTTATTGTTGAATGACATTAGGCATCTCCTCCATCTTCTAGGATAGCTGGTACCTTGATGTAATAGTTATCTTTTTCAGGTACATTTTTAAACAAGCGGTCACGGTCAGTCCCTTTTTCAGCAACATCCGGACGCAATACGGTCTTGCGGTCAGCCATGGTCGTTGTTGGGGCAACACCTGTTGTGTCCACTTCTTCCAACAATTCCACCATGTCGACAATTTTAGACAAGGTTGTCGCAAACTCAGCTGTCTCTTCTGGAGAGAATTTCAATTTTGAAAGATTGGCAACGTGGGTTACCTCTTCTTGCGTAATTTTCATCTTGCTTCCTTTCGTGAAATGATGATTTTTCAATACCTTCTATTTTACCATAATTTAGCCTATTTTGCTTGGAGGATAAAAAAACTGTAGTAACTTTTTTGTCACTACAGTTTCCAGAGATAGGGCTTTTTTAAAACACTTATCGTATTGCTATCAAGAGCTTTCTCCAAGCTTCTAGAATTTCAGGTTTCAAATACTGTTTTGCCAGGTCGTATGAGGCTTGGTGCATAGACTCAAGATTACTCTCTAAGGCAAATACAATTTTATCCGCCATCTGAGAAACAAGCAGGTCCTCATCCATAGTCTCGCTATAAGTAACCAGATAGCCATTCTCACCGTCTTTGATGAAGGTTGGATTGCCATAACGGGCATCAAAACCAACCAGGGCTAAACCTGCTCCTACCGCTTCCATCAGAGTCAAACCAAAGGTCTCCCACTGAGAGGTGGTGACGTAAAGTTCATACTGTGGGTAGACGTCACGCAAATCCGCATGTCCTCTAAGTTTGATATAATCATTCGCCCCTAGAGTATCAATTAGATCTTGTAGATTCTCTTGCTCCCCACCTTTACCGTAGATGTCATTAGTCGAGAACTCATAGACTATTCTACAGAGGCACCGTTACTTGCGATAACTTCTTTATACCAATTAAATGATTTCTTCTTAGAGCGTTTAAGGCTACCATTACCATCGTTGTCACGGTCCACATAGATGAAGCCATAACGTTTCTTCATTTCACCAGTTCCAGCAGAAACAAGGTCGATACAACCCCATGTTGTGTAGCCCCAAAGCTCTACACCATCTTCATTGATAGCATCACGCATGGCCTTGATATGGGCTGCCAAGTAGTCGATACGATAATCATCTTCGACATAACCATTTTCATCTGGTGTATCCACAGCACCGAGACCATTTTCAACAATAAACATCGGTTTTTGGTAACGATCCCAAATGGCGTTAAGGGTAATACGAAGACCTAGTGGGTCAATTTGCCAGCCCCACTCTGAAGCTTCCAAATATGGATTTTTAATAGAGGCAAAGATATTTCCAGCGGTCTTTTCATTAACTTCTGGATCACCTGAAGCCACACGACTTGCATAGTAAGAGAAAGAAATAAAATCAACAGTATGCTCTTTAAGAAGGGCCAAATCTTCTTCAATCATCTCAATCTCAATGCCATCACGTTCCCACTGCTTCTTAGCATAATTTGGATACTCTCCACGAGCCTGAACATCAATAAAGAAATAGCTACTACGATCTTCTTGCATGGCTGCCCAGTAGTCACGTGGGTGGGCTGTATTTGGATAATATTGACCTGCTGCCAACATACAACCAACCTTATTTTCAGGGTCAATCTCATGGGCCAACTTCGTCGCCATAGCTGAAGCTACCAACTCATGGTGAGCTGCTTGGTATTTAACCTGCTCCTCATTCTCACCCTCTTCAAAGCAGAGTCCTGCTCCCATAAATGGTGCATGGAGAATCATATTGATTTCATTGAATGTGAGCCAGTACTTAACCAAACCTTTATAACGTGTGAAAAGGGTACGGCAAAGATTTTCATAGAAACCAAGCATCTTACGGTTACGCCAGCCACCATACTCGGTAATCAAGTGCATGGGACAATCAAAGTGTGTGATTGTCACCAAAGGTTCAATACCATACTTATGACATTCCTTGAAGAGGTCCTCATAAAAGGCAAGCCCAGCTTCATTGGGCTCAGCCTCATCCCCCTTAGGAAAAATACGTGACCAAGCAATAGAAAGACGATAGGTCTTAAAGCCCATTTCACCAAAGAGAGCAATATCTTCCTTGTAACGATGGTACATGTCGATACTTTCCTTAGCTGGATAGAAATAGCCATCCTCAAAATCAAACATCTTACGACGTCCAGTGATAATTGAAAGACGATCCTCACCAATTGGCACCACGTCAACATTGGCTAAACCACGTCCATCAGCATCATAGGCACCCTCACATTGGTTGGCCGCTGTAGCACCACCCCACAAAAATCCGTCAGGAAAAGTCATTTTTTTAGTCATTGTTCTACCTCTTATGATTCAAGATTATTTCAGTAATAGTATATACTAATATGGAATCGTTTTCTTATAGTAAACTACGAAAAACTGATACTATCCTATGATTGTAGACAAAAAACGAGAGTAGACTTATCGTGATAAGACTCTTCTATTTTACTAAATATCTTAAGATTGTTTTTTGTTTATCTTCCGATGTTCTATTTTTATTGCTTAGATATATTTCTCTATGGAAATCACCTATTCTTGTTAGAGCAAGCTTCCTAGTAAAATCATCCATCTGTTCAAATGTTCTAGGCTCATTATCATAACTGCCAATATGTAACATCTGAACAGCTTTTCCCCCTTCTATTTCCCTAAAACTTATTTCTTCATACAAGACATTAGGTTTTTTCTTTTTCACACTCTCCATTGCAGTTGTAAACATCTCTTGTGTAATAAAATCTGGCTGCTTAATCATTAATGTGTATTCTAATTTACTTTTATCAAGCACTGTTTGATTTAATTTTTTCCAAAGGCCCTCTAATGGATATACTGTAAAATCTGTGATATCAACACTACTATTACTTTTCATTGCATTTTTGTACATCATCTTAATAGAGTAGGCCAGTGAGTACAGTGCTGTTATTCTGTTTGAAAAATCCGCTTCATTCGGATTACCATTCCCATCTATCGAAATAAATTTTTGTTTTGGTACTTCTACAAGAATAGGCATTTGTTTTACACTGTATAGACTTTTTTCTTCTTTTCTCCATTCGTATTTCATCATATAATCCTCCCTTTCTTTTGGTCAATTACATTATACTGGACAATACTTGACACCATTTGTCATGTTTTATATTTTTCTGTCATTTTTGTTATCATTTCTTTAATTTGAGCCCTAACTTCTTCAGGCTCTAAAACTTCTACACTATCTCCGAAAGAAAGAAGGTAATAGTATAGATTGTAATCATCTACTATTTCTAATTCAGTATATAGATTTCCGTCATCATCTTCCATAACCTCACTGCTTAATTCATCATATACTCGAAAAGCAACTTTGCGGTCGAATTTGACTTTTATACGCCTGACATTATCATGTGGTATTTCTTTTTTCAGTATTACATTTTCAAAGCTATCATCAAACTTTTCATCATGAACTTCTATATTCTTCATTCTAGACAACTTAAAACATCTAAAATCATTTCTAAGTAAACAAAAGGCATATAGGTACCAGTCCTGACTCTTGAAAAGTAATCTCACAGGTTTAACCCTTCTGTTTGTCTCTTTTTCATTACTACTAAAATATGCGAATGAGATAATCTTTTTACTTAAGATTGCTGATTTTATATCATTGAATGTTCTTTCATACATCTTATTGTTTTGCCAATTATTAAAATCAACTTCGATCCAACTAGTGTTTTTTATTTTAAAAAGTGCTGATAGTTTTGTTAATAGTTCATTCTCATGCTGTATTGTTGTATGTTCCAATCCTTGAAGAGCTGACAAAATCTGTTGTTTCTCATTCTCAGAAAGTAGTGATTTACTAAGGACAAAGTCCTCAGCAATTTCTATTCCACCACCTCTTCCTCGCAAAGCATAGATGGGAATACCAGAGCTACTCATAGAATCAATATCTCGGTAGATAGTTCTTACTGACACCTCAAATTTATCTGCAAGTTCGCTTGCCGTAACTTTACCTTTTTCTAAAATATAATACAGTAATCTAAATAGCCTATTATCTTTCATAGTATTAACATCTCCTATATTTATTATACTGCAATAACATGACACAAATTGTCATATTATAAAATGTTTCGCCTATTTTCTCTCCTAACTACTGTTTTATTCAATAAACTATATTTCTTTCACTAAGTTTAGCCCCATCAAAAAACACCATATAAAATGGTGCTTCAGAATGAAGACGAGGTGTCACAATGAGACTTTACCGTCAAAAAAAGAGTAAGAACTAACTCTTACTCCACAATAGTTGCTCCAAGCACATTTTTAAAATGCCCGATAGCAAAGTCATGAGCTTCAGGCGTCAAGGAGGCTGTTGCACTTGCTACAACCTCGATATCATAACCTAAATTATAGGCATCAATGGCTGTATGTAGGACACAAATATCTGTTAAAACTCCTGTCAAAACAACTGTCGTCACACGACGCTCACGCAAACGAATATCTAAATCCGTTCCCGAAAAGGCTGAGTAGTGTCGCTTATCCATCCAAAAGACACGATTATCATCCTTAATAGCATCATATACACCAGCTAACTTACCATAAAGTTCTCGCCCAGACGTCCCTGCAATATTGTGCGGTGGAAAGAGCTTGGTTTCAGGATGGAAGGTATCTCCTTCATCATGTCGGTCCATAGCAACGAAGATATAGTCCCCATTGTCATAGGCTTCTTGAGTTACCTGAGCAATGCGATCTTCAATGGCTTGGGCAGGCTTTCCAGCCGTCAACTTCCCATCATCTGCCACAAAATCATAAGAGTAATCAATTGATATCAATGCCTTTGTCATAATACTTTCTCCTTTAAAAAAAGTGGGGCAGGCTCCTCCTACCTCACTTTCTTTCAGTATTCTTCTTATTCGTATTCTTTCAATTTATCGTAGATACCTTCGTTAAGGACTTTAAGATAAGTCCCTTTCATACCGAGTGAACGGCTCTCAATAATACCAGCTGATTCCAACTTACGAAGGGCATTAACGATAACTGAACGTGTAATTCCAATACGGTCAGCGATAACAGACGCTGTCAAGCGACCTTCCAAACCGTCCAACTCATTCAAGATAGCTGAAACTGCCTTGATTTCTGAGTAAGACAAGGTATTAATAGCCATGTTAATAGCTGTTTGTTTACGAATTGTTTCTTCCAAGTTCTCTGTTTGAAGGTTCAACAACTGCAACCCAACTACTGTAGAGGCAATTTCAACCAAGATAAGATCTTCATCTACAAAGTCATGATCGTTACGCCAAATGATGAAAGAACCAAGACGCATACCACCACCATAGATAGGTGCAATTGTAGTCAAACCATCTGGGAAGTCATCTTTTGACTCCACAGGGAAAATGGTCAAGTCACTGTCAATACCAATGTTTTCTTGAGTGTCATAAACACGGCTGATACCACGTGTGTATTCTTCTGGAAGTTGTTTGGCTTCAAAAAACTCTTCCACACGATCAGTGTTGGTTTTGTACTTCATGGCAAAACCAAGAAGAGCACCACCACCATTAACGATAGCAGCGTTACAATCAATGATATCCGCCAATTGAGCAGCCATGTTGTTGTATGGAAGATCTCCTTCCAAGCTATCTACTGAGCGTTGCAAGATAGATGTAATTTTACGTGTTTTAGCCAGCAAATTTGCCATATTTATTGTCTTCACTTTCTATTGTAATCATAATAATATCAAGCCTTGTACTAATCTTCTGCGTCAAGACCTACTAGCCCTATCATTATAGCACACTTAACCTAGAAATTGCAAACAATTGTCTGAAAATTATTTATTATTCTACTATTCATTATATTAAGTATATTATGGTATTTTTAGGAAAAATGTTCGGATTTTGCTCAAATATGTCCCCTTTTTAGAGACAATAAAAACTGGACAAGCCATTTTGTCCAGTTTTTCAAGAAATTAACGCTTGTAATATGACAAGACTCGTTCGATTTTGTTACCGAGATCAGCCAACTCTTCCACACGAGGAAGGTAGACAATACGGAAGTGATCTGGTTCATTCCAGTTAAAGCCTTTACCTGGAACTAGGAGAACCTTCTCCTTCTTCAAGAGACGAAGACAGAATTCTTCATCATCTTCAATATCATACATGTTACGGTCAATCTTAGGGAAGATGTAAAGACCTGCATCTGGCTTAACAGCTGAAAGCCCTGGAATAGCGTTTACGGTATTCGTGATAAACTCACGTTGTTCATAGATACGCCCACCAGGGATCAAGAGTTCATCCACGGATTGGTAACCACCAAGTGAAGTCTGAATAACGTGCTGAGAGAGCACATTAGCACAAAGACGCATGTTGGCCAACATATTAAGCCCTTCAATATAACCTTTGACATTCTTTTTAGGTCCAGAGAGAACCATCCAACCTACACGGAAACCACAAATGCGGTGAGACTTAGAAAGACCATTCATAGACACACAGAAGACATCTGGTGCAAGGCTAGCAATCGCAGTATGCTTTTTACCATCCATAACCAAGCGGTCATAAATCTCATCCGCAAAGATAATCAAATCATTTTGTCGAGCAATATCCACAATCTGTTCAAGGACATCCTTAGGATAGAGTGAACCTGTAGGATTATTAGGATTGATGACTACAATTGCCTTAGTATTTGACGTAATCTTTGATTTGATATCATCAATATCTGGATACCAGTTAGATTTTTCATCACAGACATAGTGTACAGCATTACCACCTGCTAGACTGACGCAGGCTGTCCAAAGAGGATAGTCAGGCATTGGGACCAAGACCTCATCTCCATCATCAAGCAAGGCCTGCATAGACATGGAAATCATTTCTGAAACACCATTACCAATATAAATATCATCAATATCTACATTTGGGAATCCCTTTAGCTGGCAATACTGCATAATCGCCTTACGAGCTGAGAAAATCCCCTTACTATCTGAATACCCTTCACTGTTACGAACATTCATAATTAAATCACGAATGACTTCATCCGGTGCTGTAAAGCCAAATTCCGCAGGATTTCCCGTATTAAGACGAAGAATCTTTTCACCTTTAGCAATCATACGGTTGGCTTCATCCAAAACTGGTCCACGAATATCATAGGCAACGTGATCCAACTTTGATGATTTATCAAATGTTTTCATAAGTTAATCCTTTCAAAAGATACTAAAAGTAGATACATCTAGCAGAAAATAAGAAAATTCAACACCTGATGGGGATTTCCACTTTTATTGACACCAACTTTAGGCTTGGCCACTTGGTATCATTTCTGAAGACTTGTCTTCCTCTTTTTAATTATCATGTTTCTTACGAAGCTAATAACAGATTGTATTATACCTCTTTTTCAAGCAATCTTCAATTTTTAGATAATACTGAAATCTTCACATTACTAAGAGCATCCTAAAGTAAGCAGTCAAAAAAAGATTTCAGAAAATCTATAACAACGCTTTCATTTTTTAGATTAAAGGAGTATAATAAAGCTAAAGATAGGAGGTAGAGCTTATGTCTCAACAATATGAACGTATTATGGTAGCTATCGACGGTTCTTACGAATCAGAACTGGCCTTTATTAAAGGTGTGCACGTTGCAAAACGTAATAATGCTCAGTTACTATTGGTACACGTTATCGATACACGCGCCCTTCAAAGCGTTGCGACTTTCGACTCTTACATCTATGAAAAACTAGAAGACGAAGCTAAAGCTGTTTTGGCTGACTTTGAACGCCAAGCCAGAGAAGCTGGTTTAACCAAGATTCGCAAAGTTATTGAGTTCGGTAACCCTAAGAGCCTCTTGGCTGTTGATATCCCTGATAAGGAAAATGTTGACCTTATTATGGTTGGTGCCACAGGTCTCAATACTTTTGAACGCTTGCTTATTGGTTCATCTTCTGAATACATTCTCCGTCACGCAAAAGTTGACTTGCTCATTGTTCGTGACTCTGAAAAAACACTTTAGTCACCTCTCACAAAAGCACCTCTGGTGCTTTTCTCATATGAAAAAGAACCGAGATCCTAACTCTCAGTTCTTTTTTCTGTTCTATTTTTCAGACTTTGCTGATTCAGACATCACTTCTGACTCTGAAGTTGACTGGATTTCTTCTACCAAATCTTCACTAGCAAATTGACTTGAAGCACTTGCTTGCTCCAAAGCAAGGCTAGTTGAAAGGCTCTCACGTTCTGCTTCCTGACTAAGGCTAGCTTCAACAATCATGAGTTCCTTTTGACGTTCTGTTTCACGAAGATATTCACGTTCTTCAAGTTCTTCCTGACGACGTCTCTCCTGCTCACGTCTTTGAGCTTTTTGACGCTCACGCTTAGCATGACGTTTTTGTGTCTCATCAATCAAGACCTTCGTATTGTCTTTAATATGCATCCACTTAACAAGACGAACTAGAAGTCTCCATAGGAAGACAATAATTGACTCTGCAAAGAGAAGAATCTCAACCAGAATAACTCCCAACAAGCTCCAAGCCATGAAGAGTGTAATCAATAATTGCGTGAAGATCTTCTTCAAGTCACCCAAATGATTATTGTGAATATTAAGGGTTTCAAGGAAAAGATCTAAAATCCCTTGCAAGAGGTGTGATTTAACAGATTTGTCTCCCTCTAGGCTCAAGTCCGTCTGGACTTCTGCCGGAGTAACAACTGTCAAGTCCCCATCTTGGTAGACATCAATACGATCTCCTAATTTTATATCAAAATCAAAAAGCGTGCGATCTATTTTCTTAAGTCGCCCGTCAGGATGACTGAGATAAACAAAGTCATCATCAAATTTTAAAATACGAAACATAATTTACCTGCTCTTTATTGCTCCCTAAATAATAGCAAAGTTAAAAAGCCCTTGTCAAGAGCTTCTTTTTCAATCCAAGGTTTTCACACCGATACGATTTTTATACTCTTGATACGTTTCAGTGTGCATGAGAGCTTTAGCATTTTTGACCCGATCTGCAGTTGGTGGTTTAACCCCTTCCAAAGGATATGGGATACCGAGCTCACGCCATTTGAACTCACCCATTGTATGATAGGGAAGAATTTCAAATTTATCGACATTTTTCAAGGTCTTTACAAACTCACCAAGCTTAATCAAGTGATCGTCAAAGTCTGTCAAACCAGGTACCAAGACATGGCGAATCCAGACTGGAACTTGTTTGTCAGATAGATATTGAGCAAATTCCAAAATATTCTTATTAGGTTGACGGGTCACAAACTTGTGTTGTTCGGGGTCAATCTCTTTGATGTCAAGTAGGACCAAGTCAGTCACAGCCAAAAGTTTGTCAACAACTTCATGATACTCAGGAGTATTGCGGTACGCAAACCCACAAGTATCAAGCGTACAGTGAATCCCTAGCTTCTTAGCCTCTGTAAAGAGGGCAGTGACAAAATCAATCTGAAGCATGGCCTCACCACCTGATACAGTGATACCACCATGCTCACCCCAGAAATGACGGAAACGAAGAGCCTCATCTAAGACATCTTCAACTGTACGTTCAACAGCCTTATTTGACTCCATAGCCCAAGTATCTGGGTTATGACAATATTGGCAACGCATCTTACAGCCTTGCATGAAAACAATAAAACGGATACCAGGACCATCTACGGATCCAAAACTTTCGGTTGAATGAACAAGTCCAGTCACCTGACTGTAATCAATTTCTGCCATGGCAGCCTCCTTGAAAACGCTTTTTACATGTTTTTATTATACCTCTTTTATCAGAAACATGCTCCATATCTGCCTGAATTCAGGCAAAGGTTATACTATAATACATCTGAAATTAAGGAATATCTATACTATACCAGAAGAAAAACAAAAAAACTGGAAAAATCCAGTCTTTTATCATCTATATTATTAGGCACGTTTCTTAAGCCCCAAAAAGGCTGCAGCAGCAAGGAAGAATGTTCCTGCCATTGTCAAGATTACTGTTGATGCTTCACCAGTCTTAGGAAGTGTAACTTCCTTACCTTTAGCATCTTTACCAGTCAATGTACCGTCAGCGTTCACTTTGAATCCTACTGTTTCAGGAGCGACAACACTTGTTGTACCATCAGTGTTAGCGATAACAATTTGGCTATTTTGTGTAGACACAATTGTTTGGCCAGCTGCAGTGATAACTGGAGCTGTTGGTGTTACAGTAACAACAGGTTGTCCATTAACATTCACCGCTGGAGTTTCAGAGTTTTGAGGTGCTTCGCTTGTCCCTTTATCAGTTGCTGAAGCTGGGTCTTCTGGCTTATCGGCTGGTTTTGTTGATGAATCAGCTGTTGGAGCCGGTGTCGCAGGTGCTTCTGGAGTTGCTGGTGTTGTTGGCTCAGCTGGTACTTCAGGAACTGTAGGTGTTGGTGTTGTTGGCGTTGCCACACCTGTGTTTGAATCATTGCTACGAGCCAAGTCACCATCACTTGGGGCTGTTGAAGGACCAGTTGTTGCACGATCTGTCGTTGGTTGTGTAAGAACAGCATCATTTGTCGCAATACCATCATCCGCAAAAGAGGTTACTGGTACAAAAGCTCCTAGGGTAAGGGTGAGTAAAAGCAAGCTACTATATATAGATATAGATTTTTTAGAAGCCATTAAGATTCTCCTTTTTTCATTTATCAGTTAACCTACATTCTACCATAAAAAAGTAATAAAAGACTGCTTTAATTAAAATCTTATTTATTTTTATTCTAAATCTTTCAACACGCTGAAATATGTTAGAATACCTTCAAAATTATCGTTATTTTTCTGACAAATTCTAACACTTTTGATAGGTTAAAAAGGCTTTATGACGTATTTTATAGACGTTTTCTAATCTTATTATTTTGATAAACTGATATTCCAAGATAGATAAGAAAAAGCACTTTCACTCATAATGAGAGAAAGTGCCTAATTAGTAAATAGTCGCTTTTAAGTTCCAATATTTTCTAATAAAAACATGTAGAGAACTATTCTTCTGCCTCTTCTGGAGCTGCCGTGATGATTACCTTAAGTTTGGTTACACGACCATCCTTAACCTTATCATTGATAAATTCAAGGTGTTTGTCCTTGTTGATAACTGAATAGTGTTCCTTGACTTCTTGAGTAGGAATGGCTCCCACACCAGTCAAATAATAACCTGCGATAGTATCAACGTCATCACTCTCAAGTTCTGTATCAAAATGTTCATTGAAGTCGTTAAGAGTCATAGCACCCTCGACAATATAGGTATTCTCGCCAATTTCACGAACTTCAATACTAGATTTATCTGTTTCGTCGTCAATCTCACCAACGATTTCTTCCAAAAGATCCTCGAAGGTAACAAGACCAGCAACCCCACCGTATTCATCAAGCAAAATAGCCATCTGATTATTGGTGTTACGAAAGGCCGCCAAGAGATCATTAACGAAGATAGTCTCTGGAACAAAGAGAGGTTCATTCATAATTCGACGAAGTTTGATATTTTCGAAACCAAGTTCGAAACCTGCTTTTAGAAGGTTTTTGGTATGAACGACACCGATAATCTTATCCTTGTCGTCTTCGTAAACAGGAATACGAGAGAAACTTTCCTTGAGAATAGCTTGGATATTTTCTTGAGTATTGTCTTCAATATCAATCATGAAGGCATCTGTACGAGGGACCATAACCTCACGTGCCATCAATTCGTCAAGAGAGAATACCCCTTGGAGCATTTCAATTTCTTCAGCCTCAAGTGTATCCTCACTCTTAGTCAACATGTATTCAATCTCATCACGTGTCATCTGCTCATCTGCATCATCAAAGGTCACAGGTGTCAAACGAGACAAAAGATTGGTTGACGCCGAAAGAATCCAAACAAAGGGACTAACAATCTTACCTGTAACAATAATGACAGGAGCTGAGTAGATGGCTAGATTTTCCTTAAGGTTCATAGCGATACGTTTTGGATAAAGTTCCCCAAAAACGATAGAGATATAGGTCAAGACAACCAAAGAAATCATGCTACCTGCTGTCTTAGCCCAAGCCACATGACCAAACCAAGTCGCTATCACTGCACCTAGTGATGCAGAGAGACTGGCCCCTTGTAAGAGGCTAATAAAGGTAATACCAACTTGGATAGTTGATAGGAAGTTGTTTGGATTTTCAAGAACCTTGAGCAGGCGGATAAATTTCTTATCGCCTTCTTCTGCCTTTTGCTCCACACGTGAGCGGTTAAGTGATACAAGAGCCATCTCAGATGCTGAGAAAAAGGCTGTAAGCAAGGTTAAAATTAGTAGTAAAATAGATTGAAATAATAAGGACTGACCACTAGAGTCTTCCATTTTTTCTTCTCCTCTAAAAAAAATTCTGACTTTCATTATACCATAATTTCCCAATAAAGGCGTCTATTTTATGCTATAATTAGGGTAATTTATCATCAAAGGAGAGACTTATGTCACTTATACGATTAGAAAATGTCAGCTTGGTCCGCCAAGGAAAAACACTTTTATCTGACCTTAACTGGACAGTTGAAAAAGGACAAACCTGGGCTATCCTAGGACTTAACGGTGCTGGAAAATCAACCCTCTTACGTTTGTTGACAGCTGAATTTTTCCCTTCTGAAGGGAAGGCTGAGATACTAGGCTACACCTTTGGTAATGGAGACATCACAGGTCTTCGTCAACACATCGGTATCGTCAGTTCCTTTATCACTGAGCGTCTACCTCAACATATGACTGCTGAAAAAATCGTCCTTACCGGTAAGTACAAGAGCTCAATCCTCTACAAAGCCTATGGAGACAAAGAGCTACAAGAAGCCAAGGATATGCTAACTTCACTTGGTGCTGGAGATTTGATTGGTCGTAAATACCATGGCCTCTCTCAAGGGGAAAAGCAAATCTGTTTGATTGCTCGTAGTCTGATGGAAGATCCCGACATCATCATCCTTGACGAAGCAACTGTGGGCTTGGATCTCTTTGCCCGCGAAAAGCTCTTACGTCAGATTGACCGTATCACCTCGCTTCCTCACGCACCACTGGTCCTTTATGTCACCCACCATGCTGAAGAAATCACTGAAAAAATGGATCACATCCTCCTACTCCGTCAAGGAAAAATCGTGGCACAGGGACCCAAGAATGATATCATCACACCGGAAGTTTTAGCTGACTTCTACCAAAATCCTGTTCAAATTATTCCAATTGATGACCATCGTTTTTACATTAACCCTCTTCTATAAAAATCGCTCAAAGAAACAAGTCCCCTAGACATTATCTGGGGGACTTGTTCTTTTATCACTACTCCTCTTTTATTTTAGATACACCATACAAAATTAAGGCTGGAACGATAAGCTGTTCTATAAAAACATATGAAAAAGAAGCCAAAATCTTTCTTGGCTTCTTTTTGTGATAACATTCATTGCTTAAGCTCGACCTCGAGCCAGATTAATCATATCATAGGTTAACGTGTTGCTAGTTTCTTTGAGAGAGTAATCCTCCAAAGTATTGACTTCCTTACGAAGCTGCTTAGCATAACGGCTAGAGATAAGTTCAGCCTGCTCGTACTCGTTGATAACCTTACGTTCCAAATAGTAGCCTCGCAACATTTCATCAATATTGTCTGGATGAAGGTGGGTGATAACCCGCTCAACAAAGGCACCTGATTGAATAATCTCAGCCTCTTGAAGGCGACTGCGTTTCAGATAAGACAAGAGATCTGAGTGATAAACACCTTCCAGATTACTCAAGGCTTCCAAAATCTGCTCAGTATTTGTCAAATAGAGCTCAGTCATATGGTCGCGGTTTTCTTCCGTCAACCTAGGACCTCTTCTAGTTTCATCCTGATCAATACGAAACTTGAAAGTAAGAGCTAAGTGTAACAATCTACGAAGGCCACGCACAAATACAGCTAGGGCGTAAGAAAGGCTAGAGACAAAACCACGGTTGATACGACGTTCCAAGCCCTTGATATAACGTTGGTAGAGATTGTATTCAAGTTCTGAAATCTTCCCCTTCTTGTAGGCGTATTCCAGACCTTTACTCTCAATTTCCATAATCATTACCCGGATATTGGCCAACTCTTCTTTGACATCATTTGATTCCTGCTCCAAGATTAAATCTTCCAAGCGTTGATTATAGTTGTCAATAGTAGCATAGACAGCCCCTTGATTGGTAGACTGTTTTAGATCTTTTTCCAATTCTCCGACCACATCATTAAGAATGGCAATCTGCATATAATGGTTGGTCGTATGCGCTGGACCAGTGGCTAGCTTAGGTAGGACTAAAATCCCTGTTAAGAAGCTCAGCAAGGTCACACCCGCTACCGTAAAGAGTAAAAGACTATGTTCCAGAGCAGTCATATTGGCAACCGGAAGCAAAAGGATGGTTGCAATGGAAACCGTTCCTTTAACACCTGAAAAGGTTAACAGAGTAGCACCCTTCCAGATTTTTTTTAGTGATCGTTTGGCCCTCCAAGCTCTTTGGGCAAATACCGCACTAATCATAACAAAGCGAATTCCAAACATGGTCGCTGTTAAAAGGACGATAGCAAGCAGCATCCAGAGATTATCGTAGGTACTGCTACGCAGCACTGGCGTTGCTAGAGTTGGAAGTTCTGTCCCCAAGAGGAAAAATACCATGCCATTAAGCATAAAGGTAATGGTTCCCCAAATCGTATGGGAAACGTTATCCAGCTTGGCATCAAAAACGGTGATTTTTTTAAAGCGACTGGCAAGCGAAATCCCTGCTACGACAACAGCAATAATTCCAGAAGCATGAATTTCCTCGGCTACAAAGTAAGAGGAGATTGGTAGTACCAGCTCTAGTAAGAGAGCACCTGTGACATCTGCAGCATCCATATTGTCCAAAATGGTTAAAAAGAGACGATTAAATAAGGCTGTAATCAAGCCAACTAAAAAACCACCAAGCACAGAAATAACCAAATTCCAGCTCGCACCAAGGAGGGAAAAAGCACCTGTTGTCAAGGCAGTCACTGCCACCTGAAAGGCGACCAAGCCAGAGGCATCGTTCAGAAGACCCTCACCCTGCAAAATATAGCTAATCCACTTTGGGAAACTGAAGCGTTTGGAAATAGCCGAATAGGCAACCAAATCCGTTGGCCCAAGGGCGGCACCAATGGCTAGACAGGCAGATAAGGGGACCGAAGCAGGCAAGACGGCCTTAGCAAGATAACCGATTCCCAAGGAAGACACAAAGATAACTGGAAAAATCAAAAATAAAATAAGTTTCCAGTTACGTAGAATACTAGTGATATCACTTTCTTCACCTTCACGAAACAGCAAGGGAGCAATAATGAAAGCTAGGAAAAGTTCTGTTTCAAGCTCGAAAGCGCGTCCCTTAAAAAGTAAACCAATACCAACCCCAAAAATAATTTGAATCAAAGGTAGGGGAAGACGCGGAAAGACACGATTGATAACGTTCGATAAAATCAAGCTAAAAAGAAGAACAAGCAAAGCTAATGATAAATGCATAGCTCCTCCTACCCTTCCTTATGACAACAGTTTGAGAATAGTTCTTTTTGCTTACTAATTTTTTTATCAATGGCAGTGACATCTTCTTTGGCCAAAAGTTTATGGCAACGTTCAACCTCAAGACTAGCTAACTTTTTCTTAATTTTAGCCGTTTTACGATTATCAACCTTTTTTAAAGTATCCTCGGCACTTTGCTTGTCTATATATTTGGCCTGCATATCTGCAAGCTTTTCTTTAATATCTGTAATCATTGTAATTTCTCCAACATCACCAAAAATGGTGGGGTATTAATTTGATTAAGGGGTTGGTAAAGCATAGCTGTAAAATCACGCTGGTCCAAACCGATAACGTACTCAAGCACAGCATCCTTCTCCATATCGCCACCATCATGACCATAGTAAATCATAATAGCTAAACGACCACCCACCTCTAGACGGTCAAGAATTTTCTCAATGGCCTCAAGAGTCGTGTGGGGCTTAGTAATAACACTCTTATCTGCAGATGGCAGATAGCCCAGATTGAAAATAGCTGCACGAATAGGTTCCGTGACATAACGGTCCAGATTTTCATGACCATCTAAAATGAGTTCCGCATTTTCAATTGCCAAGTCCGACAAGCGTTGACGAGTCTTTTCGAGCGCCTGCTCCTGCACGTCAAAGGCATAAACCTTCTTGGCAAGGCCAGCTAGAAAGGCTGTGTCATTGCCGTTTCCCATGGTTGCATCGACAGCAACACTCTCATCATCCAGCACTTGAGCTAGAAAGTCATGAGACAGATGAATTGGTCGTTTAATCATGCTTTTTCCTCCTTCTCGTTAGCTACTTTGCACCCTTGCCATGAGTCACGACGTTCCATCTCTTTGTCAATGGCATTGAGGACTTCCCATTTGTTGAGACTCCACATAGGACCAATCAACATATCTCTCGGCGCATCACCAGTGATTCGATGAATGACGATATCCTCAGGGATGATTTCCAACTGGTCACAGATGATTGACACATACTCTTCCTGACTCAGCAATTTAAGACGCCCCTCGTGGTAGTCCCTTTGCATACGCGTATTGGTCATCAAGTGGAGGAGGTGGAGTTTAATCCCCTGAATGTCATTGTCCGTCACACAACGGCGAACATTTTCCACCATCATCTCGTGGGTTTCCCCTGGTAGCCCATTAATCAGATGCGATACAATCTCAGCCTTTGGCGCACGCTCACGCACACGCTTAACCGTCTCCACATAGAGATCATAGCTGTGTGCTCGGTTAATGAGCTCTGACGTTTCTTCATAAGTCGTTTGCAAGCCAAGTTCGACGGTCACATGCATACGTTCTGTGAGTTCTGCCAGATAATCAATCACATCGTCTGGCAAACAGTCTGGGCGGGTACCGATATTGATGCCAACAACACCAGGCTCATTGATAGCCTGTTCGTAGCGTTCCTTGATAACTTCAAGCGGTGCGTGGGTATTGGTAAAATTTTGAAAATAAACCAGATATTTCTGAACTTCTGGCCACTTGCGGTGCATGAAGTCAATCTCATGGTAAAACTGCTCACGAATCGGTGCCTCAGGTGCTACAATAGCATCCCCAGACCCCGATACCGTACAAAAGGTACAGCCACCGTGGGCCACTGTGCCATCACGGTTGGGACAATCAAAACCCGCATCTATTGGTAGTTTGAAAATCTTTTCGCCAAAAATTTCACGATAGTAATCATTGACTGTTCTATAACGTTTTTTCATAA
The DNA here is from genome assembly GCF_001837205.1 of Streptococcus sp. HMSC064D12. NCBI lineage: Bacteria > Bacillati > Bacillota > Bacilli > Lactobacillales > Streptococcaceae > Streptococcus > Streptococcus sp. HMSC064D12. The sequence continues at coordinate 155,855 of NZ_KV831751.1, forward strand.
AGACTATTATAACACTTTGACCTAAAAAAGAGAGTAAGACTCAGACAAAAATCATGGATTTCTGCCTGTCTTACTCTCGCTTCTTATTTAGTCTTTTTCAAATAATCAATGGCTTCTTGAGCTGTTTTAACAGGGACAATTTTCATCTTGGTTCCCAGTTTCTTGGCAGCTTCCTTGGCCTCTTGATAGTTAGTTTTGGCATCCGGATCAGCCTTTTTCATTTCCTTAGTTACTGGATTATTTGGCACGAAGAAAATGTCTGCACCACTATCAGCCGCTGATTTCACCTTGAGGTAGGCACCACCGATATCACCGACCGAACCATCCTTTTCAATGGTTCCTGTTCCAGCAATCTTACGACCAGCCTTGAGGTCTTGACCAGACACCTGATCGTAAATAGCTAGAGTAAACATAAGACCCGCACTTGGTCCACCGACACCATCAAGTTTAAACTTCACATTTTCAGGACTCTTGACCTCGGTATGATCCGTCAAACCGATACCAATACCGTTTTTACCATTGGCAATCTTGATAATCTTACCAGTAGCAGTCTTTTCTTTATCATCTGTCGTATAAGTGACCTTGACTTTTGAACCCAGCTTAAGTCCTTGAACATATTTAATCAAGTCAGCAGAATTATCAAAAGACTTGCCATTGACAGCCGTCACCGTATCCGCAATATTGAGGACACCCTTAAAGCTAGAATCGTCAGCCACCTGAAGCACATAAACACCCATATACTCCAAGCTAGCCTCCTTACCAGCCAGAGTCAAGCCCTGATAAATCGCTTGGTTTTGGGAAGTCTCCATGTAAAATTGGTTGATACGCATGAAATCTTCATCAGAGTAATTCCCAGTTGCCTCTTCAGCTGTTTGAAGCTTTGCAAAATCATTAAGCTGAGCATAGAGCATGAGGGCCAAAGTCGCCTTGGTTTGAGCCACCGCCACAAAATTGTAGGACCCTTTTGAATCATCAGCTTTCTTATCTACAGTCAAGACTTCCTTGGTATCAAAAGCACCACCCGGAAGCTCAACATAATAATTATTTAGCGGGAAAAAGAGGGCAAATAGGAGGAAAAGTATCGTAAAAATACTTAACAACCACCACTTAATCCGCCAAATTTTCCCTAATAGTGATTTAGATTCGTTCTTGTTTGCCACGCTTGGCCTCCACTTCCTTAACAACTGCTTGAGGAACATAAGAACTAATGTCTCCCTCAAAATAAATCAACTCACGCACACGACTTGAAGAGACTGGTGTCACCTCATGACTAGCAATCAAATAAACCGTTTCAATTTCAGGGGCCAACCCCTTATTGAAATAATCCATATTAGCCTCATAGTCGAAATCTGTCGCATTACGAAGGCCTCGAACCAAATAAGTCACCCCAAGATCTCTGGCGATATCAACAGCCAAACTATCGTGAGTCGTTATAACTTTCACATTGGGAAAATCTGCCACGACCTCTTCCAAGATACGCTTGCGAGTCTCAATGTCCCAGAAGCCCTGCTTATTTTTATTATAAAAAAGACCTATATAAAGCTCATCGAAGAGCTTGCTGGCTCTGGCAATAATATCCACATGCCCATTGGTAATCGGATCAAAAGACCCCGTAAACATAGCAAACTTTGTCATAGCATCCCTTTCTACAACTTCCCTATCAAAGGCTAACGCACGTAAACAGTTACCTTACTGATACCATAGGTTTTCTGCTTCCAAATCCCGAAGTTTGAAATTTCTTCAGGTAGATCCACAGCCTTATCCGTCTCACAAACCAACATCACCTCCTCAGCTAAGAGCCCTTGCTCCTCTAACTGAGTAATATTGGCCACAATCTGCTCTTTGGCATAAGGCGGATCTAGAAGCACCAAGTCAAACTTTCCTGTCAATTGTGTCAGCGCACGCGCCGCATCCATCTTCAAAAGCTGGAACTGTTTCTCACTCTTTGTCATCTTAATATTTTCCTGGATAACAGCCTGTGCCCGACGATCCTTTTCCACGAGGACAGCAGACGACATACCACGACTGATAGCCTCAATAGCCAGACTACCACTTCCAGAAAAAAGATCCAAAACACGCCCTCCATCAAAGAAAGGACCAATCATATTGAAAATGGCACCCTTGACCTTGTCCGTTGTTGGACGAGTCGTTTTGCCTTCTAACGTTTTAAGCGGACGTCCGCCAAATTCACCTGCTACAACACGCAAGTCGGTCACCTCGTTTTTACTGATTTTTAGTAAGACTCTTCTATTATAACAAAAAACACGCATAGATGTTGGTCCCAAGGGGACTAGACAAGCTAAATCCCCCCAAGAGAACACAAAAAACTCGAGAAGCTCCCGAGTTTCCATTATTTTACTTATCACCAAGTGCAGTCACGTAGTTGTAAGTCTCGATACCAGCTGTGGCACCGTCCCCTACGGCTGTTGTAATTTGGCGAAGGTCTTTCTGACGGACATCCCCAATGGCAAAGATACCTGGAATACTTGTCGCCATCTTATCATCTGTAATTACCCAACCGTCTTGGTCAGTGATGTCGAGACCTGTCAAGTAATCTGAAACAGGATCAAGTCCCACATAAACGAAGACACCGCCAAATTCGTGGTTAGTCACCTCACCAGTTTTGACATTCTTGATATCAACACTGCGAACCTTGATGTCATCGCCCTTGATTTCTTCAACGACTGAATCCCAGATAAACTTGACTTTTTCATTGGCGAAGGCACGGTCTTGAAGAACCTTTTGAGCACGCAATTCATCACGACGGTGAACAATGGTCACGCTATTGGCAAAGCGTGTCAAATAAATTCCTTCTTCAACGGCAGAGTCTCCACCACCAACAACCAAGAGGTCTTGATTACGGAAGAAGGCACCATCACAGACCGCACAGTAGGAAACCCCACGGCTGTTGTACTCTTCTTCACCAGCAACACCAATGTGGCGGTGTTTAGCACCCGTCGCAATGATCACTGTCTTGGTTTGGTACTCCTCATCACCAGTTTTGACAACCTTATAGTCACCCTTGTCTTCGATACCAGACACGATACCATAAAGATTTTCAACGCCCAATTTTTCCAAGGGTTCGAACATCTTCATTGACAATTCTGGACCAGAAATACTTTCAAAACCAGGGTAATTTTCAATATCAGACGTGTTATTCATCTGTCCACCAGGAGCACCTTGCTCCAAAGTTGCCACTTTAAGGTTGGCACGTGCTGCATAGAGTGCTGCAGTCATCCCCGCAGGACCAGCTCCAATAACAATTGTATCGTACATGAGTAACTCCTTATATGATTTTCTTGTAGAGATATCTTACACCTAATGTGCCAACAAAGCTAGAATTATGCATTCAGCACGATAAGAATCGCCATAAAAGCAAATGCCAAAACGGGAATCGAAACCATCGACATCATAATAGCATCATAGAGGGCACCTTGACGCTCCTTAACAGTTTTGTCTGCACGACGTAAGGCACGCCATCCAAGCCAAATGGCACCAATCACCAAGCACACAAAGAAAGCAATCACAAGGCCTAAGAGGTAAAATTTAAAAATATTTAATAACATAAATCATCCTAAAGTGAGAAATAGAAAAGGCTGAGATAACATTCTCCAACCCCTAAATTCGACTAGTAATAACTGCACGATGCAGTCTCTGATTGGACTATAGTCGCCTTTGAAACATTCAAAAGTTCCTAATCATCCTTGTGGGACTTTGACTATGGACTAAAATGTCGTCCACTCCCACCACCTTTTCTATTGTAACAAAAATCCCATCTTAAAGATATTGTTTTGAATAAGAAGCGAAAAATTCTTTTGTTCGTTCTTCTTTTGGATGGTTAAAGACTTCGTCAGGTGTTCCTTGTTCAAGGATACGACCTTTTTCAAGGAAGAGCACCTTGTCAGCCACTTGATAAACAAAGTTCATGTCGTGACTGACCAAAATCATGGTTTGGCCTGACTTAGCCGCATCAGCGATTGATTTTTCAACCTCACCAACCAACTCAGGATCAAGAGCAGATGTTGGTTCGTCAAGCAAGAGCACATCAGGCTTCATTGCAAGGGCGCGGGCCAAGGCCACACGTTGCTTTTGACCACCCGACAAGTGACGTGGGTAATGATTTTCACGATTAGAAAGCCCAACCTTAGCGAGCTCTTCTTTCGCAATCTTGGTAGCTTCTTCGTCAGAAAGTTTCTTAACAATCTTAAGACCTTCCTTAACATTATCCAAGGCTGTACGACGTTCAAAGAGGTTGAACTGTTGGAAAACCATGGCCAACTTACGACGAAGGGTAAGGATTTGTTCTTTGGTAATTGTTTCGAAATCTACCTTGAAATCATCAATGGTAATGGTACCAGAATCAGGTTGTTCCAAATAGTTTAAGCTGCGAAGGATTGTTGATTTCCCTGCACCAGAGGCACCAACAAGAGCTACAACTTCACCCTTATCAATGTCAATATCAATACCATCGAGAACCTTTTGACCTGAAAATTCCTTGGTCAAATTTTTGATACTAATCATTAGCGGTCACCTCCAATTCCAGATATGTCAGTCACTTCAGGCGCCTTAATGGCCATGTGATTTTCAACTGAACGACCAATGTACTCAATCAAGATTGAGATTACCCAGTATACAAGGGCAACTGAGATATAACGTTCAAAGTAACGGTAGTCGGCACCACCCAAGATTTGAGCCTGTGCATACATTTCGACGATACCAGCACTAAAGGCAAGTGATGTTCCCTTAGTCAAACCAATCAAACTGTTAATCAAACTTGGTGTCGCAATAACTGCCGCATTTGGAATAATGACACGACGGTAAACCTGTGCTGATGTCATCCCAAGAGAACGGGCAGCTTCGATTTCCCCGGCATCAACAGCCTGAATCGCTGCACGAATAGTTTCACTCATGTAGGCTGCTTCGTTAAAGGCAAAGGCTGTAATAGCAAAGATAGCTGGTGGAATCTCATTAATATTCCAATCCAAACCAAATTCACCATTCAAATAACGAAGGAAGAGTGGAATACCATAGTAAGTCAACATGAGTTGTACAAGGATTGGTGTCCCACGCAAGAAGCTCACAAAAACTGCTTGAATCGGATAAAGGATGCGTACTCGATTGATCTTAACGACCGCAAAGACAAGGGCTAAAATCAAACCGAAGAAAGCACCTGCAATGGTCAATCCCAAAGTCAAAGGCAAGCGTTCCACAATCTTAGGAACAGCATCAAAGACTGCCTTCCATGAGAAGAGCTTACCAGCTGGCATCCAAGATGAGATCCACTTGAAGACAATTGTAACCAGTTGCAAAATATAGCCCCAAAGAATTTCTACTAGCCAAGACAAGGGAATGGCTAAAGCAACTGCTACTGCCAAACCAACCAAGCCAATGATAACTTGGAGATACCAAGGTGACCGATTAAATGCTTCTATACTCTTTTTCACAATGTCGCCCTTTCTTTCTAAAAAAGTAGGTTAGCCTAGTGCTAACCATTCAAATATCTTATCATAATTTTATAGTATTCATTTTAGCACGACTCAGAAAGTCTGTGAAATAGTCTTTTCTTATCATAGTGATAAGAAAATCGTATCACTGATAGTAATACCTTGTTAAGACCAAAAAGATTTGAACTCATTACTTATTTTACGAACAAAGTGAGCATAAACCTAAGCTTTCCGGCGTGAGAAAAACACCTGAAACTTTAAAGTTTCAGGTGTTCGGAAGTTTTGAGACCTTAGGCTCAAAACTTAGTCATGGAACTTCGAAGAAGGTCGCTGACGTCCGTCATCACCTCAGGAAAGCCTCAAAAGAAAGCTTTGTGTTTAATCCACAGCTGAGATGGCAGTCTCAACTTTTAACAGTCTTATTTCAAATCACTGACGTAATCGTCACCGAAATATTCCTTGCTGAGTTTGGCAAGGGTTCCATCCTTCTTAAGCTCTTTGATACGCTTATTAACAAAAGTCTTGAGTTCCTTACCTTGCTTATCATTTGAGAATAGAAGATATTCAAGACCATCAGTCTTCATACCGATATCGTCTTTAATCTTGTTTACAGCTAGCTTATAGCCTTGATCTTTAACAATGTACTCAGACGAAATGGCATCGTAAAGGATAAAGTCAATCTTTCCTTCTTGAATGTGTTGGATACGTGTTGAAAGACCAGTTGAGCTAGAAGCATAGTTGATAGTAATTGGTGTCTTGTCCGCATTGGCATGGTTCCAATTTTCAAGCAACTGAGCATAGTTAGAGCCAGGAAGCACCTCTGTTGTCTTACCAGACAAATCATCTAGGCTAGTATACTTGGTACCCTCAGCACTAGTGATGGCATAGTTAGAACGTGAAATCGGATCTGAGAAACCATATTTCTGCGCACGTTCTTCATTGTAGTTGAAGTCATTAGCCGCAATCTGATAACGTCCAGAATCCACCCCTGTCAAGATAGAATCAAAAGGTGTCGTCACAAACTTGACCTTATATTTGTCCGAATCCTTGAAAATAGCCTTGACCAAATCAATATCATAACCCTTGAAGTCGTCACCTTTTTTGAAAGTGAAAGGCGCCGTATCAGAGTCCGTCGCAACCGTAATCGTCTGCTTCTCACCAGATGCCTTATTGTCACTCTTGTTTCCACAAGCAGCCAAAGTCAAAACAGACAAGCCAAGAATTCCTAAACCTGCAAGCCATTTTTTCATATCTATAATCCTCGATACTTTCATTAATAGTTAGTGATAACAGTTTACCATCTTCATCCAAACTCGTCTAATAATAAAATCCTAAGAGGTGATAGAAAGTGGTTATAGGGGGAATGGATACAACGAACAATAAGAAAAGAGTTGCCACTGGTGTGACAACTCTTCTCGCCCAAAAAAGCTTTCCGTACATGTTTAACATCAAATGCAATAAAACTCTACTTATCCTTACTTGATGACTTACTGCTTGAATCGCTACTGTCTTCAGGTTGATAATCTGATAAATTCTTATGGATGCGTTCAGCGTAAACGGCTCTGCTTCCTGATTCATCATGGTCAACCAAGGCTTCGGCAAGCTCTTTATAATCTTCTACAGAAATCGTCCAGTTACCCCCATCATCTTTGGTAAGCTTGAAGGTCTTTTCTAGATTATCAGCACCTGTCAAAGGTGTATAGGCCATTTCTTTATCAATATCCTTAAATTGTGTCAAATCTCCGTTAAAGTTTTCACCATAAAGGAATTTCGTTGTGAGATCTTTGGCTTTACCTTTTTCCACATCGTTGTTATCAGCTTGATTCCATTGTTTCAACTTGTCAATGTCGTTGTCATAGAGACTCATAAGGAGAGTACGAACAGCAGCTGCAGCACCATAGGCACTAACAGAACGTGAAGTAAAGGTAACTGTCGCTTCATTTCCTTTAACTTTAACATCTTTCAGCTTATAGTCCTGAATCTTACCAATCATATTACGACGGACCTTGAGAAACTTAGAAAGCACTTGGGTTGGTGTCTTGGCATCATAACCTTCAATGTATTTAAACGTATACTTTTCTTCCGGTGTATACCCCTTTTCCTCGATAGTATCTGCAACTTGTTTTTCAAAGACTTTCGTTTCAGTCCAGGTTTCGTAATTTCCACCGTATAGTTTTGAAAAACCGTTACTAGATTTTCCAAGCATAGTATCAATTAAAACTGTCGCATCAGCCTTGGCACGTTCTGTCGGAGTTGGTGTCGCTTTTTTCTTCTCAGCTGGCTTATTAGCACAAGCTACGAGAACCAAGCAAGCTACCAGAATCAGTCCTAAATAGGTAAGAACTTTTTTCATTAAGATTATTCCCTCATTTCTTTTAGTTACTCTTTAAGATAGCATAGGTCTGATGATTCTTCAAAGTCACTTTCCAAAAGAAAAAATCAAAACTCTACTATTATAATGACTCCAAATCATCTAGGTCCAATTGCCTGCCTTCTTGATCTTCCAGACCCGTCAGCGTCACACCGAGCAGGCGAACACCGCTGCTATTTTCCTCTAATTGATCAAAAATGGTATGGGCAATCCTTTCGATGGTGTCGAAATCCTGAGTCGATTTGTCCAAGGTCATACGCTTGGTTAAGGTCGAGAAATCCGAATAACGGACCTTGATGACAATAATTCGACCGACTTTTTTATTTTTCTGAGCACTTTCAGCTACCCGCCTAGCATTCTTAGTCAACTCAGCCTTGATGTCATCTTCATTATAAAGAAGTTTGCCGTAGGTTCGCTCACTTCCAATAGATTTACGGACACGATTGGGCCTAACAGGACTATTGGAAATCCCTCTAGCCTTTCGAAAGAGATCAAATCCAAAACGTCCAAAACGATCAATCAGCGTCATCTCAGGAATCTTCAGAAGATCGGCACCGGTGTATATTTCCATGTCATGAAGACGTTCAACTGACTTTTTACCTACCCCATGAAACTTTTCAATAGGGAGCTTTTCCAAAAATTCCTGAGCCTCCTCTGGAAGCACCACCGTCAAACCAGCAGGCTTTTGAAAATCAGAAGCTAGTTTGGCGATAAATTTATTGTAGGAAACGCCTGCTGAACAAGTCAGGTGAAGTTCCTGCCAGATATCATACTGGATAAGTTTAGCTACCTTAACCGCCGATTTGATACCAAGTTTATTTATCGTCACATCAAGATAGGCTTCATCGATAGACATGGGCTCTACCAAGTCGGTATAGCGTTTAAAAATCTCACGAATCTGCATCCCTACCTCTCTGTAATGACTATAATTTCCTGAGATAAAGACAGCATTAGGACAACGTTCATAGGCTTCCTTAGAAGACATGGCTGAATGGACACCATATTTTCTAGCCTCGTAATTACAGGTTGATACCACACCACGTCCCCCAGTTTTTCTAGGATCGTGACCGATAATAACCGGTTTGTCCTTAAGACTGGGGTCATCCCTCATCTCGACCTGAGCAAAAAAGGCGTCCATGTCAATATGGATGATTTTCCTACTGGTATCATTTATTAGAGGAAACTCTAACATGGCTCCCTGCCTCCTTTCTCAGATTTATCTCATTGTAAAGCTTTTCACATAAAACTTTGGGACTACAAAGCATTCTCCCCTTATGATACCAAAATCTATCAAAAAACAGAAATTTATAATACAGATTTGTCGTTTTCGAAACTGTATTATAAAAGAATGTCTCTAAAAACGCAGTTTTAAAGTTGTGTAAGCGGTTACTGTATGATAGAATACTTCTAGAGAATGTAACAGATGATTTTGTTACTAGAATTATAGGAGATCCAAACTATGGCAACGGTTAAAACTAACACAGATGTTTTTGAAAAAGCGTGGGAAGGCTTTAAAGGAACTGACTGGAAAGAAAAAGCTAGCGTTTCACGTTTCGTTCAAGCAAACTACACACCTTATGATGGTGACGAAAGCTTCCTTGCAGGACCAACTGAACGCTCTCTAAAAATTAAAAAAATCGTAGATGAAACTAAAGCAGGCTATGAAGCTGAAGGACGCTTCCCAATGGATACTCGTCCAACTTCAATCGCTGATATTGACGCAGGATACATTTCAAAAGAAGATGAACTTATCTATGGTATCCAAAATGATGAGCTCTTCAAATTGAACTTCATGCCTAAAGGTGGTATCCGTATGGCGGAAACTGCTTTGAAAGAACACGGTTATGAACCAGACCCAGCTGTACACGAAATTTTCACAAAATACGTGACTACAGTTAACGATGGTATCTTCCGTGCTTACACTTCAAACATCCGTCGTGCACGTCACGCTCACACAGTTACTGGTCTTCCAGATGCTTACTCACGTGGACGTATCATCGGGGTTTACGCTCGTCTTGCCCTTTACGGTGCTGACTACTTGATGCAAGAAAAAGTTAACGACTGGAATGCTATCAAAGAAATCGACGAAGAAACTATCCGTCTTCGTGAAGAAGTTAACCTTCAATACCAAGCACTTCAAGACGTTGTTCGCCTTGGTGACCTTTACGGTGTAGATGTTCGTCGTCCAGCCTTCGATACTAAAGAAGCTATCCAATGGACAAACATCGCCTTCATGGCAGTATGTCGTGTAATCAACGGTGCCGCTACTTCACTTGGTCGTGTGCCAATCGTCCTTGACGTATACGCAGAACGTGACCTTGCTCGTGGTACTTACACTGAATCAGAAATCCAAGAATTCGTTGATGATTTCGTTATGAAACTTCGTACAGTTAAGTTTGCTCGTACAAAAGCTTACGACCAATTGTACTCAGGTGACCCAACATTCATCACAACTTCTATGGCTGGTATGGGTGCTGACGGACGTCACCGTGTTACTAAGATGGACTACCGTTTCTTGAACACTCTTGATAACATCGGTAACTCTCCAGAACCAAACTTGACAGTTCTTTGGACTGACAAATTGCCTTACTCATTCCGTCGCTACTGTATGCACATGAGCCACAAACACTCTTCTATCCAATACGAAGGTGTGACTACTATGGCTAAAGACGGATACGGTGAAATGAGCTGTATCTCATGTTGTGTATCACCACTTGACCCAGAAAACGAAGAACAACGTCACAACATCCAATACTTCGGTGCTCGTGTTAACGTGCTTAAAGCCCTTCTTACTGGTTTGAACGGTGGTTACGACGATGTTCATAAAGACTATAAAGTATTTGACATCGAACCAGTTCGTGACGAAGTTCTTGACTTTGACACTGTTAAAGCTAACTTCGAAAAATCTCTTGACTGGTTGACTGACACTTACGTAGATGCCCTTAACATCATCCACTACATGACTGATAAGTACAACTACGAAGCTGTTCAAATGGCCTTCTTGCCAACTAAACAACGTGCTAACATGGGATTCGGTATCTGTGGTTTCGCCAACACTGTTGATACATTGTCAGCAATCAAATACGCTACAGTTAAACCAATCCGTGACGAAGATGGCTACATCTACGACTACGAAACAATCGGTGAATACCCACGTTGGGGTGAAGATGACCCACGTTCAAACGAATTGGCAGAATGGTTGATCGAAGCTTACACTACTCGTCTTCGTAGCCACAAACTCTACAAAGATGCAGAAGCTACAGTTTCACTTCTTACAATCACTTCTAACGTTGCTTACTCTAAACAAACTGGTAACTCTCCAGTTCACAAAGGGGTATACCTCAACGAAGATGGTTCAGTGAACTTGTCTAAATTGGAATTCTTCTCACCAGGTGCTAACCCATCTAACAAAGCTAAAGGTGGATGGTTGCAAAACTTGAACTCACTTGCAAGCCTTGACTTCGGTTATGCAGCTGACGGTATCTCACTTACTACTCAAGTATCACCTCGTGCCCTTGGTAAGACTCACGACGAACAAGTTGACAACCTCGTAACTATCCTTGACGGATACTTCGAAAACGGTGGACAACACGTTAACTTGAACGTTATGGACTTGTCAGATGTTTACGAAAAGATCATGAGCGGTGAAGATGTTATCGTACGTATCTCTGGATACTGTGTAAACACTAAATACCTCACTCCAGAACAAAAAACTGAATTGACACAACGTGTCTTCCACGAAGTTCTTTCAATGGACGACGCTTTGGGATAAATCTAAGCATATAACAAGAAACAAGCATCCTAGTGATGCTTGTTTTTTCTTAGCTTCTCAAACAGTTTCTACCAAACTGTACAAAACCTTACATTAATAGTTGTTAATAATTATGGATAGGACTATAATACAAACTGAATTTGAAAGAAGGTATTATTATGAAAAAAGTGTTTTTCAAAACTAGTCTTGGAATCACACTTAGCGTCCTAGCTAGTGTCTTATTCCTTGCCCACAAATCTGAATTCTTCAAGGACGATAGTGCCTTATATGATGAATTTGATTCTACGTTGGATTAAGGAGGAGAACTATTATGCAAAAGAAAAAAGCAATTATGATCGGTGCTGGTTTATCAAATATGGCTGCTGCTGTTTACCTCATTCAAGAAGGTAAATGGTCAGGAGACCAAATCACTTTCTACGCTCTTGATAATTACGGATCAAACGACGGTTCCCCTACCCAAGATGTTAAAGATGACTATTGGAATAAAAATCATCCGATGGAAAATCAAAAGGGTTATATTGCTCGCGGCGGTCGTATGCTTAACTACCGTACCTACGTTGACTTGATGGATTTGCTTGATCGGGTTCCTTCAATGACAGAACCAGGTCTTACAGCTGCTAAGGATACTCGCCAATTTGATGCCGCACACCCAACCTATGATAAGGCTCGTCTCTTAGCAGGTGGACAAGGTATCGTTGATGGTGGTAAGCTTGGTTTGAATAATAAAAGTCGTAAGCTCCTTACACAGTTAATTATGATGCCTGATTCACAAGAGGAAAAACTAGATAACATCACGATTGCTGACTATTTCAAAGACAATACTGAGTTTTTCGAAAGTAACTTTTGGTTTATGTGGGAAACGACATTCGCTTTTAGGACTCGCAGTTCTGCACAAGAGCTTCGTCGTTACATGCACCAAATGATTTATGAATTCACTCAGATTGAGCATTTAGTTGGTGTTAACCGTACACGCTATAATCAATACGAAAGCATCATGAAGCCTTTGATTAATTACTTGGAAAAAGAGGGCTGTCACATTGTCCTTAATCGTCGTGTTGTTGACTGGAAATTCAAGGACAGCAAGATGCAAGACGAAATTACTGTTACTGGTCTTCACATGGTCAATACTAAAACTGATGAAAATGAGTTCGTACCAGTGGATGACGATACAGCAGTCATCTTTACAAACGGTTCGATTACTGACTCTGCAACACTAGGTGATTTCAACACTCCGGCTGCAGAAAACATGGATTATGGTGCTGCTTCAAGTCTTTGGAAAAAGGCATCAGATCATTTTTATAACCTTGGTAATCCTGATAAATTCTTCGCTGATCGTGATGCCAGTGAATGGGTAAGTTTCACTCTCACTACTAAAAATCATCTCTTCTTGAACGAAATTGCTCGTATTACCACTCAGGAACCAGGCAACGCCCTTAATTCCTTTATTTCTACAGAACCAGTGACACCACTCGGTCAAAAAGATGTAACCATGTCAATCGTTGTCCATCACCAACCTCACTTCACTAGTCAAAAACCAAACGAAACGGTTCTTTGGGGATACTTCCTCTACCCTCGTCGTCACGGGGAAATCATTGATAAACCTTATATCGAAATGACTGGTAAAGAGATGCTTCAGGAACTTATTGGACAACTTTCAAAGGTAGACCCTGGGCCTATCAATATCAGCGAAAAAGAAGAGGAAATCATGGGCAGTGTTATTAACTGTATCCCTGTCTATATGCCATATGCTTCTGCTCTCTTTAACAATCGAGCCAAGTCAGACCGTCCTAAGGTTATTCCAAAACATTCAACCAATCTTGCCTTTACTGGTGAATTTGTCGAACAACCTTATCAAATGATTTTCACAGAAAATAGTGCTGTTCGTTCTGGAGAAATCGCAGCTTTCCATTTTGCTGGTATCCCCATGTCACGTTTGGTTAAAACACCTCGTTATGATAAAGATGTCAAAACCTTGTTAAGAGCTGCAAAGAAAATGTTCGATTAAGAATCATTACACACATTAAAGACAGTAAACATCATGATTTCAAAATGTTTGCTGTTTTTTTATTTTTGCAAAAACCAGCTTTCATTATATTTTTCTAAATCTACTATAATTTACATTTGACTTTTTATCAGATTAGCTATAAAATAAAAGCGTTTCCGTTTGGTATCTCCAAACACTTCCTTCTCAGAAGCACCATAGAGAAACGATACTCAATTACGTCAAATGGATAGTGTCTAATAACACGTAAACTATCATTGTTATAAGATTAAAGAGTATAAGGAGGACAAATGAATAAGAAAAGTTTTAAACTAATTGGATTAGTAGCTCTCGTAGCAAGTACTATCCTACTCGTAGCCTGCCAGTCTGATACCAAAACCGAATCCTCAAAGTCCAAGGACGTTCAATGGGGTTATACTGGTGCTACTGGTCCAGACCATTGGGGTGACCTTTCTAAAGATTATAAACTCAGCAAAAATGGTAAAGAACAATCTCCGATCAATATCACCGGAGCTGAGGACGTTGATCTTCCAGAACTAAACCTTAATAATCAAGAATCAGAGGCTCAAGTTGAAAATAACGGGCATACAATTGAAGTCAGCTTTAAAAATCCAAAGAATACCCTAACGATTGGTGATGATGTCTATAAATTACAGCAGTTCCATTTTCACGCACCTAGTGAGAATGAAATTGATGGTCAGACTTATCCTCTAGAGGGTCACTTCGTCTACAAGACTGATAATGGAAAAATCACAGTTATCTCAGTTCTCTATAATTATGGCGATGAAAATCAAGCCTTAAAACAAATCTGGGATAAGATGCCTCAGGCTGCTAATACTGAAACCGAGTTGTCTCAACCTATCTCACTAGATGATTTCTATCCTGAAGACAAGGACTACTACAACTTCGAAGGTTCCTTGACAACACCACCATGTACTGAGGGTGTTAACTGGATTGTCTTCAAGAATCAAGAAACCGTTAGTAAGGAACAAGTGGAGAAATTCACTCAAACCCTTGGATTTAAAAATAACCGTCCTATCCAAGATACAAACGGTCGACAAATTAAAGAATAAAACAAGATAAAAAGCTTGATGATGACTCCTCTCATCAAGCTTTTTTTCGTTGACAATTAGTTATAGACTTTGTTACACTTGCCCTATGATTATCAAACATACAAGAGATACACTCTCAGAAACTTACCTCGATGCCGTAGCCATCCGAAACACTGTTTTTGTTAAGGGGCAAGGTGTTCCTCGCTCCATTGAGATTGATGCGAATGAAGCCTACTGCATCCACTTTGTTCTATATGATGACAAAGGCAAGGCTGCAGCAACCGTACGCCTACTACCGAATAAAGACTTGACTCAGCTTACCCTCCAACGTATGGCGGTGCTCGATGCCTACCAAGGTCAAGGTCTGGGGAGCATTCTCCTAAAAGAAGCTGAAGATTTTGCACAAGAACAAGGCTTCCAGACTATTTCTCTCCATGCTCAACTCAGTGCACTTAAGTTCTACCTCAATAATGGCTATCAAGAAGTCGGTAACATCTTTGAAGAAGCTGGTATCCAACACATTACTGTAGAAAAATCCTTAATAAGTAAAAAAGCTTAAGCAGTTGACGTACTGCTTAAGCTTCTTCTTTTGTCGCAAATATAGGATAACCATGCTCGACAGCCAGCACTGTCACATTTTCTCTAGCTTTTAATCTCTCTGTGATTTTTTTCCAGTATTTCTGTCCTGTAAAAAGAAGGACAAAAAATCCCATGTAGACCAAAAAACCAAGAAATTGTTTATAATCAGAAGATGCCATTCTTGATTCTAGTTCTAGTAGCTCAAATAGTCCTCTCAATAGGGCTGTAAAGGTAATCATTATAAGACTAAGTCCATTAAAGTATCCTAAACATATAAGCAAATACTCTATTTGAAGCTTCTTGGAACGCTTTTTGTAGAGTAACTTATAGTCTTGACCATACTTTTCAAACACAGGAAAATGAATATCAAACCCTCTTCTCATATGAAGGACTTTTAAATCGGGTTGGGCACGATACCCAAGGCAATGAATCAGTTTGTATAGTAGTTCTCTTATCAAAATATAAAAAGAAATAATAAGGTTAGATAACAAGCTAATAAATACCAAAACTACAAAAGAGCTTACATCTCTATTAGTCGTCAAAAAAATGATCACCACTGTAAAACACATACCACAGAAAAAGAGACTACTCCCGTTAAGCATGCAAAAGAGCAAACTCAGAAACCAAGGGATAAGCTTTCTTTCCTTGGAGTGTCTACTCGACCGTTTCACGAATCAGCTCCTTCTTCATTATCTCAATTAAAACATCTCTGTCCTTAATCCATTGAGCTCTCTCATCCTTGTAGTAAGTACGATTACTGAGGAAAATCGCCGCACGTTGACGAGGGATATTGATAAGCACAAAGGTACCTGTATAACCAGTGTGAAGAATCCACTCGCCTTGGAGGTCCCAAGCGACACTGCGTTCCTTGTTGGATTGGCTGATATTCTGCGTCATATTTTTAGCAAAATCATCCGTCAAATAATGGTTAACAAAAATCTCTAAGTCTTTTAGTGTTGAAAAGAGACCTGCTGAACCTGTATGTTCTTTGAGAACTCGAGCCTTGGGATCATGAACAGTCCCTCCCGTAACCCCCTTAACTGTTGGAACAGCTACCTCAACTGGGCCAAACTGTGTTTCAGACATACCAAACGGTTGAAAAATCTCGGAGTCAAAGAGCTTATCCAGTGTTTGTCCAGAGACTTTTTCAAGCATCAAACCTAGGAGAATAAAATTTATATCTGTATACAAGAAAGGTTTATCAGCCTTAACTTTGATGGCATTAATAGCAGCAATCAAGCCAGCTTGGTCTAAGTCATCACGATTTGGAATAAAAGGATCAATTCCGCTACTGTGAGAAAGAAGCTGACGAAGGGTTAACGTCTTATCCACAACTTCAGGATAATAGGTCGATAGTTTCTCATCCAAGTCCAATTTTCCCGCTTGCAAGTAGAAAAGACAGAGGGTCCCAACTCCGACTACCTTGGAAATACTAGCTAGATCATAGGTAAGTCCTGGAACTACCGGAATAGTTCCATCCTGAGTTCCTAGATAATGCTCCTGCCAATCTTGTCCGTCATAAAGTGCAAGGCTGGCACCTGGAAAGATGTCAGCCTTGATGTAGTCTGTAATTGTTGACAATGTTTGTTGAAAATTAGTCATTACTTTGTAAACCAAACCTCAATATTGCTCATGTCAGTGAGTGCGAGCAAGTTCCCTTTGCTGTCTAGGTAACTAGAGAACTGTTCTTTTTCAAGTTTATCATGCAAGGCAACCAAGTCATAGTCTTCTGCTACCTTAAACTCTAGAATTTCCAAATCCCAAGTCTGGTCTGGACTCACTTGGAGGTCAGGACCTTCTGCTTTTTCAAAGTGGATAGACAAAGGCAATTCTTCGCCAAAAAGATTATCGTAGAAGAAAGCTGCTTGAGCTGTATCAACAACGTTCAAGGTCAAAGACTCAACCGTAAAGTCTGACACTCCTTTGAAATCTTCTTTTTCTTCAACATCTGCGTATTCAACTGTCTTAAGAGTAGACAAGTCATCTTCGGCATGCATCAAAATAAGACCATTCTCAGGTGAGATTGTTTCAAAGGCATACCCCTTTTCCCCTTGGAAAATAGCCTTGGCTTGGTGATCATCACGCGCCAAAAGGTACTCAATCTCAAGTGGATTTGAAACTTTAATGACCACTTTATTAATTTTCTTAGGACCTTCAACAGCGCGACAACGATAAGCTGGTGACTCCTCAATCACAAAAAGTGAGTTACGGTCTGTCCAATCTGTGAAGACCGCAAGGGCATTTTCCTCAGTCAAAAGCTTAAGTCCTAATGTATTTTGGTAAAAATCAATATTTTCTTGTCTGTTATTTACACGAAAAATTGGTGTGTGAAACTTAAAATTCCCTGATTGCGTCATGACAACCTCCATTCTTTTCTATTTTATCCGAAAAGAGCCTGTGTGACAAGGATTTTCCTAAGAAAAAACAGTATTGTAATTTTTTCACTTTCTTTCACACAAATTATGAACTATTACATTATCTTTACTTTGGGGCTAGCATTTTCCTCATTTTAGAGTATAATAGAGTCTATGAAAACTCTTGTCAATAATCTGGCATTTAGACATGCCTATCAGGGATTTTTTTTACTGCTGATGATAGCTATCCCAAACATCACCTTAGGTATGACAACCTTATATAACAATCAGACTGGATTGACCTTCACTAACCTAGAAAGCTGGGGGATTATCACTGTCAACCTCATTATTTTTTATATTAGCTATCTTTGGGCTAAGAGTGAGGGTATGATTCACAACTTTAGCTTAAATCGAAAGGATATCAAAGCCATTATCTGGGGCTTTGCCATTATCTTCTTGATGGGACTCATCGGAAGTAACCTCATGTTACTGACCCACACCAACTACCATGCAGAACTTCAAAAGACGCTCACAACAATTCCTATCCTACCTGTAGCCATTGGTATGATCACGACAGCCGTCCTCCAAGAAATCCTCTTTCGCAAGTGGATTTTCACCTGGTTAGCTCCTTATTCAAAAACGGCTGTGCTAGTCAGCACTGGGCTCTTTTGTCTCTTTCATATGCCAACTAATCTTGCCTACCTCACTCTTTATATCGGAATGGGCTTGGCTCTCTCTATGGTCTACCAAAAAAGAGAAAACTTATCTGCAAGTATCACACTTCATGTTTTATGGAATCTTTACACCTTAGGTGCTACCATTCTAGTAATGACTAATCCAATGTGACTGAGAATATTTTCTCAGTTTTTTATTACTTTCAAAATTTTAAGCATAAAAAAATCTGAAGCACTAACTTCAGATTTTTTGTATTGATTAAAGGTAGAGGAACTTGAACAAAGCTATAGCTAAAACTCCTGCTAAGATTGGAGCTACAACTGGAACCCAAGCATACCACCATTTAGAATCACCTTTGTGTTCACCAAGAACTGTTGTTGGCAAAATGTGGTGGAGAAGACGGGGCATCAAGTCACGGGCTGGGTTAAGAGCTGGACCTGTTGCACCACCAAACGAAATAACCAAGGCTGCAACCAAGAAACCAACACCGATGTGGGCAACCGCAAGTGCACCATTAGCCATTTGACCTGTTACAGCTTCTTTATCATACCCATATTGAACTGCTTGTGAGACTAATTTGTGACCAAAGTAGTTGTTAGTCAAGGCAAGAGCACCAAAGAAGAGAAGGAATGAACCCGCAAACTCATTGGCAAAACCATTAAGCCAAGCACGTTTGTGATTTTCCTCTGAGTCTGAGTTATCATCAACAGCAGAGATTGTAGAGAAGGTACCGAGGATGTTGTTTGGATTCTCAGTTTGAAGATAATAAGGTTGGTGAACCCAAACCACGATAGCTTGTCCTAAGAAAGCACCGAGAAGTTGAGCAATCAAGTAACCTGGAACGGCTACCCATGAGAACAAGCCAGATGCAGCAAGTCCAAGTGTGAAGGCTGGGTTGATGTGGTTACCAGAAACATCACCAAACATAAGTGCTGGCATCATTACCGCAAAACCATAACCAAAACCAATAACAAGCCATCCAGACTTATTACCCTTAGTCCCTTTAAGCTCAACATTGGCAACCGAACCATTACCAAGTGCAACCATCAAAGCTGTCCCAATAAACTCAGTAATGTACTTCATAATCCAATCATGACTGAGCGCTTCTTTTAGAAAATCATTCATTTGTCTCTTTATTTCCTTTCACATTTTACAATAATTTAGACATCTATCATTTTATCAAGTATAATGTCTGATGTAAAGATATTTCTGAAATGTTTACGTATTCTTTTTGAGGTTTTTAAATTATGAAATTTAACCAGTTTAGTTACATCCCTGTTAGTCCTGAAATTGCTTGTCAGGAACTTCGTTCTTTGGGCTTTGAAGTCTCTTTAAACGCTAGTGCCAAAGCCAATTTTGAGACTTTTGTTCGCAAGCACTTCCTTTTCTTTGAAGATACTGATTTGGCTTTGAAAAATTGGATCGCTGATACAGAGACTGACCTCCTAACCTTCTTCCAATCAGACCGTCCTTTGACTGCTGACGTCTTTGGTTTGGTAGCTCTTCAAATGCTAGGATTTGTCCCTAATGTAGACTTTACAGATAGTGTTGCTTTCCTAGAGAAAATGGCTTTTCCAATCACTTTTGATGGTAGCCTTAATAACCTGCATCAATTTCTGGCAACACGCACACAGGCTGGCAATACCTTAATTGATCAGTTAGTAGCTCAGGATTTGATCCCTGTAAGTAATGACTACGTCTTCTTTAATGGTAAGAGCTTGGCAACATTTGACACTAGTCAGCTTCACCGTGAGGTGGTTTATGTCGAAACACCTGTAGATACCGATCAAGATGGACAGTTAGATTTGGTCAAGGTGACTATCTTACGTCCTGATGTGGACTTCCCGGTTCCAGCCATGATGACCGCAAGCCCTTATCAACAAGGGACTAACGAGCCTGCTTCAGATAAGCTTACCCACAAGATGGAAGGTGATTTGCTCGTCAAACCAGCAGGTGAAATCTCCCTTAGCCAACCAGAAATCAAGACACCAGAGGCATACCTTACGCCTATCAATCCTGTCACAAAGGCTCAGGAGCGTTTTGCTCACACAGATACCTATACGCTTAACGATTACATGTTGGCTCGTGGTGTGGCTTCTATCTATGTATCGGGTGTCGGTACTTTCAATTCCGAAGGCTTCATGACCTCTGGAGACTATCAACAAGTTCTGGCCTATAAAGCTGTCATCGACTGGCTCAATGGTCGTGCACGCGCCTTTACTAGCCGTAGTAGACAGCATACCATCACTGCGGATTGGGCTTCTGGTAAAGTGACTACTACCGGACTTTCATATTTGGGTACCATGTCCAACGCCCTTGCTACAACTGGTGTTGACGGTTTGGAAATGGTTATTGCTGAAGCGGGTATTTCTTCTTGGTACGACTACTATCGTGAAAATGGACTCCTCGTCAGTCCTGGAGGCTACCCTGGTGAAGATCTCGACACCTTGACCGAATTTACCTATTCTCGTGCCCTATTAGCTGGAGAATACCTACGCCACCAAAAAGACTACCAAGCCTACCTCAAAGAGCTAAGCACAGCCATTGATCGTAAGCATGGGGACTATAGCCAGTTCTGGCATGACCGTAACTATGTGCAGTTCGCAGATCGTGTTAAAGCTACTGTTGTCTTTACACATGGTAGCCAAGACTGGAATGTCAAACCGATTAACGTCTATCAAATGTTCAATGCTCTTCCTGACACTCTTGAAAAACACCTCTTCTTCCACAATGGTGCCCACGTTTACATGAATGCTTGGCAGTCTATTGACTTCCGAGAAAGCATGAATGCCTTGATTTGTCAGAAACTCCTTGGTTTGGAGAATGGCTACACACTGCCTACTGTTATCTGGCAAAACAACCAGTCTGAACAGACCTGGGAAGTTCTCGATAACTTTGGACACGACAATGGTAAAAACATTCAGCTTGGTGAGGCTGAAGCTAGTATCGCTAACCATTATGAAGAGGAAACCTTCACCAAATATGGTAAAGCTTACCAAAGCTTCAAGGATGACCTCTTTGCAGACAAAGCCAATGCCATTACCTTGGACTTTGAACTGGACCAAGATATCCAGATTAATGGTCGTGTCCACCTAGAGCTCAAGGTTAAGTCTAATACAAACCGTGGTCTCATTTCGGCCCAAGTTCTAGAAATGGGTGACAAGAAGTATCTCGCACCTATTCCCGCACTCAAACGCATGAATTTAGATAATGGCCGTCTCTTCAAGGAAGAAGCCTTACGTGAATTGCCATTCAAGCAGGCAAAATACCGTGTCATTACCAAAGGACACCTTAACCTGCAAAATCGCAAGAACCTCCTTAGCATTGAGAATGTCACTCCAAATGAATGGATGACTATCGGTTTGGACTTGCAACCAACCATCTACAAACTCAACAAGGGTGACAAACTCCGACTCGTTCTCTATACCACAGACTTTGAGCACACTATTCGTGATAATAGCAACTATGAATTGACTGTGGACCTAAGCCAAAGTCAGATGACATTGCCTTATTAGCTTTTTATAACAAAAAAATCCCATAGGATGAGAACTCTCATGGGATTTTTTGATTGTGTGGAAATAAACAAGATTTAGGCTTCAATTTTTACGATTCATTTTAATGTTATTTAAACAAATGATATATCCAAGACAATGGAATAATACAAAGATATGCCAGTAAAAATAGAGCATAAAGCTATCAGATTTGATTATCGAATAAAAAAGAAAAATTGCAACTAATAAAATAGAGAACCACAGCGTCTTCTTAACGAATAAAAAGTATTGATGCCATATCTCTTTATCACCCAAAGTAACTTTAGATTTTTTACTTAGGAAAAGATGCATCAAGATCTCTACTAGACTGCTAAGTACTGTTAAAACCAGAATCTTACTTAGAGGAATACCTAAAAAGAATCCCATCCACTCAATAAGTAATTGGGACAAAACAATGGCCGTAAGGGCACGTAGATTTTTTGACATAAAACTTAAACCTCACACTTCTCTCAAACAGAAAGTTTTTACAATACCTAGAAAGTTACCAAAGCATAGATAAGCACTTACAGCCTCGCTATTTTTATAGGCGTGTCTATCATAAACTGCCATTCTAACCTCGTTCACTTTGTTTAATGATTTTAAGCACTCTAGGTGTCAGAAAAACTAGTAAACAAATATCCAAAACAATCACAACAATAATGATTAGACGCCATTCGGCATCTCTCACCGTCAGCAAACGATAAATACCAGCTAAAATAATAGCCAAATGCGCCAAGCCCATACCAGCGTAAATTTGTTTAAGAGTAAACTGTCGTTCTTCAAGTGGACGACGGTCAAGCTCTCGCTTAATCAACAGGGGCAACACAAGTAAAAAGATTGATAGCAATACTAAAGGCAGCCAAAATAAGAAAGAAGAACCATTATATAATAATTCTAAACCAATATTTCCACCTATCAAACCAAAGGCAACAACCATGAGTCGTAAATAACGTAACGTTCCTGAACGAAGTCGGTTAAGATAAGGTATCGCACTCTCCTTTCATCACAATCACTTGTCCGCTTGGCATAATCATAACTAGGACTTAAGGATCTTTCTCTGCTCCTCAACAGATTGGAAAAGAACCTTTTTGCCCCATCTTCCTTTTCTCACTGGACAACTCAACCTTAAAACCAAGAAATCCTCCCTAATGACATCAATAGCCATAACGAATCGCTAGCAATTTTCGCAACTCTGCTATTCGCTCCTCGATAAAGGGAGACAAGGTCAGCTGGTCTTTTCTGACCACTTCGGATATTTCCAGTGACATCCTGCTTAAGATATAGGGAGTGGCTGAACGAGAGTCTGCAAGTTCCGTTCGGTAGGAGTGCAGGACCTGCTTCAAATCAGCATAATCTGGCTTATCTCCAATAGTTTCAATTACTTCATCGATAATAGCTACTGCTTGTTCTCGTCTCTCTTTGCCTCCTGCAAACCATTTAAGTCCTGTCATTAAGAAAACCTCCTTATTTCTTTCAACTAATTTTTCAATCACATCTTTAGTATAGCATTCAAGTGTCTCTATCAGAGCTAGCGTCCCAAAAAGTGGCTATATGTCCCGAATGGTAAATTCATACTATAAATATCACATGATATTTTAATCTTATTTTCATCTCATTGTATAACTAAGTCATATTATGATATACTATTACATAATTTATGAATATTTTCAGCAAAGCTACAGCTAGTAAAGATGGAGGAAGCTCCCCTTGGAAATTTATATTTTAGAGGACAATCTCATTCAACAAGGACGACTGGAGATGGTATTGTCTCAAGAGTTAAAAAAATACAATAAAGACTTATCTATTGTACACACCTTTGATAAGCCTCAGCAATTTATAGAAGCGATTGATTCAACAACTTCTAACCAGCTCTTTTTTCTTGATATCGAAATTAAGGGAGAAAAATTAAAAGGGCTCGATATTGCTAAAATCATTAGGGAAAAAAATCCCTACGCTACTATTATCTTTGTCACTACCCACTCAGAGTTTATGCCACTAGTTTTTGATTACCAAGTATCTGCCCTAGACTATATCGATAAAAGTCTCTCTGAAATAGAATTTAGGAAAAAGATAACCAGAGCTTTAGCTATAACTATGAAACCACTTGGAATAGAGAATGACGAGATTTTTGATTTTCAAACACAACATACAGCTATTCACATCCCTTTAAACCAAGTTATCTATATTGAAACTTCTCCGCAAAAGCATTATGTGATACTCCATGGTACAAACAATCAAATGACCTTTCGTGCAAATCTAAAGGACCTTGAAAAAGCTAGTCCTTCACTCGTATCTTGCCATCGTTCGTATCTCATTAACCCTAACAACATTATAAGAATCAACAAATTAAAACGTGAAGTCGAAATGACTGATGGTAGTATCTGTCCTTTTTCACGTACCAAAGCTAAAATGCTGATGGATACTTTTAAAAGAAGGAACCTTCAATGATTATTTTTTTATTTTTGCTTACTGTTGTCTCTGAATGTTTCAATATTTGCCTGTTTCTTTACTTAATAAACAAAAGAGTTTCAATTGGGCATTTTCTTATTATCTTATTTTGTCGCATAGCATATACCAAAATATGTAACAGTCTATCCTGGAAATTCTTATTCTACTTTAACGAAGAAATATTCTATCTTTTATTATCTTTTTTTATATCACGAAAGCCCTACTTACAATCAAAGCTTAAAATATTCAATGCTCTTCTCCCCACAACTCTTAATAATATCAGTTTTAGAGTAATCATTTTCTTTATATTTCCTTTGTTTGGAATCAGTGTTGAAACAATAAAAGTTAATTATCTTATAGCTGTCTCATCTTCTTTCCTAACTATTTTACTATCCTTTCTTTTAATAAAATTATTCAAGGAAAGCTTTGGAGTTATACAAAAAGGACGATTAGCCCCTCTCATATCAAAGAGTATTATTATTGCTGATATCATTATGATTGCTTATACATTTACCCAGCAATATCTCGTCTACCTCGAAAACACTACTCATACATCCACTCTGATAATCAGGAAGTTAATTGTGGTTATTTATCTAGTCTTGTTCTTTATCATGCTTATCTTCTTAGATAGAAATATCCGAGCAACAATACAAAGTCAGTTGGACTTTCAAAAAGATATTCAACTATCGCATCTTACGAATTATAACAAACAGATTGAAAACCTCTATCAGTCGGTTCGAAGTTTTCGTCATGATTATGCCAATATTTTAACAACACTCAAACTTGGTATCGATCAAAATGATATGGCTATTGTAAAAGAAGTCTACGACTCAGTTCTAAAAGATTCCGATAAGCATTTAAAATCGAAAACATTTGATTTAACTCGCTTAATAAACATAGAAGATAACACTATCAAAAGCCTACTTGCAGCTAAGTTCCTAGAGGCAGAAGAAAATAACATTGATATCTCCTTAGATATTCCTGAAACTATCAAACTCGAGGGTATGGAGATGGTCGATTTTATTACTGTAATATCTATCTTTCTAGACAATGCGATGGAAGCATCGATTCAGTCTGACATACCAAAAATGCATATTGGCTACTTCAATCATGGTAATAAGCAAATCTTTATTGTCCAAAACTCAACCCAGGAAGAATTTATTCCTATCTCATCACTTTTTGAGAGAGGTGTCTCCAGTAAAGGGGATCATCGCGGTATAGGTTTGGCCAACGTTAGGAATATATTAGACAACTATCAAAATATTTCTTTAAAAACTGAAAGTATGACTTTTGCATTTACACAGGAACTTAATATATCGAAAAAAGCTTGACTAGTTTCAAGCTTTTTCTGTTGCTCCATCTTACTACTTATGAAAGTATCTTCTAGATTACCTACAGAATAATCAAGTGAAATCATTTATTGTTTAAAATAGTTTTTGACTTGCAAGTAAGCTAGAAAATCACAGAGGATTAACAAAAGCATTAATACGGCTAGTACTATACGGTCTGTGATATCACTGAATGTAAGTAATGTGTAAAACTCTACACAAAGCACAAGAAATGAGATGACAAGAAAGACAATGAAGGACTGCCGTATTGTTAACGGATTTACTGAATCTGGACGTTTCTTAAGCAAACGGTAGAGCAGTCCATTAACAAAAATGACTACTAAAGCTAGTGCTCCGACTGCTAACCAAATCTCTGGAGAGGTCTTGCTTTTGTAGAGAGAAATACTGGTACTTATAAGGAAAACTGCCAGTACAGCAGTGACGACCCTAGAAAATCGCAATACTCTTGAACTAATATTCTTTAACTTCATGATAAAACAATTAAGCTATGAATAACCTCAGTCAGTCTTGTAAACTGAATAAGCTATTACATTTAACTATATTCCTTTCTGTATTTCATATTTCGTTTATACATTGCTATCTTTAGTAGGCTTGAGAATAAGCCCTTAGCGATTAAATTCTACTGGAGATGTAATACAATAGCGTCATTAGTACTGATACTTTAAATAAGCGAATATACATATCTTTGTTTTTTCTATTACAAAGATATGCAATCAAATATAATATAATCTCCGCTATCATTAGCAAGAATAATTTTACTTCGGGAACATCAAAAATAAGCATTTGCAAGCACCTCACGTTCAAAGGGGCCACAAGTTACTTTTTAAACTGTGCCCATTTTTTTAAAAGCAGACTATAAAGAAGCAAGGTTAGCCCAAACAAGTTAATGGTATGGTGAACAGCATCCAAACTTCTAAATAGATTAGCAAGGCCCATTCCTATGAGAATGGTAGCCAGTAAATACGGTTTTGAGTTTTTAAACATACTTTTCTCCTTAAAGTGTTTTTAGCTATCTGTGCACAAGCTATGAATTTTATTATAGATTGGAAGCCGATAAAAAAGTAGTGACATAAATGTCACTACTTGTCTGATTTTATATCCTTGATAATCGTACACATAAGAAAGAGAAAAAGACATAACCCAATAAGATTTAGGCATTGAAGTCCAAAACTCAGTTTTTCTCCCAAGTTATGTAAGGCAACAAGGATGAAGCCCATAGACATCATTAGAGACACTAGACGTTTTTTAGTCATAAGTACAAATACCTCTTCTTTTATATCGAAGTTTTCAACCACTATTCACAAGCTATTCACAGACTAGCAATTGACAAGGTATCTCAATTAAGATTTCTTTTTAATGGAATTGGTAGATTTGTGTTTTTCAAGCAATGACATAATAGGCTTATCCAAAAAAGTCATCAAGGCCATGCAAACCATCCCTAAAATATAACTTTTCAAATCAAACATAATCCATCACCACCAGCATGTTGCTCCATAACCAACACCCCCTACGATAGCACCTCCAGCTGCTCCTGCGACAGCACCTTGCCAAGTACGTGTTTTGATACCTAATCGTAAACCATTACCAACTCCTGTAGCTACTCCTTGTTTAGCAAAACCTCCCCAGCTACATCCACCACCTTCAACGTTTGCAAGTGCCTCGAGATCGAGTGTTTCAAAAGTGTTCATTGTTTGTGTTGTCATTCTAACAACCTCCTAAAATATTATTTTTTAGCTTTTTCTCTCAAGCTATGGTTTTATTATAGGGTGGAAGACAACAAAAAAGTAGTGACATAAATGTCACCACTCGATTTTGATTTTTAAGAAATCTTTTCGAATATAGAATCTATGGTCTAGACTAGCTTACTCTCCTTCCATTGCACCTGCTTGTAGGCTGTACATCTTGTGGTAGGTGCCACCGAGGGCTAGGAGCTCCTCATGGCTACCATGTTCGATGATGCGGCCCTTGTCTAAGACATAGATGCAGTTGGCATCTTGGATTGTCGATAGGCGGTGGGCAATGGCAATGGTTGTGCGTCCTTGACGCATTTTTGCTAGAGAATTTTGGACAATAGCCTCTGTCTCTGAATCAATATTGGCTGTCGCTTCATCCAGAATCAAAATCTTAGGCTGGCTAGCAACGGTCCTAGCAAAGGCTAGAAGTTGGCGCTGTCCGGTTGAAAAACTTGAACCTCGTTCAGAAACTGGAGCATCATATCCTTCTGGAAGTTTGTCGATAAAGTGATTGGCATCCACAAACTCAGCGGCTGCTTTAATCTCTTCATCAGTTAGATCCTGATACATGGCAATATTTGATTTGACTGTACCATGATAGAGAAAGGGTTCCTGAAGGACAAGACCAATGTTCTTACGCAGCTCTGCCTGACTATAATCGCGAATATCCACACCGTCAAGAAGAACTTGGCCTGATTGGAACTCATAGAAACGCATAAACACGTTGATAATAGAGGATTTTCCGGAACCTGTAGAACCGACAAAGGCGATGGTTTCACCTTTACTGACAGAGAAGGAAATATTATCCAAAATCTGGTGCTTGCCATCATAGGAGAAGGAGACATTTTCAAAGCGAATATTCCCCTCAGTAACCTTGGCATCTGTATCTCTCTGTTCTGGCTCATAGGTGCGCTCGTCAATCAAGGCAAAGACCCGACCGGCTGAGACCATAGAAGTTTGCAAGGTTGAGAAGTTTTGTGTCACTTCAATCAAGGGATCAAAAAGACGGTTAATGTACTGGATAAAGGCATACATGGTCCCCGCTGTGATACCCAGATAGATGCCACGATAGCCAAAATAAGCCATGAGAACAGCATAGCCCAGAAGCTTCAGTAAACTCATGGCTGGGCGTAGAAAGAGAGAATCCAGTGACATGGAACGGCTGGCGTAAATCAGGTGTTCCTCATTAATGGCATCAAACTCTTTTTTGAGACGTTTCTCTTGGTTAAAGGCCTGAATGATGCGAATCCCTTCGATACTCTCTGACAGTTTGGCATTTATATCTGAAAGCAAGGCTCTGGTCTTTTCAATGATGACCACTGATTTTTTTCGGTAAAGGTTAACCAAAAGAACAATCAAAGGAAGAAAGAGTACAATAAGCCCGGTCAGACGAATGTCCAACATCATCATAGTGTAAAGGGTAGTGACAAAGATAAATATAGCCGAAATAAAGCTAGACAGAATCCCTGAGAACATCTCACTAATAGTCTCTGTATCATTGGTCAAGCGAGAAACGATAGAGCCTGCGGGAGTCTTGTCAAAGTAAGACATACCCAGTTTTTCCATATTGGCAAAGGCATCTCGGCGAATATCCCTGACAATACTGTAGGACACACGCGCAAAAAAGAGATTTCCCAAATACTGAACTAGTGTCTGCAAAAGATAAAGACCATAGTAACCAATCAGAATTAAGCTTGCTGCCTGATTCATATCATGAAGATAGTGGTCGATAAAATAAGAGGCCACAAGGGGAATAATACTCTTGATAACCGTTGTGGACAAGAGAAAGGCTAAAGCTAGAAAGGTCAAGAATTTGTAAGGCTTGAGATAGGTCAAGAGACGCTTAAACACAGACCATTGGTTTTGATTAGGCATCGGCTTCTCCTCCTTCCATTTCTAACTGTTGAGACTCATAGGTCTTGGCATACCAACCACCCTGAGCTAGCAAGTCCTCATGACGGCCACGTTCAATGATACGACCATCCTGCATGACTAAGATAAGGTCAGCGTGCACCACCGCACTAAGACGATGGGTGGTAATGATAGTCGTCTTGTCCTTGCGGGTATGTTTGAGATTGTCAATAATAGCATATTCTGTCTTGGCGTCAACCGCAGATAAGGAGTCATCCAAAATCAAAATATCTGGATCCAAAATCATGGCCCGACTCATGGCCAGACGTTGTTTTTGTCCTCCTGATAGGCTGACACCCTTTTCACCAATGATCGTTTCAAAGCCTTCAGGCATATCCTTGATGTCATCATAAACTTGAGCCAACTTAGTCGCTTCTTCTACCTTATCAAAGGAGATGTCCGGATTACCAAAGCGGACATTTTCTAAAATGGAACTAGCAAAGAGAAACTGGTCTTGAGGAACATAGCCCATCAAGCTACGCAAGTCTGATAGGCGATAGTCTCGGATGTCATGCCCATTCAAATAGATGGCTCCTTGATTAACATCGTGCTCCCGCAAGAGCAACTTGACAAGGGCGGTCTTTCCTGAACCAGTCTGCCCAACCAAGCCAAGAGTTTGCCCCTTGTCCAAGGTGAAATGAATATCTCTCAAAGTATCCTCATCCTCAAAAGCAAAGCGGTCAATCGCATATTCTAAGCAACCATTTTCAATACTTGGGAGAGGGTGCGCAGGATCTTGAACATCTGATTCCTGCTCCAGAAGATTTTCAATACGTTGGTAGGACACATTTCCCCTCTGTGTGATATTAAAGAGGAAGCCAATGGCCATCAGAGGCCAAACCAGCATGTCCAAATAGGTAATGAAGGTTACCAAATTTCCGACCGTTATCTGACCAGCCTGAATCATAAAAGCCCCGACAAGAAGGGTCAAAACATAGGATGAGCCAACAAAGAGTAAGACCAAAGGATCAAAAAGGCTATCATACTTCATGGTATGCATATTCTTTTTAAAGGTCATCTTATTGGTCTCTTGGAAGGACTGAAGCTCAGCCTCCTGATAGCCAAAAGACTTGGTTACCTTGATACCTGATACCGACTCTTGAACCTTATTATTAAGTTCGGAAAAGGCTGCCTGGGATTCTCCAAAAGCTTTATGGGTCTTGCGGCCCAAACGACTGGTCGCAAAAGCCATGAAGGGTAGAGGTAAGACAGCCACCAGTGTCATCTGCCAGGAAATGCTGAAAAACATGGTGATTAGGGTTACCAAGGCTGTGATAGACGCATCCACGGCTGACATGACACCTCCGCCAGCCAAGCGGGTTAAAGAGTTGATATCATTGGTTGCATGGGCCATGAGGTCCCCAGTTCGGTACTTTTGATAAAAAGAAGGCGACATCTTGGTAAAATGCTCAAATAGGCGTGAACGCATAATCTGGCCTAAGCGGTAAGAAGTCGCCAAGATATACATGCGCCAAACATAGCGTAAATAGTACATCCCCAGAGCTGCCAAAAGCAAATAAACGAGATTCAGAAGCAAGATCTGATTGGTCAATTTTCCCGATGTGATAGCATCAATGACCCGCCCCATAACCATAGGAGGAATCAGATTAAGAACTGAAACCAGACTCAGTGCCAAAATTCCGACAATATACCGGCGTTTTTCTAACTTGAAAAACCACCAAAGTTTTGCAATGATTGATTCTTTAAAAGACAAGTTACTCCTCCTATCCTTACAAATGGTTAATAATAGACCTCGTATAAGTCTCTTATGATAAGGTTACTTCCAATAGCGATAGATTGTGCCATCTTCTAACTGAAAGTGACCAATATAAGATAACTTCCCAAAATCAGTAGACTCTGGCAATTGATAAGCAAAGGAATCAAAATTATATACCTTGTTCCCACCATCCACAGAGTAACTCTCCTTATCATGGATAACTGATTCATCTTTCTTAGGGTTCCAAATGCGTCTGATTTCATCAGATGTCTTATACTCTCTGACAAAATTGTACAATTCAAAGTTAGTTGCCTCACTGAGATAGCGACCATCGGTGTTGTAGTTGGCTAATTGAGGCTCTCTCTTAGACTCAGAATAATTCCAAACCTGTCCTCTTTCTCGCATAATATCGGCATCACGGCCACTTTGATAAGTATCTGCCTTAACCATCGTCATTGTTGCTCCTAACGTTAATACGGTGACTACTGTCATCATTAAGTGTTTCATTATTTCTCCAAACGTGTTTATTCATTTTTCCCTCTTTTGAATATGTTGTATTTGTATGATAGAAAATAAGTGAAACCTGGGACACATAGGCTCCCAGGTTTTTTACTCTTTAAAATGTGTTTGAATCAGTTTTACAAGAAAGCGGTAGGCAGCTAGTGCCACCAAACCACCCAAAGTATTGGTCCATAAATCATCTAACTCAAAGACACGATTAGCATCAATGAGGAGGTCTAGAATGACTTGTCCAACCTCAATCGTCAAAGACATGACAAAGGTCGCTAAAAGGACCTTTTTCCAAGACCTGAATCTTGGGTACAAGGCTAAAAGTCCTAAAATCAGCGGACTCAACAAGAAAATGTTGGTCACATTTTGCCCAAGCACAAAGACAATCTCTTTAAGACTATCCAGCTGATAAAAGTTGGTCAAACTATTGAATGGGGTTAATAGGACCACGACACGACCAAAATGTTGAATACCAGGGGTTTCAACACCTTCAACTAGCCCGTACTGGGGTGTCCAACATAGGAGCACTAAACAAAGGAGATAAGCACAGACCAAAACTCGGCTTAGCTTTCTTCCTTTTGGTGTTAGTTCTCCATCCTTATCTACCCAAGTCTTAAGCCGAAACATCTTACTTACCTTCTGATTTACCAGAAGCTTCCGCCACTGCCTTTTGACGGTCGCGTTTCATAGTGTTTGAACGCAATTGTCCACAAGCTGCGTCGATATCTGTACCGTGCTCTTGACGAACCACGCAGTTGACTCCATTTTTCTTGAGCACATCGTAGAAGGCCGCCACACGTTCTTTCGTTGAACGGCTATATTGGTCGTGCTCTGATACTGGATTATATGGAATCAAGTTGATGTATGACAACTTACGGATTTTCTTAGTCAAATCAGCCAACTCTTGAGCATTTTCAGGATGGTCATTGACCTCATTAAGCATGATATACTCAAAAGTTACACGACGGTTGGTTGTTTGGATGTAATACTCGATAGCTTCAAAGAGTTTTTCAAGTGGGAACGAGCGATTGATACGCATGATGCTTGAACGAAGGTCATTGTTTGGAGCGTGAAGTGACACGGCAAGGTTAACTTGAACACCTTCGTTAGCAAATTCCTTGATTTTTGGTGCCAAACCAGACGTTGATACGGTAATGTGACGTGCTCCAATGGCAAGACCATTGTCATTGTTAATGGTACGCAAGAAGCGAAGCACATTGTCATAGTTATCAAATGGCTCACCGATCCCCATAACAACCACGTGACTGACACGTTCACCGTCGCCACGGTCGTCAAAGTATTTTTGTACCAACATGATTTGTGCCACAATCTCACCAGCAGTCAAGTCACGTTGCTTCTTAATCAAACCACTGGCACAGAAAGTACAACCGATGTTACATCCAACCTGAGTTGTCACACAGACAGACAAACCATAGTGTTGACGCATCAAAACCGTCTCAATCAACATACCATCTGGCAATTCAAAAAGATATTTAACGGTACCATCTTTAGATTCTTGAACGATACGTTGTTTCAATGGGTTCACACAGAAATTCTCATTCAATTTAGCAATGAAATCCTTAGAAATGTTGGTCATTTCTTCGAAAGATTGCACACGCTTCTTGTAGAGCCAATCCCAAATTTGAGTAGCACGGAATTTCTTTTCACCGTGTTCCATAGCCCAATCAATCAACTCATCACGAGTAAGACCATAAATAGAAGGTTTGTAGCCTTCCATATCCTCTAACTTCTGACGTTTACGACGTTCTGGTTTTGCTTGTGTTGTTACTTCTGACATAGTTTAATTTCCTTTTTTTCTGATTGTGAAATGCTGACCATCTGACTTGGTCTGGCTTTGTTTCTTCGATGGGGTGTTTTGACCTTTAGATTTTGGAGCTTGCTTCTGACTCTTCTTGAAGTTAGGCTTACGCTCACGACCACCATCCTCGGATCTAGATTTGAACTTAGGACGACGCTTGATTTTCTCAAAGCTTGGGCCCTCTTGATCCCTATCTCTTCGTTTGGACTTGTCTGGCTTTTGCTTAGCAGAAGCTTTTTGCCCCTTATTCTTTTGAGAAGCATTGCGCTCTCTATCTCTAGATTCCTGAGAAGAATTACGACGATTATTAGAACGACGGCGCTTGCGACGAGGCTCCGTCTCCTCTTCAAAGACTATTAACTGCGGCTCTTCATTTTTCAAAATAAAGTAGGCACAGCCAAAAGCACAGTATTCACGCAAATACTCCGACAATCGGCTAATGCAGTCTGTCTTACGCGTATTAGGGCGCTCGTCCTCGTAAAATCCCTTAAGGCGAAGCTGATCATTGGACCAGTCCCCAACGATATAATCATACTTGAGCATGATTTCAGAAAAACGTTGCCCAAAGCGGGTAGCGTCTAAAGCATCCTTGTGATTTTCAAGAACTGTAAACTGACAGGCATCTGATTTCAGAAGATCAGCCACATACACAAAGTCTGGCCCTGGATATTTATTATAATTAAACATTTCTGGCAAGATTTCTTTACGCATGTGCCATCCTTTCTGCTCTCTCTTATTTTCTATCCTGATGCTGTAATAATGTCTCTATATCTTATCCCAATTGGCACCATTTTTTCCTAAATACTTGGCCACAAGTTCCCTTAACAAATCCGGAAAAAGAAGAGTAACTTCCTTTTCCTTAATTGTAGGGAAGTAAGAAGCAAAGTAGTACTGGTCCACAAGGACCAAACTAAACTTCTCATTGGAATCTACAACCCTTCTATTATACAACAAATTACCGTTTTTGTAAGCAAAATTCCCCGTGATTACTTCACCAAATGTCTTCCCTCTAAATCCCATACCTTTAATAGCTTGATTTTTAAGGAGTTCAGCCTTAGTAAAAACTTCCTGACAGATTTCTTTGAGCTCTTGGCCTGTCACGACTAGACGTGCCATCCGCATCTGGTGAGGAAGGGCTTCTTGCAGGTCTGCCATGGTCACTTGAGGACCTAGTGTTTTCATGATAAGTCCAGTATTTAAAAGCGTTAATTGGCTATGAGTTTCCTGACAAACAGCCTGTAAAACCAATTGACAGGTCTCATCAAAATCTAGTTCTCGACCTAGATTAGCTACTTTTTTCTGAGCTAAACGACGATGGCCTTCCTCACGCATAGCCTTGATAAAGGCTTCGTCCTCCTTGTCTAAATCCAAGATGTAGGACTTGGTGGGGATAGCCTCAATCTGACATCCTATCAATTGCCCATTTTCCACAGTAAGGTCAATACAGCCAAGATAATAACCATATCTGTCAGCAGCTGCCAAATAGGTTTCATTGACTAATTTGCCCTCTTCAAAAAGGTGATGCGTGTGGCTCCCGATGACAAGATTTACCTGCGGATAGGTCACTGCAATCTGTTCGTCATAGCGGACACCTAGATGGCTAAGTACGATGATTAGGTCTGTATCCCTTACCTCAGGGCGAGCCAAATCCTCTTCCAACCTAGCCATAGGCTCTAACACCTGCCAGCCATTCGGTGCATAGGTGATGTAATACGGAAAGGTATAGGCCAAAAAAGCAATTTTTGTACCTGCTTTAGTTTTATGGATAAGATAGGGATCGGCCCATTCAGGTTGTCTTCCTTCATCCTTGAGATTTCCTATGATAGGCTGAAACTTTGCCTGCTCATAAAGACAGTCTAGCTCCTCCTTAGCTAGACCAATCCCCTCATTATTTCCGACAGTCGCATAGTCTATCCCCAATTCATTCATCAAGGCTACATTAAAACGCCCGGCTGTCGCATCAGACAAGGGATGGGACTTATCCACATTATCCCCAAGATCTACCTTGATCAGCTCTCTATCCGTCTGACTCAAATCATCCACAGCTCGCTTGAGTTGTGGATACTGTTCAAAATGAGAGTGTAAATCATTGATATGAAGAATTCGAATCATGTCTTTCATGACTTCTATTTTAACACAAAAAAACTTGACAATCATTCTGTCAAGTTTTTACATGCTATTTTTCAAACAAGAACGTATTCCTAGTTAACTTTCTTTTTTACATATTCTTCTGCGAGATGATAGACGTCATCTGCTAGGGATATACTAACATAGATGCACACAATTGAGAAAATTTCTCCTCTAAAGTGTTGCCAAGCAAAGAATATAAGCCCATAAATTAGGAGCGCAAGTACTATTTGGCCAAAAAATTGACTCAGTAATCGCCTAATAACGACAAGTAAGGCCATAAGTAATCCCACCTTTAATACCATAACCAATACCCTTTAAGGCTGCACCTTGCCAAGTGCCTGTTTGAATACCACCTTTAATGGCTCCTCCAACAGCCCCGACGCCTACGGCAGCTGTAGCTCCCCAAAAACTACATGCTCCACCCTTAACAGTAGAAAGATCTTCGGAATTAAGTGAGTTAAAATTGTTAATGATTTGTGTTGTCATTAAAACAACCTCCTTTAAAATATTTTTTAGCCTTTTCTCAAAAGCTATGATTGTATTATAGATAGAAAGCCAACAAAAAAGTAGTGACATAAATGTCACTACCTGATTTTGAGAGTTGACTCAACTAATAACCTCAAACTTACACATTATTTTACTTTAAACGAAAAGTTTCTTAAAAATGGCTGTGATAAAACTATTTAAAATCTGTCATAGTTTCAGTTCTTAAGACAGCCAATTATTTTGCGAGTGTAGTGAGCATATACTGAGACTTGTCGCTGTGATAATGACGACTAAGACTTTGTAGGCATAAGCGTTGGGAAATTTTGAGACCTTAGGCTCAAAAGAAAAATATATCTTCAAACTAAATAAGGTCTTTTGAGTTTCCAAAAAGTTTGATAATAATCAAAAAAGCTGAAACACTTTGGTTTCAACCTCTTGAATTTTTAAATTAAAATTTGCTCTCACCTAGAAGCCAATACTTAGAAACTTTGCTTCTTAGCTTTACGCTCAGCACGCCCCTTAGCACGGTTAGCCGCACGACGCTCACGTTTGCGTTTTTCGTCAACCTTCCACTGAATTTTCTTCTTGTAGCCAGGCTTGATTTTTTTCTTTTTCTTCTTAACCAAACCGATCATTTCCGTATCAAGTTTTTGATAGGCTTTTTCACGGTTGGCACGACGGTCACGGTCATAAGTATCTTGAAACTCGCCGTCCTTATAGACTTTAGGGTCAAAGGTAATCCCCATCTTTTCAAGCTCACGAATATCTGAGTCGTCACTTGGTTGATAAAGGGTGATAGCTGTTCCTGACAAACCATTACGTCCTGTACGCCCTACACGGTGAACAAAGAAAGACAAATCCTGAGGGATAGCATCGTTGATAACATGACTAACCCCTTCAATATCAATCCCACGCGCTGCAAGGTCAGTCGCTACAATGTACTCAAAATCAAGCTTCTTGACTTGATTCATGATACGCTTACGCTCACGTGGTGGAATACCTCCATGAATTTTGGCAACCTTAAGACCATTTGACACTAGGTAGCTGTGCAAATCGTCTGCACGTTCCTTGGTATTAACGAAAATCATTGCCAGGTATGGTTGCATCCCCTTAAGCATCTCAAGAATCTGTTCATTCTTGTTGCGACCCTTAGTAGATACCAACCAGTTATCAATGGTATCAGCAATAACTGTTGAAGTTTTGATTTGTTCCATGACGGGATTGGTCAAATACTTCTTCAAGAATGGCTGTAATTTTTGAGGAATGGTTGCTGAGAAGACCAAAATTTGCACTTCTTTAGGAAGGCTTGCCGCAATCTTGTCCACAGTATCCAAGAATCCCATGTCCATGGTCATATCAGCTTCGTCAACAACAAAGGTATGGGCCTTGTGGATAGCCAAGTCACCAGACTTAACTAGGTCATAGATACGCCCTGGTGTACCGATAACAATATGAGGTTGGGCTACCTTGAGTTTCTCAATCTGACGTTGCTTGTCTGTACCACCCACATAGTTAACAACACGAATTTCTGTATCAGAGTGTTTAGCAATCTGTTTTGTCGCTTGGTAAATCTGTGTCGCCAATTCACGTGATGGCGCTGTGATAACAACTTGAACATCTCCACTCTTTGGATTGAGTTTCTCAAAAATTGGCAAAAGGAAGGTATGTGTCTTCCCTGAACCCGTCTTTGATTCACCAACCAAATCACGACCTGAACGGACTACAGGAATCAATTTCTGTTGAACAGGTGTTGGCTCCTTAAACTTAATCTCGTCAAGAGCCTCCTGAATAAATGTTTTAAAATTAAAATCTTTAAATGACATGTTTATTTACTTCTTTTCTATCTAGTCTATCCCTATCATTATAACAAAAAAAGAGCATTTCTGCTCCTTTCATTTATTTCATAACGTTTCCAAGAACCATCCAAAGGGTAATGGCACTTGCAAGTGCTCCAACTGCCCAAAGGAAAGCATCAACCTTCCACTCTGACCATTTGTCGCCCTTACCTGAAAGACCACCCAATTCGAGGTGATGGTGGAATGGGGTCATACGGAAGATACGACGACCTTCTCCATACTTACGCTTAGTGTATTTGAAATAGCTGACCTGTAGCATGACAGAAGCTGTCTCAAAGACATAAACCACACCAATCAAGAGTAGGGTCCACTCTACACGTAAGGCAATAGAGATAACTGCAAGCATAGCTCCGAGTGACAAGGAACCAACATCTCCCATAAAGACCTTGGCTGGCTTGTGGTTAAAGACGAAGAAGCCAAGAAGAGCCCCAATCATAGTGATAATGATGGTCAAGATAGCGAACTCACCCTTGACAAAAGCGATAATCCCATAGGCAATCAAGCTGATAACCACAGAGATAGAAGCTAAACCATCAATACCGTCTGTCAAGTTCACAGCATTTGAGAAACCAACAATCCAGAATAGGACAAAGAGAACATAAAAGACACCGAGGTGAATGGTTAATCCACCAATAGCTAGGCTATCTGTCCCACTAGGAAGTACGTGGATAAAGTAGAAAAGCAAACCCGCAATAATCTGCAAGGCCATCTTTTGCCAAGGTTTAAGTCCCTCATTGATTTGACGGAAAATCTTAAGGAAATCATCAAGGAAGCCTATGATTCCATAAATCAAAATGACAAAGAGAATCCCCACTGTGGCACCATAGGCTTGGTGTCCCTCGCTAAAGACGTGGAAGTTGAAAATCAAGCTAACCAAGATAGCAACTACTAGGAAGACTGTCCCTCCCATAGTTGGCGTCCCAGCCTTAGCCAAATGCTGCTTCACATCTTCATGCATTTGTTGGCCACCGATTTTCTTGATTTTATAGTAAGTAATAAAGTGAGGCATGGCTAGCACCGTCAACACAAAGGCGGCCACGCCTGCTATCAGACTCATAGTCATCTTAGTCTCCTAAAGTAATGGTAATCTTCTTGGTTTTAGACAGGGCTTTTCCTGCCGCAACACTTTGTTTGGTAACAGTCCCTGACTTGCCACCCTTGTAAGTAATTTTAATGCCTTTCCATTTAGCAAAGGTTTCAACGTTCTTCTTGGTCCAACCATACATGTCTGGAAGTTCTGTGAAGTCATTGGTCATGATAAGAATCTGTTCATTAGCCTTAATATTGGCTTTGGCATCTACAGAAACCTTCTCAATCTTATCACCAACACCCAAAACAATCGGATGAATCAAGTTTTGACGAAGGGTGTTAGCTGTCTCACCTGGACGCTTACCGATAATATCGCCAGTTTGATAGCTCGTTTCTTCGGTCTTTTCACTACCTTCAGAAACAGAAGTATCTAGGGTGTCGCCCATAGACATGGCTTCTTCCAAAACCGGGTTAACCACAGTCGCATAGAAATTATTATCCCAGGTCTTAGGCTCTTGAACAGTCACATACATGATGTATTCTGGATCATCTGCAGGAACCATGGCCACAACTGAGTTGAGAGTTTCATTAGCCCCATCTTTGTAAGTCCCAGTCTTTTCATCGGCAACTTGAGCCGTTCCTGACTTAACTGAAACGTCATAATTGCCGACCTGGATAATCGGTGAACCTTCAGATTTATTGTAAAGAGTACCGAACTCTGGGTCTGTGCCAACAGAAATCATATAATTACGAGTTTCAGAGGCGGCCTGCTTAGAAACTGGCTTGCCGATAACTTCTTTCTTAGCTGTACGGACAGTACCTTGGTTAACATCAGCAACCTGTTTAATAAACTGAGGTTCCAGCATAATACCTTTGTTAGAAATTGCGGTAAAGGCTCGAAGCATTTGTACCTGAGTCACTGAAATCCCTTGTCCAAAAGATGATTGAGCGATATTAACAGAGTTTCGAGAGACAACACCAGAAGACTCACCTACCATACCAAAGCGAGTTGGAAGACCAAATTTGTAGAGAGAAAGGTAGTTAGACCAGACTTTGTCCCCCATCTCTTGTTCCAAAAT
Organism: Streptococcus sp. HMSC064D12; assembly: GCF_001837205.1. Lineage (NCBI taxonomy): Bacteria > Bacillati > Bacillota > Bacilli > Lactobacillales > Streptococcaceae > Streptococcus > Streptococcus sp. HMSC064D12. The sequence goes on from NZ_KV831751.1 coordinate 195,701, forward strand.
GGTCATACCAACGTTACTTGAATAGGAGAACCCTTGGGCAAATGACATGTTTTGACCTGTTGAGATACCTTCATTGATTGACCAGTCATTGATTTCAACGTCGTCAACCTTAATACCGTTGGCATTACTATAGGTCGCATTCGGGTTGAAGCTTCCATTGTTAATAGCAGCTGACAAGAGCATGACCTTCATGGTTGATCCAGGCTCATACTGGGCTTCGTAAAGACGGTTAACCCAGTCATAGTTCTTCTTAGCCTGTCCTTCAAGGGTATCAGAATTATAGGTCGGACGTTGTGTCGTTGCAAGAATCTCACCTGTCTTAGCATTAACAACTGTCGCTGAAGCATTTACCCCTTTTGTCTGCTCCATAAAGGTATCCATCTGCGTTTCTAGGAAGGTTTGAAGAGGCGCTGACAAGGTTGTATAGATGTTCTTACCATCGATTGCTTCCTTGGTAATGGTTTCCGTACCTAGAAGAGTATTACCGTTTTTATCCTTCTCATAGATGGCCTCACCATCTGTCCCTGTCAAGAGGCTATTAAGCGAACGCTCCAAACCAGTCTGACCAATCAAAGAATAAGAACCGTCTTTTTTATTTTCAACAGCTTCAGCACGACCAAGAAACTCTGACGCAAAGGTCCCATTAGGGTACATACGTGACGTTGTTGCTTCAAAGGCCATCCCCTTAATTCCCGCATCTTTAAAGGCTTTCTCTAGTTCTTCTTTAACAGAGTAGGTGATTCCCTTCCCCTTTAGTCCAAAGGAAACCTGATAGGCACCCTTAGTACGCAATTGAGCCAAGGCAGCACTCTTTTCAATTCCTAGCTTATCCTTTAAAATATCGGCAACCTTGTCAAACTGACTATCTTGGACATAGAGTTTTTCTTGAGTCGCTGACACATAGCTGGTAGACACGATTGCGTAAATGGCATAACTGGTTGAATCCTCAGCCAAAACATTTCCATTTCGGTCGTAAATCGTACCACGCTTAGCAGCCACTGTGGTCTTAGTGTTATAAGACTTAGCAGCCTGGGTCGACAAATCGACACCAAACTTACTGTCTGTCCCGATAATCACCACAAAGTTGATAATAAAGACGAAAAAGATAAAGATACTAAGAACCATAAGGTTCTGACCAACGTGCTGTCGGTTCTGGGCTGGCTTTCGCCTATCCCTAACGACATAGTTTAGAAATAAATGTTTAAGTTTTCTTAATCTGTTCATTGGCTATTTCACACTCTTAATACTATCGTTATTAATAGACAGGCCTGCCTTATTAGCAATCTCTTTAATACGGTCAGAGTTAGTCAACTCATTAACCGCCTGCTTAGCATTGTTAAGCTCTGTTTTTTCATCACTAATCTTGCTATTAAGGTCTGTGATTTGTTGCTTGATAGCCTGATTACGCCCTTGTAAAAATACAACTGCGATACTCATCACAATAGCTGTCAAAACAATTGCCGAATAGAAGGCCTTTTCCATACGCGTCATAAAACGAATATGGTTTCTAATAGCTCTATTAACAATCTGATGTTCCTTATTTTCCATAATTATTTCCTGATTTTTTTAGCCACACGCAATTTAGCAGAATGCGAGCGGTTATTAGCTTCTAATTCTTCCTGACTAGGTAGGATTGGCTTACGATTAACTAAGGCTACCTTAGGTTGAAGGTCTTCAGGAATAAAAGGTAGACCTTTAGGCACATCTACCGTACTGGCTTCCTTGAAAAGCTGTTTAGTCAATCGATCCTCCAAAGAATGGAAGGTAATAACCGAAATACGACCATCTACAGCAAGTAAATCCAAGGCCTCTTGAATAGACTCATCCGCAGCACCAAGCTCATCGTTCACTTCGATACGAATAGCCTGGAAAATTTGCTTGGCTGGATGCCCCTTCTTCTTCAATTCCTTAGCAGGCTTAGCTGATTTAATGATTTCCGCCAGTTCCGTCGTGGTCTCAATTGGTTTAACCTGACGAGCCTGTTCAATCTTACGTGCAATCTGTTTAGAGAACTTGTCCTCACCGTACTTGAAGAAGATACGCACCAAATCGTTGTAAGGATAGGTATTGACCACATCATAAGCGGTCAAGCTCGCCTCCTCATTCATGCGCATATCCAGCTTGGCATCCTGTTTATAGGAAAAACCACGCTCACGCTCATCCAACTGTGGGCTAGAGACACCCAAGTCATAGAGAATGCCATCAATTTCAGACACCCCCAAGGCTTCAAGGTTGGACTTGAGATTACGGAAATTATCCTTGATGAAAGTCACCATCCCCTTATCAATATAATCCTTGAGACGCACTTGAGCATTATCAATAGCCTTTTGATCCTGATCGAAGCAGTACAAATGACCCTTTTCAGACAATTGTGACAAAAGATAAGACGAATGTCCTGCGCCACCCAAAGTCGCATCTACATAGATGCCATCGGGCTTGATATCAAGCATATCAACAGTTTCGTGCAAAAGAACGGTTACATGGTGAAATTCATTAGTCATAACTTTTATTATAGCACAAGAATAGAGAAATTGTCTCGCCTTGAAAGTTGTTAGGATGGCAAAAAAGCCAGACCCTAGGCCTGACTTTATGATTGATATATTGGTTCTCAAAAATTAATCCACTCTGTAAAAATAACTTTCCTCTGAAGGCATCCCATTCGTCGCTAAGATTCGATCCTTGCTACTGTCTCCAGCATTTGTAAAATCAGCGACCCGTTTAGGATAGAACTGAATGGGGGTATTACCTGTTGGATTGGAATCAACATAAGTTAGGTTGAACCCACCTGAGTCAGATTGTTTTGCACTCACTGAATCAATTGGGTAGGTATATCCCCAGAGTTCCAATTGTCCGTCCGAAGTAATGGTGATGGTCTTTCCATTTGAAGACTTCCATGTCCCTACAGCTGACTTGTAGTTACCATTTTTGAGTTCATCAGCCTTAAGGGCTGTCGAACTGGTTTGAGTTTGTGACACTGTGCTAGAACTACTATTACTTGAAGCACTGTCCAAGTCCTTCCAATCCCAACTAGAAAGATCTGCTTTTTCAGCACCCGAATCACTGTCCTCTTTTACAAGAGACTGACCATCACTACTAAAGCGGTAGCCTGCACCTCCACCAGCCATAGCACCAGCACTACCATAGTAGCTAAAGGTGTTATCCATGAGGTAGGCCAATGTCATACGCTCACCCAACATGCCCAGTTGTGGCCCCTCTGTCAGACGAACAACCTGACCACTATCCTTAGATATAGTGTAAATATCCGTAATCACATGTTCTTTAAAGAGTTTACCTGGCTTAAAAGCAAGAATCAACTCATCAACACCATTACCATCCAAATCATGGTAAGTATAGACCGTTGAGGCAGGACTTGTTTGAGAATTAGCATAGGTCACAATGAGAGAATTAAGTGAGGCATCCGTTTGGTTGTTGGCCACAGCCGTTTGGTACTTACTAATGATGCTATCATAGGCAGAGGTATCTACCTTTTTCTCTTGACTAGAGCTTGAACTTGTACTTATGCTAGAGCTTTCACTACTACTTGATTGTGACTGCTCTACTGATGAAGATGAAGTCGTCGAAGTCAACCCATTTTGCTGGTTTGAACAAGCTGCTAATAGGACTAAACTAGATAATCCTGTTACTAATGCTAAAACTTTATTTTTCATCTCTAAACCTAAATTCCTTTTCTTTAATCCTTATTCTGCTGTCCCAGAGCTGACATCTGCACTGTAGGCAGGAGCTGTGTAACTTGGAGCATCACTATGTGACTCTGTATAAGCTGTTGGTGGTACATAGTTATACTGGGGCGCTTGATAAGCCTCTTGTGCTGAAGAAGGCGTTGGTGCCGATGCTACCGCAGGAGTTGAGCTTGCTTCTGTCTGACTAGCTGCTTCTACCGTTGAGCTTGATGACTCACTTGAAGTTGAAGAAGATGACGACGAACTTGAGCTCGATGACTTGGATGAAGCCTTGGGTTTGCTTGATGATGACTGCTTAGTCCCCACCTTAACTTGGACCTTAGCATGATTCTGCGCAGGCTGCAAAAAGACAATAGCCAATGCCAAAAGAATAGCCGGTAGGGTAAATGCCAAAATAAGGTAACGTTTTTCTTTTAAATGACGAAGTAGTTTCATAGAATATTCACATTTCTTAAATATATTTTAGTATTGATTAGTCTCAGATAAGATTATATCAGAAATATTAAAATGTGCAACATTAACATAAAACTTTTTTTGACATTAGAAAAACCAACTCAAAGAGTTGGTTGATTGTCATTATTGCTGTGGGTTATCGACGTTGTTCAATGGCACTTCTACTTTTGTTGGTTGACATAATAGAAAAATGAAGATAAAAATACCGACAAATGGGATTAAAGGAATAAAAATATACGGCCAATTATAGCCAGCATCACGTAAACGACGAACCGTTAGAGCAATACCAGGTAAAACCGCAGCAACACCATAGGCAAAAAAGATAAGTAGTAAAATAACACCAATAGTAAATAAATCGCTTGATCCTGTTTCAGCTACCATTCTTTCAAACACTGCTAGGAGCAAATACCAAGTAAAGAAAATCAATAGATGTGCCGAACATGCAAACCAGTAATCTGAAGGTGTTGAACGGCCCTTAAAATCAACATAGCCCTTCCAAAATTTTTTGTAGGCTTCAA